>JAJEAY010000097.1 GCA_022824145.1 Rhodobacter sp. | reverse complement strand
TGTGGAACAATCCCTCCATCAGGTCGTCCAGCACCCGGGAGCCAGGAGGAAACATTCTCCTTATGCGTCTGGCATATGCGTCAAACCCCGCTACATCCTGACGGGCAAGGTCGAATACACGGGCCGCCTGCACCTCGTCCTCCGGCGCAATGTGAAAGACCTCCCGGAAAGCTGTCACCTCATCGCGGGTTACGCGCCCGTCTGCCTTGGCCATCTTCGCTCCCAAGGCAATGACCGCTATGGTGAACGCGACCGAGCGCTCCGGAGGCTTGCGCAGACGATCAAAGACCGCGCTGAGTCCTTCACCAGCGGCAAGGGAGGAAATCACCTTGGCAATTCGGGTCCAGATCGACATGGCAGGACGATATCGTCAATCGCCGGAACTGTCGCGTGGAATCCGACAGGTCTGTCAGATCCTCCGAACCGGACCCACGCCTAACATTCAAACTGGCCTTGCAGGCTTAATCAGCGCCGCCGGATCGCTCAGGAAATATCCACGAGGCCGTTCGGTGACGAGACAGTGGCCGCCATTGCGAATTCAGGGCCTTCCGCCACATGAGCGTCAAGCCCGCCGCAGAACCGGGAAAGCGCATCATGCAGGCCACTCGCATCCGGGTGACGCACCTTGAATGAGTCCAGCCGACAGCCGGAGTCAGGCAGCCGGGCTGTCGGATGAACGCTGTCTCCCCAGTCAATGAGTCCGGGAAACGCGCCTCCGAACGGCAGGATTCCGTCGTCGGAGACAGCGATGTTCCAGACAAGGTCGCCTCTGCTTAGCCGCATGGGTGTCCCGGTGCCGCCGGGCGCCAGTTCCAGCGCGCGAGGAAGGCCGGAAACGCGCGCCACCCAGTTTGTCAGCCGCGGCTGGCCAGAGAAGCCGTCAAGTTCAAACCAGCGAGGACGAACTTGGCCGGATGCGGAGGGGTCAATCGCGATCACCTCAAGATAGACATCACCCAGGCCAAGCAGCCGGTTGTGCGTGCCCATCTCAGGATGCACGCCTCCCGGCGCCATTGTGACGCCCAATGCACCCTCCACAAACGCGGTTCCCTCATCCAGACATTCACAGGAAACCACCAGATGATCGATCGTTAGTCTGACGGACATGCGTTTCTCCGGCGAATTCACTGCACCAGTCGGAACCGCGACTGTCCAGCTACTATACCTTCACTGTCAATTGGTCTTGACTTCGCAGTACTCAGCCCCATTTCAAGGACGCGTGTCAACAAACCAAGTTATTGAGCCATGCTGTTACGTGCCCTGGACCGCTTTTTCTCACACGACGCAACAGGCGGAGTCGTTCTCGTTCTGTCAGCGATCGCGGCTCTGTTTTTTGCAAACTCGGCCCTGGAACCATTCTACAGCAACGCGCTCCATGCAACACTCGCAGTCACGATAGAGGGAACTGGCCTGCAGAAACCGTTGATTCTGTGGATCAACGACGGACTTATGGCCGTTTTTTTCTTTCTGGTTGGCCTGGAACTGAAACGTGAGCTGCTAGAGGGAAACCTGAAGAATCCCAGAGACGTCGTGTTGCCCGGAGCCGCCGCCGTCGGGGGTATGGCCGTCCCTGCACTGGTGTTTCTGTCGCTGAACGCCGGTACGCCCGCGGCGACCGGCTGGGCCATACCGGCGGCCACAGACATCGCTTTCGCGCTGGGGGTGCTGGCACTTGCGGCAAGCCGCGTGCCTCCATCCCTGAAGATTTTTCTTCTCACGCTTGCCATACTCGACGATCTTGGCGCGATCCTTATCATCGCGCTGTTCTACACCGCCGAACTGAAGGTAGCCTATCTCGGCCTTGCGCTGGCGCCTCTGGCAGCAATGCTATGGCGGTCCCGTCAAGGTGCGCACCGCATGGCGCCAACGCTTCTGCTCGGAGTCGTTCTTTGGGCGCTTATGCTCAAATCGGGAGTGCATGCGACACTCGCCGGAGTAATCACAGCCTTTTGCATCCCGCTGACCGACAGATGGGGAAAGTCTCCCCTGCATTCCATCGAGAATGCTCTCTCACCTTATGTCCTGTATTTCATTGTCCCGGTATTTGCCTTCGCAAACGCCGGCGTCATTCTGGATGGACTGTCACTGGGCGACCTGCTCGCTCCCGTTCCGCTGGGAATCGCGGCCGGCCTCGTGATCGGCAAACAGCTGGGCGTGTTCGGCGTGACCTACATTTTCGTCAGGCTTGGCATCTCGCCGATGCCAAACGGGGCGAACTGGATGCAGATCTACGGAATCGCCTGCCTGGCGGGAATCGGATTCACTATGTCTCTCTTCATCGGGTCGCTCAGCTACGACGACCAGTCCATGATGAACGCAGTTCGTCTTGGCGTGCTAAGCGGTTCAGCAGTGTCCGCAGTATTGGGATACGCCGCGCTGATGCTGGCGGCACCCTCGGCACGGACGGCCGAACCATAGGGGCTTCCGCGCCTGCGCCCTTTCTGTCGTTATGATTCAGCTCCGGCCAGCCGCGCCTCGCCGATCAGGCGCAGAATATCCCGGGCGGCATTCGGAATGTTCGTTCCTGGACCGAAGATCGCCTTGACGCCCGCACTCCTGAGAAATTCGTAGTCCTGCTGGGGAATCACTCCGCCGCAGATCACGATGATGTCTTCAGCGCCCTGCGCCCTCAGAGCCTCGACGAGTTTGGGTGCAAGCGTCTTGTGTCCGGCGGCCTGTGTTGAAATTCCGACCACATGCACATCGTTGTCTACCGCATCCTGCGCGGCCTCTTCGGGCGTCTGGAACAACGGTCCGACATCAACGTCGAATCCGATATCCGCGAACGCTGTGGCAATCACTTTGGCGCCGCGGTCGTGGCCATCCTGACCCATCTTGACCACCAGCATCCGGGGACGGCGCCCCTCGGCCTCGGCGAATTCCTCCACCGACGCCTGGATTGCCGCGAATTCCTCATCCCCCTCATAGGCGGCCCCATAGACGCCGGACAGCGTCCGGACCTCAGCCCGGTGACGTCCGAACGCACGTTCCATCGCAAGGGAGATTTCACCGACGGTCGCGCGGGCGCGCGCGGCCTCGACGGCAAGCTTCAGTAGATTGCCCGTCCCGCTTTCCGCGCTCCGTTCCAGCGCGGCTAGGGATTCGGCACAGGCATTTCGGTCACGCGTTGCACGAATCCTCTCCAGACGGCCGATCTGGGCATCCCGGACGGCGGCGTTGTCTATGTCCCTGACCTCGACCGGAGACTCCCGTTCAGGCTGGAATCTGTTGACGCCGACAATCACCTCGTCGCCCCTGTCGACAGCCGCCTGGCGCCGAGCCGCGGCTTCCTCAATTCGAAGTTTCGGCAGGCCGCTGGCGACCGCTTTGGTCATGCCCCCCATTCCGTCAATTTCCTGGATGGTTTCCCATGCAGCGTCAGCAAGTTCTGCGGTCAGTCTTTCGACGTAGTAGGATCCCGCCAACGGATCCACGACGTTGGTAACGCCGGTCTCGTTCTGCAGGATCAGCTGGGTGTTCCGGGCAATTCGGGAGGAAAACTCGGTGGGCAGTGCGATCGCTTCGTCGAAACTGTTGGTGTGAAGCGACTGGGTTCCGCCCAGAACGGCGCTCAGTGCCTCGTAAGCGGTGCGGACGATGTTGTTGTAGGGATCCTGCTCCTGAAGCGATACACCCGACGTCTGGCAATGGGTGCGAAGCATAAGGCTCTGCGCCTTTTTCGGACTGAACTCGCTCATGATCCTGTGCCAAAGGAATCGCGCCGCCCGGAGCTTTGCCGCTTCCATGAACAGATTCATTCCGATCGCGAAGAAAAAGGACAGCCGCCCGGCGAACCTGTCGACATCCAGTCCGCGCGAGACCGCTGCCTTAACGTATTCCCTACCGTTCGCCAAGGTGAAGGCAAGTTCCTGAACCAGGTTCGCGCCCGCCTCCTGCATGTGGTAGCCTGAGATGCTGATTGAATTGAACCTTGGCATCTCGGCGGACGTGTATTCGATGATGTCGGCGACAATCCGCATCGATGGCTCGGGCGGATAGATGAAGGTGTTCCGGACCATGAACTCTTTCAGGATGTCGTTCTGAATCGTCCCGGACAGCCTGCCACGATCGATGCCCTGCTCTTCCCCAGCCACGATGAAGGATGCCAGAACGGGAATCACCGCGCCGTTCATCGTCATCGAAACCGACACCTCGCCAAGCGGAATTCCGTCGAAGAGAATCTTCATGTCTTCGACCGAATCGATCGCGACCCCAGCTTTGCCGACATCGCCGACGACCCGTTCATGGTCGCTGTCATATCCACGATGCGTAGCAAGGTCGAAAGCGACCGACACGCCCTGCTGTCCCGCCGCCAAAGCCTGTCGATAGAACGCATTTGACTCCTCGGCGGTCGAGAAGCCAGCATACTGCCGGATCGTCCACGGGCGACCGGTGTACATCGTCGCGCGCGGTCCGCGCGTGAATGGCGCCTCGCCCGGCATCGATCCAATATGCGCGAGGCCCTCGATGTCAGCAGCGGTATAGACGGGCCGTACCGCAATCCCTTCCGGAGTGTTCCAGACCAGATCGTCCAGCGCCCGCCCCCGCAGTTCGCGCTCCGCGTTTGCTTCCCATTCGGAACTTCCACCGGTCATCTCGGTTCCTCCTTGAGTCGACCAACGCGAACCGGGCAGACCCCAATTGTGGCGGCGATGCCCTTCCGCTCTTCGATTCCTCTCTCATGCACACTATATTCGGTAAACCGTGGAGGTCGCATGAGACAGATTCCCGCCATCGCACTCGCCGCTCTGCTGGCCGTTCCGGCAGCGGGGCAGAACGCCAGCGCACCGGTGGAAGAGACGCCGGCTCTGGCGCCGCTGCAGGCCGCAGATGTCACGCTCGACGAATTCCTATGGCTCAAGCGCCCGGTCGTCGTGTTTGCGGACACGCCTGCGGATCCGAATTTCCAGGAGCAGCTCGCCCTGCTTCTTGAACGCCCGGAAGAGCTTATCGAGCGCGATGTGGTATTGATCGTGGACACCGACCCGGATGCAGGAACAGGGATTCGCACGAAGCTGCGCCCGCGCGGATTCATGCTCACCCTGTTCGGCAAGGATGGAAAGATCAACCTGCGCAAACCGTTCCCTTGGGACGTTCGCGAAATCACCCATGCGATTGACAAGTGGCCGTTGCGGCAGAAGGAGATCCGGGACGCTAAAGCCGCAGCTGCGGACAGTTCCGGGTAGCGCCGGAACCGCTTTCCGTTCGGACGCCCGCGCCGGTCTCCGGAAACCTCTGAGCATCCGTAACCGTTGGCCAGCCCGCCTGTCAGGTCAGGGCTGTTTACCGGGGATTCCGGAGGTGGATATCCAAACGTATCCCAGGATGATCTTCCGGGCGGCAGGCTCATTCGAACTCCATGATGACATCGTCGACAGCCAGGCTGTCTCCGGCGCCAACGTTGATTCTGCGGACAACGCACTTTTTTTCGGCACGCAGGGTGTTTTCCATCTTCATGGCTTCCACTGTGCAGAGCGCCTGGCCTTCCTGGACTTCCTGACCAACCTCGACATCGATCTTCACGACCAGTCCAGGCATCGGACAAAGCAGAAGCTTCGATGTGTCGGGCGGCTGCTTGACCGGCATCAGTGCGGTCAGCTCCGCCTGCCGGGGAGTCTGAACAAGCACCTTCATGTCAGCGCCGCGGGTCCGGAGACGGAACCCGCCAGGTACCTTCCCGACCTTCAGCACCAAAGGAGTTCCGTCTACGTCGAGCTCGGCAAGAGTGTCTCCAGGCTTCCAGCCACTCTCCACCCGAACCGTATTTCCGTCCTCAAAATGGAGACTGGCTCCGTCATGGTCCGCTTCGACACGCAGCGGGAAACGCTTTTCCTGGACGCTCACGACCCAGTCGCTGCCGACCCGGCGTTCATGGTTGTCCATCCGCCCGCTGACGCGCGTACGCCGGATCTCGGCTACCCGGTACATTGCTGCAGCCGCTGCGGCGATACGGCGCAGTTCGTCCGCCGCCAGGCTGACACCGTCGAATCCGTCAGGATACTCCTCTTCAATGAAGGCAGTGCTTATGTCGCCTGAAACGAACCTGGGATTGTCCATCACCGCGCTCAGAAACGGGAGGTTGTGGGCGATTCCTTCGATCTCGAACCGGTCAAGCGCCAACCGCATTGCCTCAACGGCCCCGTCCCTCGTATTCGCCCATGTACAGAGCTTGGCAATCATCGGGTCGTAGTGCACGCTTATCTCACCACCCTGGTAAACGCCGGTGTCGTTGCGCACAGCCACTTCACCGGTTCTGGCAGAGCCTTCCCAACGCCCGTTGGAGAGAAGAGGCCCCGCCGAGGATTCCTCCGGTGGACCGTATCGGGTCAGGCGGCCGATCGACGGAAGAAAGCCGCGGTAGGGATCCTCGGCATAGACCCGGTTCTCGATAGCCCATCCACTGAGAGTCACATCGGACTGCGAGAAAGAAAGACTCTCGCCGGCCGCGATGCGGATCATCTGCTCGACCAGATCAATTCCGGTGACCAGTTCCGTCACCGGGTGTTCCACCTGAAGGCGGGTGTTCATTTCAAGAAAATAGAAATTCCGGTCTCCGTCGACGATGAACTCAACGGTTCCGGCGCTCCGGTATCCGACAGCCTGGGCAAGCGCGACTGCCTGTTCCCCCATCGCCGCGCGGGTCTTCCCGTCAAGAAACGGAGACGGCGCCTCCTCGACGACCTTCTGGTTCCTCCGCTGGATCGAACATTCACGTTCTCCGAGGTACAGTCCGTTCCCGAAGGAATCGCAAAGAACCTGGATCTCGATATGCCTCGGGCGTGTGATGAATTTCTCAATGAAGATGCGGTTGTCGCCGAAGCTGGCGGCGGCTTCGCTTCGGGAGGACTGGAATCCTTCGCGAGTCTGATCCTCATCCCAGGCGATTCGCATGCCCTTTCCGCCGCCACCGGCGCTCGCCTTGATCATGACAGGATAGCCGATTCCGGACGCAATGCTCACCGCCTCATCGGCGTCCTCGATCAGACCCATGTAGCCGGGAACGATGGATACATTGGCGTCCTGGGCGATCTTCTTCGAGGTGATTTTGTCGCCCATTGATTCTATGGCGCCCGTCGGCGGCCCTATGAACGCAACATCCTCTTTCTCAAGAGCCTTCGAAAACCTGCTGTTTTCGCTGAGAAAACCGTATCCAGGATGAACGGCTTCGGCGCCCGATCTCCTAACCGCATCCATAACTCTGTCGATGCAGATATAGGACTCTATGGCGGGTGACGGTCCGATATGGACTGCTTCGTCCGCCATCCTTACGTGCAGCGCCCGCGCATCGGCATCGGAGTGGACGGCAACTGTGGCAATCCCCATCCGGCGGGCGGTCTTGATGACCCTGCAGGCGATTTCACCGCGGTTCGCGATCAGTATTTTTCTGAACATCCGTTTTCCTTTCCGGTTCCCGGCCAAGGCGCCAAGTGAACCGCAGTCTCCGTTGGGACGGCGTTCGCGGCTGGCCCCGCCCTTAGGCCATGACCGTGGAACCTGCCAAAAATTTCGGAAATTGCGGAGAGCCGTCGTTCCGTACAGGACGTCAGGCTGAACCGCTGCTCCCTGATCAACCGACCAAGCCGCCCCGGATCTTCTCCGGCTGGCCTTTTCGGCGCACCGGAATCGTCCTGAACCGGAACGGAGGCCGCGTGCCAATGCCGTCCCGGCACAAGGCTGGGCGGATATGCTGGCTTAAGGCTGACCCCGATCGGTCGGGCTTCGTCAAGCAGCGCTGCCGACACCGTCATGGAACCGACGGTCCCGCAGCAGTCACGATCCCGCTCGGTTCGGCAAATGCGCCTGCACAGTGCCGCGCAAACGGACCAGTACGCGCCGATGTCAGTGAAACGGAAATCTGTTCCGGGAAAACGGCCTCGAAAGCCATGATGCCCTTTCATGCGCCAGCCTCCCGGACGGCGGCGCGGCAAAAGGGGGCGGGCGCGACGGCCCGCCCCGCTGGACTGTCAGTCCAACTACATTTTGCCTTCCATAGAGTCCATGGACATTTCCTCAGCCATTGGCTCCATTGACTCCATGACCTCTTCCTCCTGAGCGGCACAGGCTGCGATGAACGCGGCCAGAGAAAGAGTGATGGCAATCTTGATACTCTTGGACATGCGAGTCTCCCGTTCAATTTTTGGTTTGTCCGCAGAATCCTTCCAGCGGATCGCTTACAGGAAGCTAGTTTCACGACAATTCGACAAAATGCAACAAGAATTTCCCTAACCAAATCCATGTTTCGGCGTGCCGAGCAATTCCTGATGCAGCGCGGCCGTTCCTGATTCCCGCTGGGACGGGCAATTGCCGGCGTCATCAGGCCAGCCGCCGAATGCATGTTCCGCGCGTGATCTGGATGACCGGCCGTCCGACCGGTCCAATGTCCGGAGATCATGCGGACGATCGGCAAACCAGGAAGTGTCGATTCGAGTGCACGCATCCCGTCGCCTCACAATGGGATGTTGTCGTGCTTCTTCCAGGGATTCCGCTGCCTCTTGCCTCTAAGTGAAGCGAATGCGCGGCACACCCTCTTCCGGGTGTTTCTTGGAATGATCACCTCCTCGACAAAGCCTTTTTCGGCCGCCACGAAGGGATTCGCGAAGCGGTCCTGGTAGTCTCTGGTGCGCTCGGCGATCCTTTCGGCATCTCCAAGTTCTGAACGGTAGAGTATCTCCACAGCGCCCTTCGCTCCCATCACAGCGATCTCCGCCGAAGGCCAGGCATAGTTGAAGTCGCCTCGCAGGTGCTTGGAGGCCATGACATCGTAGGCGCCGCCATAGGCCTTTCGCGTGATGACCGTGACTTTAGGAACCGTCGCCTCGGCATAGGCGAAGAGCAGCTTGGCTCCGTGCTTGATGACGCCGCCGTACTCCTGTGACGTTCCCGGAAGAAAACCCGGCACGTCGACAAAGGTCAGAAGCGGAATCTCGAAAGCATCGCAGAACCGAACGAATCTGGCAGCCTTGCGGGACGAATCGATATCAAGGCAGCCCGCCAGCACCATCGGCTGGTTGGCCACGGTGCCGACAGTCCTGCCTTCGAGCCGGATGAATCCAGTTATGACGTTCTTTGCGAACTCCGCCTGGATTTCGAAAAAATCCCTTTCATCCGCCACTTCACGGATCAATTCGTGCATGTCGTACGGAGAGTTGGGACTGTCAGGTACCAGGGTGTCAAGGCCCTCACCGACACGGGCTGGATGGTCAAAGAACTGCCGCACAGGCGGCCGGTCCCGATTGTTGAGTGGCAGGAAGTCCACAAGGCGCCGAATCTCCGCCAAAGCCTCGACATCATTCTCAAACGCCCCATCAGCAACGGAAGACTTCCTTGTATGGGTCAGGGAACCGCCCAGTTCCTCAGCCGTCACCACCTCATTGGTTACGGTCTTCACCACGTCCGGCCCGGTGACGAACATGTAGGACGTGTCCTTAACCATGAAGATGAAATCCGTCATCGCAGGCGAATAGACGGCACCTCCAGCGCAAGGTCCCATGATGACACTGATCTGAGGTACGACACCTGAGGCCAGAACATTTCGCTGGAACACTTCAGCATAACCGGCCAGCGACGCCACGCCTTCCTGTATCCGGGCACCACCGGAATCGTTGAGCCCAATGACCGGAGCGCCGTTCTGCACCGCCATATCCATGATCTTGCAGATCTTCTGGGCATGGGTCTCCGAAAGCGAGCCTCCGAAAACGGTGAAATCCTGACTGAACACATAGACCATGCGCCCGTTGACCGTTCCCCATCCCGTGACGACGCCATCGCCTGAGGGCCGCTCCGCCTCCATTCCGAAATCGCTGCAGCGGTGGACAACGAACATGTCGAATTCCTCGAAACTGTCCTCGTCCAGCAGCAGTTCGAGCCGTTCGCGGGCGGTCAGCTTGCCCTTGCCATGCTGCGCATCTATCCTTCGCTGCCCGCCGCCTAGCCGCGCCGCATTGCGGCGGTTCTGGAGTTCCTGCAGAATGTCCGTCATACCCGTTCCCGAATCGCTCTGGCGCCCCTGACTCTCCGCAAAATATTCAAGGGCATCATGCAGGGGAAGCAAAATTCGGTAAATTTGCAAAACTCTCGCAATACTGAACATGAAAAATGCGAAATTGAAAACATGCTCGAAACTCCGGTCATCCATATGG
Source organism: Rhodobacter sp. (assembly GCA_022824145.1). Taxonomy (GTDB): domain Bacteria; phylum Pseudomonadota; class Alphaproteobacteria; order Rhodobacterales; family Rhodobacteraceae; genus JAPOUP01. The sequence goes on along the minus strand of JAJEAY010000097.1, from coordinate 5,352 downwards.
TGTCGGCTCATGCTGAGGGCGAAGTGGGCAAAGTCATCACGGACGGTGTCCCTCCGCCGCCAGGAGACACGCTTTGGGAGCAACGTGACTGGCTAGCCTCCGATGGGGGGCTGCGGGATCTGCTTCTGCACGAGCCTCGCGGCGGTGTGTTCACGCACGTAAACCTGCTGGTCCCTCCCATCGACTCTCGTGCCAGCGCCGGATTCCTGATCATGGAACCCGTGCATACGCCGCCCATGTCGGGATCGAACGCAATCTGCGTTGCGACTGTCTGCCTGGAACACGGACTTGTGCCGATGTCGGAGCCCTTTACGGAGTTCTTTCTCGAAGCGCCCGCCGGAATCGTTCCTGTCCGGGCATCCTGCGCGGACGGATCAGTCCGTTCAGTCGAAATCTCGAATGTTCCAAGCTTTGCCGACAGGCTCGGCGCGCCTCTGGAAATGACTGGCCACCCCACAGTTTCGGTCGATACCGCCTATGGCGGCGACAGCTTCGTTCTGGTTAACGCTGCGGATCTCGGTTTCACTCTCAGCCCCGACGAGGGCCGTGACATCGCTGATGCCGGCGCGAAGCTGACCGCTGCGGCCAACGAGCAATTGGGATTCTCGCATCCGGAACAGTCTTGGTCGAATATTTCGTTCTGCCAGTTCACGTCACCGCTGCGGCGGAACGGTTCCGTTCTGGAAGGAGTGAACGCAGTCGTCATCGACCCCGGCCGAATCGACCGTTCTCCCTGCGGTACTGGCTGTTCGGCACGAATGGCGGTAATGCACGCCCGCGGGGAACTTTCCGAAGGAGACGGCTACATTGGGCGATCAATCATCGGCGGGCGCTTCGAATGCCGTATAACGGGAATCACTTCCGTTGGCGGGCGGACAGCGGTCCAGTCGTCCATCTGTGGCCGGGCGTGGATCACCGGCACCCATCAAGTCATGTGTGATCCGACCGACCCATGGCCACGCGGCTACCGTGTGGCCGACACCTGGCCACCGGTCTAGGCGCGGCGCCTCGCATGGAAGCACCTCAGGACGCGATGCGGTCGACCGCGGTCAGGGCATTCTCCAAGGTCGGGTTCTTCGACCGCACCACCCCTCCGCATATGATGACGCTGATCATGATCATGGGAATGGCGGTGCTTTCCATGAACATGTTCCTACCTTCGCTTCCAGCCATGACGGAGCACTTCGGGACCGACTACCGGCTTATGCAGCTTTCCGTCGCGATCTATCTTGGAGTGAATGCTACGCTGCAGGTGATTGTCGGGCCGCTCTCTGACCGGATGGGGCGCAGGCCCGTCGTTCTATGGGGCTTTGTGATATTTATATTTGCCTCGGTCGGCTGCGTTTTCGCTCCGACCGTGGAGACGTTTCTTGCGTTCCGCATGCTTCAGGGCACTGTCGTGGTGGGAATGGTCCTGAGCCGTGCGATTGTGCGGGATACCGTGCCGCAGGACCAGGCGGCATCCATGATTGGATATTTGACCATGGGCATGGCAGTCGTCCCCATGCTGGGGCCGGCGGTCGGTGGCTTCCTTGACGAGGCGTTTGGCTGGCAGTCGAATTTCTGGATGCTCGCTCTGCTGGGCGCAGCCATCCTGCTGGTCTGCTGGTTCGATCTCGGTGAGACGGCAACGTCCCGCTCAGCGAGTTTCGCGGAGCAGTTCCGCCAGTATCCGGGTCTGCTTGGAGCGCACCGGTTCTGGGGCTACTGCCTCTCAGCCGCTTTCAGTTCAGGCGCTTTCTTCGCCTATCTTGGTGGCGCACCCTATGTTGGAAGCGCAGTGTATGGGCTAGAGGTGTCCGAACTCGGAATTTACTTCGGCGCTCCGGCTATTGGCTATCTTTTGGGCAATTTCCTGTCCGGACGGTATTCCCGACGTGTTGGCGTCAACCGGATGATCCTTGCCGGCTCGCTGATCGTCGTCCTCGGCATGGCCCTGCTGCTAGCGGTAATTGCCTCTGGGATGGATACAGCGGCAATTTTCTTTGGATTCATGGCCTTTATGGGACTCGGAAACGGGCTGGTCATGCCGAACGCGAATGCCGGACTTCTGTCGGTGCGCCCACATCTGGCCGGATCAGCCAGCGGGCTTGGAGGCGCGGTCATGATCGGTGGAGGCGCCGCGCTGTCGGCGCTCGCGGGCATGGTGCTGACGCCAGGTGTCGGTGCCGCTCCCTTGGTGCTGATCCAGCTGTCAACTGCGCTGCTTTCTGTCGCAGCGGTTCTCTACGTGCTGAAACGCGAACAGCAGATCACCCATATGGACGAAACCTGAGACCGATTCCGTCGCGTTGCGGACGAGGACCGAAAAGTCGGTGCGCTGTCGGCTCCGCAGAGCATTCATCTCCCTGATTCGAACAAACGGAGTGAGTCTCTGCCGAAATCAGGATCCAGGAATTATTCTGTGCGTACCGCTTGCGTGCGGCGCGACTGTCCTCCAGAATGCACTTCCATGAAAATACGCATCTGGATTTCCGCCGCCGCGCTCGCATCGATCGGAATTGCGGCCTTGGCCCATAGCGGCGCTATGGGCGAAGTAAAGGAACGTATGGACGGCATGTCGGCCATGCAGAAGCAGATCAAGGCTTTGGCTCCTATCATGCGGGGACTGTCCGACTACGATGCCGACACAGTGAGAGCAGCGGCGGACATAGTGACTGCCCATAGCGGCGAAGCGCTGAAAGCCCTTTTCCCGGAAGGCTCGAACGCGCCTCCATCCGAGGCGCTGGACACGATCTGGGAGGACTGGAACGAGTTTGCCGCACTGGCGGATGCGCTTGCCGCTGCTGCGGAAGGCATGAAACGCGCGGCGGACAATGGCATTGGCGAAAGCGCGGCGGCGGGACAGGCGTCCGGCATGATGGCGAGCAGCGCGTCGAGTGCGGCTGCTGACGCCGACAGGCTGGCGGAGATGCCAGTCAATGCAAGCTTTACGGCAATGACCAAGATCTGTTCAAGCTGCCATTCGAAGTTTCGCGCCGAGAGGTTCTGAAGCTTGCGGCTTTGGCTCGGGGCCTTCCTCGGACTGGCCGTGCTATGCGGTGGAACATTATATGCTTTGATCGCATGGCCGGTCGGCAAAGAGCCCGAAGCGATCACCCTTGCCGGGGATGCTGGCCGCGGAGCCTATATCGCCCGGGCATCAGGATGCATAGCCTGCCATACAGATCACGCTGCGGGAGGCGCGCCCCTTGCAGGTGGAGCGCCTCTGAAGACGGACTTCGGACTCATTCACCCTCCCAACCTGACCACGGATCCCGTGTCTGGAATCGGAGGCTGGTCAGTTGAAGACTTCGCCAAGGCCGTGCGGCAAGGCGTCTCTCCCGAAGGAAAGCCATACTACCCGGCCTTCACATATCCGTTCTATGCCAGTTTCAGCGACCAGGACATCGCGGATCTCTGGGCCGCGTTCCAAACCGTTCCGGCTGTTCGGGAAGCAAGCCCGGATCACGAACTGCGGTTTCCCTTCAACCAGAGATGGGGCCTGAAACTATGGAGGGCCGCATTTCTGTCGCGTCCAAAGACCGACGCCGTTTCAGGACAGACCGACTCCTGGAACCGCGGACGCTGGCTGGTGCGCGGGGCCGCTCATTGCGGTGCCTGCCATACCGCACGGAACTTTGCGGGAGCGCGCATTGAGAGCCGAATCCATGCGGGCAATGACAGCCTTCCTGGCGGCGGCCGAGCGCCCTCCATCCGATCCCAGGACCTGAAATCAAGAGGCTGGACCGCCGACGATCTGGCATTCTCGCTTCAGACCGGCATCACCCCCGATGGGGACGTTTTCGGAGGAAGCATGGCAGAGGTCGTAAACTTCGGTACATCGTTTCTGAGCAGCGCAGACCTTCAGGCCATGGCGACCTACATCATGAACAGCAATGCCGCGGATGAGTGAAACCGCAGCAACTGAATACGGATGTTTGGCAGAAAACACCGGCCCTGAGGCGGTTCCCGACCGTTTCGCTCCCTGCACCGAAGTTCCTCGATCCAGTTCCATCGGCGCGGACCGCGCTTGAGTTACTGGGTCCGTTTCGGTCGTACTGGCCAGCCGCCGGGTATGAACTTACATTGAGGCATGGCCACACAGAAGCTCTATGCCGGTGTCAAACTTCGGGAGATCCGAACGGGCCTCGGCGTGACCCAGAAATCCTTTGCCGAAAAGCTCGGCATCTCTCTGCCCTATCTCAGCCAGATGGAAAACAACCACCGCCCGGTTTCCGCTGGCGTGGTGCTCGCTCTTGCACAGGAATTCGGATGCGATGTGGCCGAACTCTCCACCGGCGACTCGGAGCGGATGGTCATCGATATGCGTGAAGCTCTGGCCGACCCGGTCTTTTCCGACGCAGCCCCTCCGCTGGGCGACATTCGGCTTGTGGCTTCGAACGCTCCTGCACTTGCGCGCGCCTTTCTTGGGCTGCATCGCGCATATCGCCAGACCCATGAACGGCTCGCCTCCTTGGACGAAGCGCTTGGCCGCGGAGACAGTTCGGTACATCCAAGTCCGTGGGATGAGGTCCGCGACTTCTTTCACTATTGCGACAACTACATTGACGCCGTCGACCGTGCCGCCGAGAACTTTTCCCAATCCTTGGGAACGACACTGAACCGGTTTGACGCAGCGGTCGCAAGGCTTGAGGATCACGGAATCGGCGTACGCATCGCAGATGTCGAACCGCTTCGGACTTTCGATGCTTCAGGCCAGACGCTGACCCTCTCTTCCCGCGCCTCTCCGGCGACCCGGCATTTTCAGCTCCTTCATCAGGCAGCGCTTGTCGGGTATAACGACCTCCTCGAGGTTACCCTTGATCTTGCCCGCTTCCACACGGTCGAGGCACGTGAGATCGCAAAGATCGGACTGGCGAATTACTTTGCCGGCGCGGCACTGCTTCCCTATGGCGCCTTTCTGGAAGCAGCGCAGGAGACCCGCCACGACCTGGAGCGAATGGTGGATCTGTTCGGGGCCTCGATAGAACAGGTAGCGCACCGGTTAAGCACGCTGCAGCGTCCCGGCGCAAAGGGTGTGCCGTTCTTTTTCGTCCGTGTCGATCAGGCAGGTACGATCACCAAGCGCCATTCCGCCACAAGACTTCAGTTTGCCCGGTTCGGAGGCGCCTGCCCTCTTTGGAATGTGCATCGTGCCTTCGAGACGCCAGGGCGATTCCTTCGCCAGCTCGCGGAAACTCCTGACGGCGTGCGCTATCTATGCCTTGCGCATGACGTGAGCAAGCCGGGCGGCGAGTACAAGGCTCCTGTCCGGCGTTACGCGATCGGTCTCGGCTGCGAGGTTACCCATGCCGACCGTCTGGTCTATGCTGACGATCTCGATGTCTCCAAACGCACGGCTTATCAGCC
>JAJEAY010000139.1 GCA_022824145.1 Rhodobacter sp. | reverse complement strand
GGATCGGTCACATAGTCGTCAGGCCCGTCATGGATGACTATGGAAGCGCCGTCCGCGTCAAAGAGCTGGCCGTCGAGCACCAGGAGCGCGTTGAGAACCTCGATTTCGAGTTCCCCCGAGGCTGGCACATGTATGTTTGGCATGTCTCCGGCATGCATGCCGTCTTCGGCCAGGATGCCGTGTTTGGCCATTCCGGGATTGAAATGTCCTCCGGCGGATGTGAACGGCGGTTCGCACGATCCGACCGCATGCACATGAAATGCATGGGCGCCCGGCGGAAGGTTGGTCAGCTTGGCATGCAGCAACGCGCCCTGGGGCGTCTGGCGAAGCTGGACTTCGCCTACAGACTGACCGGTCAGGTCTTTCATCAACGCCTGTGCAGGTTCTGCGGCGCTTGCCGTCTGGGCGATAGCGGCTGCGAGAAGTCCTATCGCCAGTGGCTTGCATTCGGTAGTGATTCTCATGGTGCCCTCCAATAGGTGCTCCAATAGGTGTCAGATCGGTCAGGCCGTGGCCGAAGGGTAATTCTGAAGAAAGAAATCATATATGGGTCGGGCTGCAAAATCTACCGGAAATCTGACAGAAGGCGGCTCCGGCCAAGTGTCGGATCAAGGTTCCGTCCCGATCATCTGTTGGTCTGGTTGGTGCGTGCGAAGGATGCCGTGCGGCCCACAGAATGGAAGACAGGAAGCGTTTCCGGTTCGAGCCGCTCCTGAACCGCGGCGGGTGAATCGGCAAGCGGTTGGGAACCCTTCTGGTCCTCGGCGGAATCAGGCGACAGCTGCCGGGGTGCCTTTGCGGGCGCGCAGTAGATGAAGGAAGACAAGCGAAACAGCCAATCCTGAAGCCGTGACATTCACAAAGGGAGCTGAATGTACAACCGCAGCCGCCAAGACAAGGCGCACGACGATTTCCCAAAGCTCCATTCGGGTCCGGTCAAACCGGGCGAGGGCGCTGGCCAGCAGATAGAGTGCGATCGAAAGCCGTGCGATGAGCCACAGAAGATGGTCCAGATGTACCTCGCCATCGTGGCCGGGAAGATACACTTTCTCGGCGCCGCTTGCGGTCGGATCCAGAACGGCTGCCTCGATCAGAAGCAGCGAGGGATACATTGCAAACACGAACGGAATCACGAACATTACGATTCCTGACCGCACTGCGGAAAGACCCGTTGCCATCGGATCCTCCTTGGTGAGGGATGCCGCGGCGAAGGCCGCCAGTGCTATCGGTGGCGTGATCGCGGACGCAACGGCGAAATAAAATATGAACATATGCGCCGTGAATATCGACAGGCCCAGTCCGGCCAGCACCGGTCCCATCAGAAGCGCGACGTTGACATATGCGGGCACCGCCGGCATCCCCATACCGAGCAGAATGGCCAGCGACATCGTTGCCATCAGCGCAAGGAACTGGAAGAACAGCGAGCCGCCTTCGCCAAGGCCAAGCGACTTCAGCCACTCAAGCACATCAAGTGAGATGAAGACCGGCAGCCCGGTGAACTTCAGGCAGAAGTCAATGATCGACACTGCCAGGAACATCAGGTATAGGGTTGAGATCAAAATTCCGGCATCGGAAAACGCATCGATCAGTTTCTTGGGCCGCGCGCGCATCTTCGGGTCGACGAACAGCAGGATTACAAGCAGAAAAACCGCCCACCAGCCAGCGCTTCCGGCGTCTCCGGCGGAGTTCTGCACCAGTTCAAGAATCCATGGAAGCTCGGTCACCCTGCAGCCGCTGTCGGAAACGATGCGTTCGGCGCCAAGCAGCCAGCCGAACAGCCCGCAGCCAACAGCCTCCTTTGAGGTCAGCAGAAGCGCAAGGATCAGAAGGATAGGCCCAAAGATCATGATCAGGTTCAGTATGTCCTGGCGGTCCAGATGCATCTGATCCGTCATTTCGCCGATCGCCCGGATCTTCTGCCGTCGGGCTTGGAAAACCGCGCTCAGGAACAGGCAGAAAAAGTAAAGCAGTGCGGGAATCGCCGCGGCGATGATTATCTTGGAATAGGGAACTCCTGTCAGCGCCGCGAGCACGAACGCCGCCACTCCCATGACCGGAGGCATGATCGAGCCACCGGACGAGGCGGCTGCCTCCATGCCACCGGCGAAGACCTTCGAAAAACCGCGTTTGACCATCATCGGGATTGTCAGAACGCCGGTAGATAGCACGTTTACGATGGGTCCGCCGGAAATCGTTCCGAACATGGCCGACGACACGATGGCGGCATGGGCCGGTCCTCCTGCCAGCTTCCGGGTCCATCGGAACGCGAGCTTTATCAATGACTGGCCCCCAGCCGACGCGCCGAACAGCGAGCCAAGGATCAGGTAAGGGAAGATCGTGTTCAGTACGATGTCCATGAATCGCCCAAGCAGCCCCGAAGCGTTGTTGACGAGGATGTCATGCACCCTTGGCCGTCCGTCCGAGAGCAGGCGCGGCTCGCCCGCGAGCTTGGTCATCAGGTATTTGTTGACGTCGTCGGGACCGTGGAAATACCAGACCAGCACAGTTGCGATTGTGTACCCCGCCACCAGCAGCGCCACGATGACCAAAGGCAGGCCCCAGACCTTTATGTTGTAGGTCAGAAACACCAGGATCGCGATTCCCATGATCAGGACCAGCCAGCCACCGGTGGTGCTGACACATTGCGGATCATCGACGGTTGTTGGTTCGGGCAGGCCGTAAAGGTCCGCGAATTCCTTTTGCTTCTGAAGGCTGTCCGCTATCAGCCGCTCCCGCTCGCCCGTAATCTGGTCAATCAGGCAGATCGACTCGATCTCAACGATATAGGTGAGTGATATTCCGACGGCCGCCACGATCAGGGCCGTGTCCATAAACAGCCCGAACGCCCTTCGGTTCGGCGAACGCCCTTTCCAGTCCCGCCACATCGAATGCCGAAGCGCGACGACCAGCATCATCAGCGCGAACGCCGCGGGAAAGAACCACTCCCTTGGGAATTTGCGGAGCGTAATCCAGTCGAGGCCGGTCAGGCCGCGGATTCCGGAGTCGAAACCGGGAATTCCCGGAATCGAATTCATCAGCCCTGCGATGACCACGGAGCATGCGAGCCAATAGAGAAGGCTGCCGCGGTGCGTCGCCGTGCTTTTTTCCGTTGCCTCAGACTGAGGAGGGGGTTGTGCGTCTGTCATAGACTGCCGGATCCGGGCCCCAATGCAGTTGAGGGGCCCGGTTCGCGGAATCCGTGCCGTGTTTAAGGCTTGGCGCAGTCAGGCACTGAATATCCGGCTTCCTCCCAGGCGCGGACAGCGCCGGGATGGTATTTCAGCGGCATGGCGCCGCACATGCCAGTGGTGCCCAGATCGGCAATTTCGCCAAGTCCGACAGTACGCATGAATGGTGTCTTTGACCTGTAGAGTTCCAGATTGTCCAGAAACGCCTTGGTCAGGCTGTAGGCGAGTTCCCCGTCCATTTCCTTGCGGACGATTTCACCGCCAACTGTCGCGATGCCGCGGAAACGACCATCTTCCGATATGATGGTCACACCTTCGGGCATCACCGCATCCGAGACGGGAACGTCAAACGTACCTGAGCCCGGGGCTTTCATGTATTTTGCCGCCGCTTCGCTTTCGTAGATCTCCTTTGGATACGACCAGAGCGTCATGTTGCCAGAGGCAACCGACTGGGTGATCCTCCCGTCCGGGAAGCTGACCGGCAGCACCATGGCATCCGCCGACCCGTCGGTTATCGTCTTGACTGCTTGGTCCCAATTCACCTGCAATCCAGTGTATCCATCGCCGTCGTCCAGACCGGTCGCAATTTTGACAACCCCCCGCGCGTTGGTAAGTGCGGCGCCCCTTGGCGGGCCGTTATAGATGGTCTTTCCGGCAATGTCGCCGTAGCCTCCGAAGTTCTTGCTGTCGTAGGCGTAGAGCCCGAACACGCCCAACCGGTAGGTGTAGAGCACAGCGAGCCGGTCCGCGTATTCCTTGCCGGTTTCCTCGCCGAGCTTCGCATACGGGCCGAGGCCCTTCGACATCAGGAACGGAAGCAGGAACGGCGCTGCGGTTATGTCTGTCTTGCCTTCTGCAGTGTTCTGAAGGCTGTTGGTCAGGGTCTGGCCGGTTGCGACCTGTATGTCCGCAATTCCTGCCGCCGAGGCGACTTCGCCGAGGGCCAGAACGGTGTTGCCCGGCACGCCGCCGGCATTCGCAGTTTCTGCTGACAGATTCATCTGGGCGTTCGCCTGCATCGCGAATGCACAGGACAACGCAATTCCAGTGATTCTCATCATTCCGGACATTTGGCTTCCTCCCTTTAGTCCTCGGTTCTCCAGTTCAGTTCCCGCGCAATATTACCCGATTGCACAGAGTTCACACCCAAAGCGAAATGGTTCCGGGCGGTCCTCATGGTTTGCCCGTTGCCGATTGCCGCCTCTGCGGTCAGCACTGCAGCTGAAGTGCGTTACAGGTGCCGATCCATTGAACTCGACCGAATGAGTCTGAAGTCCAGTGAACACCACGTCGTTCCGACCTCCGCGCCTTCAATTGGTAATCGAGTGGATCAAGCCCGGTCACGAATGCACTTTGGCACAAAAAACTTAACGTGTTAAGCGTCTTTTCTCTTTACCTGCTGCCGATTGACAGAGGAAGTCCGGGAAATGCGGCCGTTCCGGCCGGCTTGCGACACAAATATTCTGGTCATTCATGCCGGCTGCGACCGGGGCGTTGCCGGGAAAGCAGTTCAGCCATCCGTTCGCGCATGACAAATTTCTGGGGTTTGCCCGTTATCGTCATCGGGATTTCCTCAACCACCCGGATGTGCCGGGGTATCTTGAAATGTGCGATCCGTCCGGTCAGGTAGTTCCGCAATTCGTGTTCGGCCAGTTCGACTTCCGGTTTTGCGATTGCCCAGGCGCAGACTTCCTCGCCGAACCTCTCATCAGGCACGCCGAAGACCTGGGCGCTGCTGACCTTTGGGTGCCGGATCAGTTGCTCCTCGATTTCGCGAGGAAAGATGTTCTCGCCGCCGCGAATGATCATGTCCTTCACCCGGCCAACGATCGAGCAGAATCCGTCGTTATCGAAGACCGCGAGATCGCCGCTGTGCATCCAGCCATCCACGATGCTCTCTGAGGTTCTTTTTTCGTCGTCCCAGTAACCCTTCATTACCGCATAGCCGCGAGTGCACAGTTCGCCTTTCTGTCCGACCGGAACGGTCCGGCCGTCGTCGTCGACAAGCTTGACCTCGAGATGGGGATGCACCCGGCCCACGGTTTCGCAGCGCTTGTCGATCGGGTCATCGACGAAGCTCTGGAACGAGACCGGCGAGGTTTCCGTCATTCCATAGCAGATTGTCACTTCCGCCATGTTCATTTCTGACATGACACGCCTCATTACCTCTACGGGACAAGGGGCTCCAGCCATGATGCCGGTTCGCAGGCCAGACAGATTCCTTGCCTTGCGCTCGAGATTCTCAAGCATCGCGACAAACATCGTCGGAACACCGTAAACAGCTGTGCAGCGCTCGCTCTCCAGTACATCAAGGGTTTGCTCTGCATCGAAACCCTCGCCCGGGAAGATCATCGCTGCCCCTTTGCTGACGGCCCCCAATACTCCCATGACCATGCCAAAGCAGTGATAGAGCGGAACCGGAATCGCGAGCCTGTCGGTCTCGGTCAGGTTGATTCGGTCGGTCACGTAGCGTGCGTTGTTGACAACGTTGCGATGCGAAAGGGTCGCTCCCTTGGGCAAGCCAGTTGTTCCGGAAGTAAACTGGATATTGATCGAGTCGTCCGGGCCGATCGTCCCGTCGATTTCGGGCAGGCTGGATTTCCGTTCGGATCTGCCCAATTCGCGAAGCTGTTCGAAAGAATGCGCCCCGGCGCAGGAACCGTCGTCAATTACAATTACATTGCGCAGCTGCGGAATCCCTGCGGCTTGCAGTTGACCCGGCGTGCAGTGATCCAGCTCTGGCGCGACCTCCCGGAGCATCGCGAGATAGTCGGATTTTCTGAAGCGTCTGGCCGAAACGAGAGCCCGGCAGCCAACTTTGTTCAGCACGTATTCCAGCTCGGCCGGACGGTACGCCGGATTGATGTTGACCAATACCAGACCCACTCGGGCGGTCGCGAACTGGGTGAGCACCCATTCCGGTCGGTTGGGGGACCAGATTCCGACCCGCTCGCCCCTGTTGAGCCCAAGTGCCAGCAAACCGGATGCAACTTCATTGACTGCATGGTCCAGATCTTCGTAACTCATTCTGATGCCGCGCTCGGAGAAGACCAGGGCTTCGCGCTGGCCAAACCGGGACACTGCCTGGCTGAGCAGCTGCGGAATCGTGACTTCGACCAAAGGGGGATGGGGACATCCCCGCAGATAGGATGTTCCGTTTACCGGTGCGATTGCCTCCGCCTCGGTTTCCGGCCTCTGGTGCCCGCCGGAGCTTGGATCGGAAGGATTTCTTGCAATTGACATCGATGCTTCTCCCTCAAGTCGTTTGCCAGCCGCCCTTGCGGTCGAATGAGTATACCACCTGTTGGATCTCAATTGTGATGTATTGCTTGGTGAGCGCCGTGCACGCGCTTGGTTCCAGATGTCATCCAGTTGACGTTCTCCGAGTCTTTGCTCGGACCTTCATCCGAAAATATGCCAAATGCAGCGTGTCCGTACCATCTGATCCTCATTGCGGGCGACCTTTCCTGGTTGTTTCCGACGACATGCGGATTTGAGACTTTCGAAATATCGTCGTTGTCCGGCCGGGGAAAGGTCCGCCAGCCGCCGGTGATCCTTTCTTCGCGAGGGCAGTTGTCGACAGCAGTAGTGAAGGGTTAGGCCGCAGCTCCGCCGGCTGGATCTGTACGGCAGGCTGCCATGAACATTCATGTGCACATGGAGCGGGATCTGGGCTGCTTTCAGGGCATCGGTGAAGGGCTCGTCCAATCCATCGACGCCATCTGGAAACCGTTCAGTTCAAGTTGCGCCCAGAACTGAGCGGCTTTCCATACCTGAGCGGCTGGGCTGCCTCGGCCAGCGCTTGACCTGCGGGACAGCAAAGAAGGGACCGCTGCAGGGACGTTCATGGCAAGGGCAGGTGACGAAACGGGGCGGTTCCGGAAGCCGGAGATCGGAATGCGTTTGATGGAAGCGGACGGGCGTTCGCTGCGGTTGCTCCGGAGGAAGATCTGCGGGCGCCGCGCCTTGGCAGCGGCCCGAAAGACAATTCTGGGCCGCACCTGCAGGTCTCCTGCGCTGTCATGCTGTCTGGGAAAGACGGCTCGCGTGAGAACAAAAAATCTTGAGAAGATGTCGATGGTCGCCCGACAAATGGCAGCCAGCGTCAATTCCGGATTTCGAGCAGCAGCTCCCTAATCTCGGCGATGTCCGCGGCCATGAGCGCCTGTCTCTCTTTGATTTCGGTGATGTCCGCGGCCATGAGCACCTGTCTCTCCTTGATCTCAGCGACATCTCTTTGAAGAAGCGCCACATCGGTTTGGGTATTCGTCACTGCGACACCCAGCCATGCCAACGCTCCTATGAAGGCAGTCAGGATGATCGCGGCCATCGGATGCCGCGTCAGATCGCTCGATTCGCGGCGGGGCAGCCGGTCAGCCAGAATCCGCGCCAGTTCCGGACTGGCGCCAGCCTCCTGCAGTTCGTCGCGCGTCACGCTCATTACGGAATCCTGATCCGGCTACCTGCAGCAGCATATAGCATAACTGGATATGGGGCCTCAAGCCGGAAGCTAGCGGCGCCGCCGCCCAGACTTGTTCGTCCGCCGCTGCAGTGTCGCATTTCCCGCCGCCGAAACGGCGTCGGCCAAAATTCTGCGGCGTATTCGGAGGTTGTTGTCCTTTGGCGCGAAGTAAGCCGCATCGGACGTCGGTCGGCATGACTGTGCCGCGGTCGCACATCCGTCAATGCAAAGAACGGTGATCCAGACTGGACCTTGGTGGATGCTCGCTGAATTCGGGAAAGCTGCATGGAATGGATTCCGGCGCCTTTTCGATGGAAACGCCTTTCGGTGTTGACGGAAGTTCACACCTCCCCATCTGGCATTGGAATGCGACCGGCAGGGCAAACGGCGACAAGCCACAAACCCGGGATAGCCAACTGGAAAACGGAGTCCTGCAAAAAATCTGAGTTCGACCGAATGCCTGACTTTCGCCGGGTCACCCCTTCAGTCTTCGTTCCAAGACTCGCGGACTGTGGCTCAAAGCGAAAAAAACGCTCAAGAGCTGAGAGTTCTTCGACACGGGCGCCGCAGTTCTGGAGCGGCCTACGGGGTCAGCCTGCCGCAGGACGGATCCGCAGTGTCAGGATCTCGAATGGGCCCAGTTCAAACGATACTGAATCTCCAATTGCGTTGACCGGAGCTGTCGGGTTTTCCAGAAGATCGCAGCGATGGGCTGAGTTGACTCGGGTCCGAAACCGCAGATTCACCGTACCGCCAACTCCGTCCGGCTCGAACAGGCGCAGGATAACGCTGCCGTCTTTGCCAGGCTTAAGCGTCTCGCAGATTGCGCGAGCGCCAGAAATGCGAACGAAAGGAGTGCCATCGACAGCCGCATTGCGTACGCTCCCCGTGGGCCAAGCGATGCGTAGCGGGGTGTTGATATCGTAGGCGGCAGCGTCGACCTCCGCACGGCCGTCTCCGGAGAACGGAAGGAAACTATAGATGAATTCGTGGAGTCCCTGATCAGCGTCAGGGTCAGGTGACGTCGCAGACTTTATCAATGTCAGGCGCATGACATTGTCTTTTACGTCATGGCCGTATTTGCAGTCGTTCAGAACAGCCGTTCCACGAGAGCCGTCAGACAGCAAAACCCATTTCTGCGCCGGTACCTCAAAGCGTGCGCACTCGAACGGCGTGTCGCGCTTGGTGGAGCGCTCGATGGCGCCCCACTGGATGTCGAAAAGGGCGCTCGGGCTGTTCACTGCGACCGGGAAGGCGACTTTCAGAAGCGTATGGGTCTGGTGCCAGTCGACCGTCGTGACAAAGTCGGTTCGGGCAGTGCCGGCAGCAAGCCGGATGTCCTGAGAGATCGTGCTCCCACGCCACCTCCGCTGGGTGCGGATTGACGCCCGAATAGGTCCGTGTTCGATAATACGGAAGGTCGCCGGTTCCATGACAGGCTCGATGCGATCCTCGAAATCAGGATCAATGTCCCAGGCATCCCAGCAGATCGGCCGGTCTTCGAACGCCTGAAACTGGTTGGCAGGCAACCCTTCAGCGAGTGTCTCCATGCAAATTGCTTTGTCGAATGCCGAGACGAGTCGGCCGAAGCGGTCGAGTCGGACCTTTAGGACACCATTCTCCATCACAGCGCCCCCGCCGCCTTCCTCAAGGTGGACGGAAAGGCCGTCCGGCGCCTGTGCGGCGGCCATAGAGAGCGGTGTTGCGGAGTATGCCGGAAGGCGAGGCAGATAGATCAGCGCTCCGTTTTCAGTCTGCTGGGTCATCGAAACAGCTGCGCTGGTTTCTGGCAGTTCGGCGATTCGGTCCGCGCTGACCGGCGCCGCATTCAGTACCAACGGTTCGGACGCCTCTGCGACAAGCGCGTCCGCCGCCGCCTTGGCGGCAGTCTCGGCAAGCTCGGCAATTCGGACATGGTCGACGCGGGAATCCTCAATCGCCTTCGGCACGCAGACACCGGAGATTGTGTCATGGAACTGATTGCGGCAAAGCAGTTCCCACGCTTCGCTGAGGTCAGGCGAAAGCCCTGCCAGCACCGACATTGCCTCGGCTTCGTGCAGCGCCCGTTCATTGCGACGGTTGGCCCGCTTGATCCAGGCCTGGCTGGTCAGTGTCCCGCGGTGGCCTTCAAGGTAGTGTTCGCCAACGTGAACGGGCAGGGGGCGCCCTTCCGCTTCCATGGCTTCGAAGGCCGCATTCACGCTGGACATGACCGTACGAGGCATTCCGGGCATGTCCGCAAACGCGCGCGCCCGCGAAAGAAGCTCTTCCGTTGGTCCACCACCGCCGTCGCCGTATCCAAAACAAATCGGAAGGTTGCCTGAGCCAGGATCTGCCCGGGTAACCGTGCCGAGAACCTCGCGGGCGGTGAGGTCGCTTTTGTAGTTTGTCGGGAACGGCAGGTATTCCACGCTTCGCGGCGTTGTCAGGACATGGGCAAGAACGCGCGTACCGTCGATCCCTTCCCAAACGTGGGTTGGGTGCACACGGTTTACCTGGTTCCAGTTCAGCTTGTTCGTGCAGAACCACTTCAGCCCGGCCAGTTTCATGAGCTGGGGAACCTGTCCGGGAAACCCGAAAGTATCAGGCAGCCACAGAACGGGAGTCTCGGGCTCGCCGAACGTATCGCGGAAATAGCCCCGACCAAGCTGGAGCTGGCGCACCAGCGATTCAGGTCCGGGAATGTTGAGATCCGGCTCCACCCACATTCCGCCCAGAATCTCCCAGCGTCCCTCTTCGACCCGGGCGCGTATGCGCCTGAACTGTTCGGGATCGTCTTTGGCGCAGAATGCGTAGATATGCGCTTGGGACTGGCAGAATCTGTAATCGGGATCCGCTTCCATCAACCGGAGAACGTTCGAGAACGTCCGTACGGCCTTGCGGCGTGACTGATCGATCGTCCAGAGATATGCGATGTCGAGATGTGCGTGGCCGATTGCATGAAGGGTGACATCGAGCGGTTTTCCCGCCGCGTTTATGCCATCGCGGAGGATGGAAAGTGCATTTGGAGCACTCTCGTAGATCGCGTTTCCGGGCAGTTCCCAGGTGTCAAGCGCCAGAAGCGCCGCGTCGAGCGCCTCGAACAGATTGTCTCGGATGGATGGATCGCCCGAAAGTTCGGATGCTGCGTCGAGCGTTGTCTGCGCCAGCCGGAGGAACTCAAGCAGAACCGGATCGCGTTCGACCAGTGCCGGGCGGCCCATGAACAGCTTTGTGCGGTCTGAAGTATCCGGAGGCCAGCACGTGTGACCGGTCCAGCCGTGGAGTTCGAGGCGGTGGCTATTGGCGTACGCAAGCACAGAATCAAGCGGAATCGTCTGGTGGTAGCGGTCAGCCGTACCGACCGGTGCGTCGTCTACGCGAACCAGCGCTTCGGGGTGATTGAATATATCACCGAACGTACCAAGCGGCAGGTGCAGAGCGAGTCGGTCGGCTGCCCAGCCGGTCGGCACCCTGAACGATCCTGCTAGAACGAAGTTCAGGTCAGCGCGTCCCCAATAACTCTCGGGTTCTATGGTGGCCCAGCGATTCGGTTTCGGATCCTCCGGAGGATTCTCGTCGGGACCGGAAAGTTCCAGAAGCCGCAAAGGCTCGAGTGTGGCGGTTCGACGGTGGATATGCTGCGACACAAGCTGAAGCTTCGCGCGAATCTTGGCAGCCGCGAACCGGTAATCGTATTTCACTGCGTCACCAGTTCAAAACCTTTGACGGACCCTCTGTTCACAAGCGGCGCGTCTTCGGAGTGAACCTCCTCTGCAGACGGATCGGCGCCGCTGCCCCAGGGCCGGTCTGGATCCGGCCAGGGAATCGAGTCTATCAGCAGGCGGGTATAGGGATGCTCCGGATGGCCGATCACCTGACGCGGCGGTCCGGCCTCAACCACATGTCCCTTGTACAGCACCATTACATAGTCCGAGACGTGATACGCGGTGGCCAGATCGTGTGTGATGTAGAGAATCGAGATTCCGAACCTGTCCTTTAGGTCGTAAATGTTCGCCAGGATTGTGGCGCGCAGGCTCGCGTCAACCATGGATACCGGTTCGTCGGCGACCAGAAGCTTCGGCGAAAGCATCAGTGCGCGGGCGACGATTAGGCGCTGCCGCTGTCCACCGGACAGCTGGTGGGGATAGCGGGGAAGGACGAGATCAGGATCCAGGCCTACGGTAACGCAGACCTCTTCCATCCTGCTGCGGACATGCGTTTCGTTCCGGGCGAGACCAAAGCGCCTGAACGGGTAGGCCAGAGCGTGACTCACCCGGTAGAACGGGTTGAAGCAGGCATAGGGATCCTGAAGAACTGCCTGAACGTCCTTGCGGAATTCCAGCGCCTCAGTCTTGCCGGTTCGCTGGAGATCCTGCCCTTCGAACCGTATGGAGCCTGTCGTCGGCCGCGTGAATCCCAGGATCATCGAGCCCAATGTCGACTTGCCAGAACCGGACTGGCCTACAATCGAAATGATCTGAGGTGTGTCGCCCTGCAGCGTGAAACTGAGCGGCTGCAAAGCGGTGAGTCGGCCGTATACCTTGCTTGCGCGGTCGAGTGACAGCAGAGGGTCACTGCTGCGCCGTTTCGGCGGCGGTGCTGGATCGGCGGACGGCCTCAGGAAGCTTTCGCCGCCGACAAGCGGTACCGAGGAGATCAGATCCCGCGTATAAGGGTGTTGGGGATTGTCCATTATCTGCCGGACGTCGCCGTGTTCGACCAGTTCCCCCTCCTTCAGGACAGCCAGTTCGTCGACCGACTGCGCCATAAGCCCCATGTCATGTCCGATGAGGATCAGGCCCGATCCCGCAAGTGCCTGAGCTTCCTTGAGCGTCTGCATCACCTGCCGTTGGGTTACGACATCCAGCGCTGACGTCGGCTCGTCAGCGATGATCAGTTCTGGCCGAAGAATCATTCCGAGCGCGATGCAGATCCTTTGCTTCATTCCGCCCGAGAGCTCATGCGGATACAGGCGCCCAGTTTCCGGATGGAGGCTAACGCCTTCGAGCGCTTCACAGGCGCGGCTTTTGAGTTCGGCGGAATCCACTTGGCCTTCATGCGCGGTTACTGCATCCCAAAGCTGGTGTTCTACGCGCATTACAGGATTGAGGGAATTCATCGCTCCCTGCGGGATGTATGCTACACGGGACAGCCGGGCGAGGCGTATCTCCTCTTCGGTCAGCTGCAGCACGTCGATTCCGCTTAAATCAATGACGCCGTCGGATACGTAGCCCGGTTCCGCGAGCATGCGCATTATGGCCAGAGCCGTCGTTGTCTTTCCCGATCCGCTCTCTCCGATCAGTCCGACGCGACGTCCCATCGGGACGTTCAGGGAAAGGCTTCGAACCGCCTGCACGACACCCTGCGGTGTCGGGAAGTCAACGGAAAGATCCCGAAGGGTAAGGACCGGACGATCTGTCATGGATCCCGCCGGACCAGCGGATCCGTGGATTTGGGAACCCCAGTCAGCTCCGAAAATGTGCGGCCTGGAATCAAGTGCATCAACGGCTCGCCGCGAAAGCGCAGCATCCTCGCCGCCGCGGCAGACATCAGCCGGAGTGTCCGATGACAATGGGTCATCGCTTGAGCCTTCTGAGGCGCGGATTGGAAATCTCGTCCAAACCGAGGTTTACCAGCAGCAGCCCTATGAACATGACGGCGAGCAGGATTGTGGGAATTCCCCACCACCACCATAGGTTCTGGATCAACGCCCCGGCGCTGATCGCGTCATAGATCGTGCGCCCCAGAGTTGGAATCCGCTGCGGGCCCAGCCCAAGAACCTCCAGACCGACCGCTGTTACGATCGAGGTCGTCACGTTGGCGATGAAGCTGCCAAACAGGTACGGGACGAGATTTGGCAGCATCTCCCGGAACATGATGTGGCTGGTCGGCGCACCGGACAGTCTTGCCATCGTCACGTAGCCGGACTGTTTCATCGAGAGCACTTGGGCGCGGATCAGCCGAGTAGGCGACTGCCACGCGAAACCGGCGATCAGCAGCGCCATCATGGTCAGGGAAACGTCGCCGAAGGCTGACTGGAAAACCACGAGAATCAGAAGGGGCGGGATGGTTATCATCACGTCGGAGAGGACTCGGATCACGTCATCTGTCCGTCCGTTCACGAAGCCGGCAGTGAAGCCCAGAACAATGCCCGCGCTCATTCCTATCAGGCTGGCGAGGAGTCCGACGAAGAGCGAGTTTGGTGCGCCGATCGCGATCAGCGCCAGCATGTCCCGCCCGGAACCGTCTGTTCCGATGGGATGGTTCAGTACGCCTGGCTGACCGCGCAGGTTTTCGAAGCCGATGGGAGGCAGCTTCAAAGGCGCGGATCCGGTGAAGACCAGATCAAGATCCCAGAAGAGCCGGCCTAGAAGCCCGAGCGCAACGACAGCCAGAAGAAGTCCAGCGCCCCAGACGAGTTTCGGATTCGTCCACGGATTGTCGAAGCGGCGCATCCGTCTCCGTCCTGCGCGTGTAGCAGCGGCTGTCATCCGTCGGATCCATGGCGGATTCGGGGGTCGACAAGCGGATAGGCGAGATCGACAAGAAAGACGGCGAGCGCCGTCATCAGAATTATGACGTAGCTCACGCCCTGAATTACCGGAAAGTCCTGGTCAAGTATCGCATCATAAAGAAGCTTGCCCATGCCATTGTAGGCGAAAATTCGCTCGACCAGAACCTGCCCGGCGACAAGCAGGCCGATCTTGAGCGCAAAGGCGGTGATCTGCGGAAGGATCGCGTTGCGGATCATGTACCAGTAGAGAATCGTGCGCGGCCGCAGCCCCTTGGCCTCGGCGAGTTTGACATAGTCTTCTCCCTGTACGGTGATCATCATACCGCGCATGCCAAGCGCCCAGAATCCGAAGGTCACGATGACGATCGAAAGCGCTGGCAGGAATCCGTGGTGAATTACGGACATGACGAAACCCCAGTCCCAACCGGGCTCGACGGTCAGTCCGTAGGAGCCGGCAAGCGGAAACCACCGAAGCTTCGCCGCGAAAATCCACATCAGAAGAAGTCCGCTGAGAATCGGCGGAACCGAGGTGAACACCATTGCCGCCGGGATCGCGACCCGAATGAGCTTCGGTGAATGACTCCAGACCATCAAGGCGCCAAGGAGGTTGCCGATGAAGAAGGTGATGAGCAGCGACAGCATCATCAGCCCAACCGTCCAGGGAAGCGCGCGCGCGATCAAGGCCGAAACCTTGGTCGGAAACGTCGCGGTCGACAGGCCGAAGTCGAACAGGACGATGTTCCTGAGGTACTTAACGTACTGGACGATAAGTGGATCGTTGAGGCCGAAGCTCTCCCTGAGCTGTTCGAGGATCCGGTCCGCGTTTTCCACGGCGCCTGCGCCTGCGGCCATGCGTCCGAGCATGATGTCGGCGGGATCCACGGGTGACAGGCGCGGAATGATCCAGATCAGGGTGGCGGCGATCCAGACCGTGAGCAGCAGCGTCACCAGCCGGTTGAATAGATATCCGCGGGGAATCCTCAAATCACCGCCTGCAGCAGGCTGTCGGCCGGCGCCGATGGATAGGACCGGTCATGCCGCCTTTCCAGCGGCGATTCGCGAGATATGGCTGTTCCAGCCGCGCAGGACCAGCCGCTCGTCCGGATGGGAGTTGCCGTCTTCAACTCGGTCTGTGCCAGCGTACATCTGGCAAAGCACGGTCTTGCGTGTCATTTTCGATCGGTTCGGCATGGAGCCATGCAGCGTGAAGTAATGGAAGAACACAACGTCTCCGGGTTTGGCCTCGACTGTCTGTGCCCGGTCGATCGGGTATCTGGCAAGCGTCTCGTTCGGCCGCCTTCCGTCGGCGCCTCCGACCCGCCCCAGACGGTGCGATCCTGGATAGACCCGTAGGCATCCCATTTCATCCGTGGCCTCCGACACATGGATGATTCCGGCGATCATCGTATCTCTGGCGGTCGGAAAATATGGCCAGTCCTGATGCATCGGAAACGGTGATCCCTTCTCAGGCGGCTTCTGGAAGAGTTTCGAATGGTGCAGGACAATGTCCGGGCCGAGTATGGCTTCCACAACATCGAGGAAGTTCGGCGCCAGGAACGCGTCCATCCATCTGCGGGAGTATTTCTGCACGTTGTGGGTATGCAGGATCCGGTCGCCGGGCTTTGTGATGCCAGCGGTCTGTCCGCCGTCCCAAGTGGCGTCAATGCACTCGCCGGAAGCTGATATCTGGGCTACGATGCGGTCGAAATCCTCTTCAAGCGCCGCAACTTCCGACGTGGAGAACACTCCCCGTACACGGAGGACACCGTCAGCCGAGAATCGATCGTTGATGTCGGACATCCGTCCTCAGTCCTTTGTTCCGGCCCGAAGTTTGGAAGCCGGCGGGGATGGCTTCCCGCCGGCAATGCCTTAGTTGGCTTTTTCGAGATTGTGGATGATCTGGTGTGTATGGTTCCACCAGAAGAACGGATGGTTGTAGTAATTGTCAGAGGACGGCCATCCTTCCCAATACGTGGTGTTTAGCGGAAGCAGTTTCGCCGACTGAACCAGCGGTATGAAGGGCATCTCTTCGGCCAGATACTGATAGGCCTCTGCCACCATGCCCGGAGTCGCCGGGTCATCCAGGGCCATCGACCCCATTCTGTCGACGATTTCCGAGTACATGGCCGCCGCCTCGGAGTCCCATCTGGAAGTGTTGTTGAAACCCGGCGAGCGCTCGCCGACCGGAACCACATCCTTGACCGTGTAACGGCTCATGGAGGTCCAGGGCTCGTTGACGGAACCGCAGGAAAGCCAGCTGTAGGTCATTTCGTAAGCGCCGAAGGGCAGGACTTCTCCCCAGAACACTCCGTTTTCGACGGGAACCGAACTCGCGCTGATGCCGGCACGGTTCAACTGTTCGACAATAACGTCAATCGTCTTTGTGTATTCCGTTGATGCGGAGTTTACATGGATCTTGACGGACAGATCCTCGCCGTCCTTTTCATAGATTCCATCATTGCCCATGGCGTAGCCCTGAGCCTCGATGAGGGCTTGCCCTGCGGCAGCGTCGGCAGTTGGCGAGAGGCCGTGGCCCGCTGCTTTGACAGCGTCGATGTACTGCGCCATGGATCCATACTGGACGAACATGGTTTCGCTGGGAACGGTGGCGCCCTCAATCGCGACGTTTACGATCTGGCTGCGGTCGATGATGTGGTTGACCGCGCGCCGCATCGCCGGACTGTCCCAGGGCGAGATCGTCGTATTGATCTCAAGCTGGCGGGCACAAGGGTCGGCCGAGGCGTAGGGGTAGTCCTCGTACCAGGCGATGACACTCGGATTCTGTGCCTTTATCGCTTCGTAAGTGCCGACGCTGACATTCTGCGCCGCATCCATCTGGTTTGTCGCCATGAGCTGTGCGCGGCTTTCGGCTCCGCCGGATTCCAGCCAGATCAGACGCTTGGGCTCAGGAAGATCCATGAAGCCCGTCTTTGCGCCCCACCATCCGTCATTGAGATCCCAGATCATCCGGTTGGTGGCGCCGGAAGCATACGTGTAAGGGCCAGTGCCGATCGGTGGATAGAACGCGAATGTCGCGGGATTCTGGCCTTCCCAGACGTGCTGCGGCATGATCAGGAACGAGCCGAATATTCGGACCCCGAAGTTCTCGACGGCAAAGCGCGGGTTGGACGCATTGAGGGTGAATCTCACGGTCAGGTCGTCGATCTTCTCGACACTGGCAACCTGTGCGCGGACAGTGGCGGCCTCACGGCTGGATATCTCTTCGTTGGAGATCGCCATATTGACGGTGAAGACGACGTCATCCGCGTTGAACGCCTCACCGTCAGACCATTCGACGCCTTCGCGGAGTTTCAGGGTCCAAACGTCGCTGGTGTCGTTCGGGGTGATCTCGGTTCCAAGCCACGGGTCAAGCTGCCCGGTTCCGTAGTTCAGGATAAACAGCGGTTCCCACATCGCCTGGTGAGCGCCGTGCATGCGCTTGGTTCCAGGCGTCATCCAGTTGAAGTTCTCCGGATCCTTGATAGTGCGGTCCAGGTCAAAGATTACGGTATCTTCGCGCGGAACGTCCTGCGCAAGCGCGCTGGCGGCCAGCAGTGCGAGCGCGGACGCGAGCGTTGCGGTTTGTTTAAGTGCCATTTCTGTCTCCCTGTGTTCGGCGGGGCAGGAGCCCCGGTTCGATTGGGCCGGCAAGGCCCGGTTCTGCGTCCTACCGGACGTAGTCCATGACCAGGACGCGGGTGCGTTCCGGCAAGTCCTTCCGTTCAATTTCGATCTCCGACGAAAACGCGAAATCGATGTCTTCCTCCTTGAAATGGGAAAGAAAGCTCTCGATCCACATGGTGTTGCGCGGTTTGTAGGCGAGGGTTCGGAAGTGCATCGGGATGACCAGCCGCGGCCTCGTGCGATGGATCATCTCCATCAGATCGGGCAGTTCAATTGTGAGGTAGCCTCCAGCGAGGGCGAAGAGGACGTCGCTTCCTTCGAAGAAGGCCTGCTGTGTGTCGGTCAATGGGTTGCCGACATCTCCCATATGCGCGAAGTCGAGTCCCTCGAGGCTGAACCTGCACATGCCGTTCTGGCCCGGCACTTCGTGATCCGGATGAAGATGCCATTCCGCCGCTTCGATGGCCCTGATCCGGATGCCAAGGACATCCGCGCTGCCGCCGCCGCGCGCGGTTTCCAGAGTATTCACGACCACTGGGTCGCCGGAGACCAGGTCGGCCCGGCAATGCGCATCGTCGTCATTGGACGATATCAGAACGAGATCAGCCGCGTCCTTGATCGGAGCGTATCCGACCGCGTCAGGCGTGTAGGGATCGGTAATGATGCTTGGACCTTCATCCGGAAACAAGCCGAATGCAGCATGTCCGTACCATCTGATCCTCATCGCGGGAGGCCCTTCCTAGTTGTTTCCCACGACATGCGGGCTTGAAGTTTTCGAAATATCGTCGTTGTCCGGTCGGGGACAGGTCCGCCAGCCGCCGGCGTCACCGCGGCATAGAATGGCTTCGACGCCTTGTGCCCATGATCCGTCGGTGATCCGCACCTCCGGAGGGCAGTAGCGAAGGGTGAGCCCGCAGCGTCGCCGGCTGGACCTGTTCGGCAAGCTGCCATGTACCAGCATGTCCGCATGGAGCGATATCTGGCCTGCTTTCAGTGTGTTGGTGAAGGGCTCGCCCAGTCCATCGGCGCCGTCGGTCTCGATGTGGAACACGCTGTCGCCGGATGTAGGCCGGAGCTTCAGCGCGCCTCCGGCGTGTGTTCCGGGAATGAAACGCATGGCGGAATTGGCTTCGTTGGCTTCGTCGACCGCGAGCCAGACCGTAACCGTCCGCGCGGGAGCCAGGCACCAGAACGCGGCGTCCTGATGCCACGGAACAGCCTTCGGGTCATGGGGAGCTTTGGACAGAATCGCGGTGGCCCAGCAAAGTATGTTCGGACCTATGATGTCCTGAACATGGTCCAGGATGCGCGGGTCGGTCGCGATGTCCCAGAGTCCCGAAAGCCTTGCCTGGTAGCAGTTGATGCCGTAGCCGCCTTCTTCGCCCATGTCAGCCATCAGGCGGTCGACATAGGCGCGGATGCGGGCAATCTCTGGCTCGGTGAAAATGCTGAAGGGCTGGGCGAACCCCATGCGGTTGTAGCCGTCGATCTGGGACTGTGTCAGGCGGAGAGGCGCGTCGTTACGAACCGGCCTGAAGCTGAGATCCCTGAACCCGTCGAGCATTCTCTCCTCCCGTAGCGGTACAATTTACCGAAAAAATTCAGCGGTGCATGGCCACCACTTGACATTTTCCTGTCCTATTTTGATTTTGACTGGCGGAATTCACGGAATTCTTGTCGGGGTTTGCCTTATGGAGATCATTCGGTTCAGAGCCGGCGATTACCTGAACGAGCGGGAGTCATTCCACTACGCGCGAAAATCTCTTGACGTAAGGTTTCCGGAAAAGGCGCATGATCACGACTGCTTTGAGGTGTTCCTGATTGAGCGCGGCGGGGCGTTGCACTGGATCAACGGCGAGGTTCAGTGTCTGGAACAGGGGCATCTGGCATTCGTTCGGCCGCAGGACGCCCATGCGTTCCGGGCCGACAGGGAAACCGGATGCCAGATCATCAATGTCATGTTTCGGGCGGAGACAGCGGCGCATTTGGTTCATCGCTATCCTGATGAATTCAGAGGAAGGTTTTTTGACTGGGACGGCGATCTCCCCGAAGCGTATGAAATATTCGGCTCGCGGTTCGAGCGCGCCGTCAATGTGGCGCAGGAGCTGGGTACGTCGATCAGATCGCTCGCGAGGATCGAGGAATTCCTTCTTACGCTGACGAATCGGGTTGTTGAACGGAGCGCACATTCCAACAGCGCGGCGCCGAGATGGTTTTCAGCGGCGTGCCAGGCGGTTCGCGACCCTGCCGTGTTCCGTGGTGGGGCGGCGGCTTTCGTCCGAGCGGCCGGGCGAAGCCATGAGCATGTCTGCCGGGTGACGCAGGCGGAACTTGGCATCACGCCTTCGGAGCTTGTGAATAGAGTCCGGATCGAGCACTCCGCCCTGCTGCTCGGTCATGGAAAGCTGCCGATTCCAGAGGTGGCACGGGCATGCGGAATCGAGAACCTAAGCTACTTCTACAGGCTGTTCAGGACGCAGTACGGAGTGACGCCGAGGCAGTACCGGCTGCAGAATCAAATGGCGCCGTTCTGACGGACGAGATTTGCCCGGCATCGGTTCGGCCGTTGCCGGCCCGGAATATGCCGGTGACAGGTGGCCAATCAGGTTTCGGTTGCCATCGCTTGCAAAGGTGGGGCGGTTCGAACGCAAGGGAACATCCCTATTGCCATCGCTGCAGAGAATATCCGGCCGTTGGACGCTGTCTTGAGGCCCAAATATACTTTGGCGCAAGGTGGCATTCCCGGGACCGGCTTACCGAACACTGCCGATGATTCCGGTTCACCGCTGACCGTGGAGCAAAGGGAGTCTTTTGCCATGGCAGTCTACTGCTTCCGGTGCCGAAAGGGCGTGCTCCGAAGCTGTTCGTCTTCAGGAGACTATATGCCGTCGGTACTGCCAGAAATGTTGGATGCCCGTGCGGCGCCTTCCAGCCACGTCAATCCGTTGGCGCGAAGTTCGGCACGTGACGTACTCTGAGATTACGGAAATCAGCACCACCCGATTTGGCAGCCGGGAACGGCTTGCGGGGCAAACATCCGCGATCCGGGACAGTCCCGTACCCGTCTAACCGCAGAAACGGAGTCCTGAAGAAAATCCGGGTTTCTACTTTGATGCCTGACGTTCACCGGGTCATCCCTTGACCGCGCCTGCCGTGAGCCCGCTGACAATCTGCTTCTGGAACACCATCACAAGAAAGAACAGCGGAGCGGTGATCGAAACCGCAGCCGCGACGGCCTGCACCTGATCCGTGGAAGTGGTTTCCCGGTTGAAGAAACTCGTGATTGCCGGAACCATCGTCTGGTTCTGGGCGTCAAGCAGCAATGAGGTGACCAGGAAATCGTTGTAGCCCAGAAGGAAGCTGAACAGGCCGGTCGTCACGACCCCCGGCCACATGACCGGGATGATCACAAGCCGAAATGCCTGAAAATAGGTGCAACCGTCGACGCGGGCCGCTTCGTCAAGATCCGATGGGATCGAGGCGAAGAACGACCGCAGCATCCAGATCGTGAACGGCTGGTTGATCGCAACCAGCGCGAAAATAACCGGCAGCGGCTTGCCGTAATACGTCGGCGCGGCCTCTCCGAGCAGCGGTCGCAGAATATCGGAAGAATTCACGAAGACCGGCAGGTAACCGGCGACCAGGACAGAATGGGGAAGGGCGCGGAAAACGAGCGCCGCGATCAGAATCCAGAATGCGATCTTCATTCTGCTGCGGGCCAATCCGAATCCGGCCAGTGTTCCGACACTGAGTGAAATCGCGACGACACCAGAGGTCACGATCATGGAATTGATGAAGTTCCGGTAGAATTCGCCGTCGATCCATACCGAAATGTAGTGTTCGGCCGTGAGGCCAAGGATCGGGCGCCCCAACGCGCCGAGCCAGGGGTTCACCAGTCCGATAACCGCCGGCAGGATCAACAGGGACGCGACCGCACACATCACAGCGAATGCCAGAATCGCGACGATCCAACCGTTGATGCGTCCGCTCTTTGGTTCCAGCGCGGCGGTCCAGGCCAGTACGGAACGCCGTGCCACCCGCAGGGCAAAGTAAAACGCCAGCCCGATCACTGCCATTCCGAAGGGCGACAGGCCAAGTCCGGTAAAGCGGGTGGCGTCGCCGAAAATCACGGTAAGAGGATTGGAGGAAAACGCGTCAATCGGATCTTTGAGGCTCATGACCGTTATCCAGAAGATCGGGAAGGCCGCGATCAGGCACCAGAAGCCGAGAAAGCTGAATCCGAAAAGCCTAAGCGAGAGAGACGGACGAAGGGCTCGGGACTGGGTCACGTCACGCCGCCTTCCCGAAATAGTCCCGCCATGTCTGGCGCAGCGGGAATACCAGCAGGATCACGATCCCGATCATCGTCAGCATGGAGGAAGCGGAAGCCCGGCTTATCGACCGGTTGCCGGCATCGTCAGGCGTCAGCAGGTCATAAGTGATCCACTGCAGGCTGATGACATGGTTTTCCGACGCGAATCCAACGATTTCCTCGAAGACACGGTAGCTGTCCATGAGATGGATGACAGTAAGGAAAACGATGAGCGGCATCAGATGCGGGATGACGATATACCTCAGCCTCTGCCAGCGCGTAGCGCCGTCGATGATCGCGCTCTCTACGCTGTCCATGTTCAGAGTCTGGAGGCCTGCGTAGAACACCACGAATGCGAATGGAGACACATGCCAGACACGGTAAGAGAGCAGGAGTATTTCGATGGTCCATGCCTGAGCGAACAGGGCGATGTCGCGCGCCAGCCACCATTCAATGAGCGCTGTGAGGATTCCGTCGCCGATGAACAGCCACTTGATCGACAGAGCTCCGATCACCGGCGTGATTATGAAGGGAAGCAGTGAGACGAAAATCACCTGGCCACGTATTCTTGCGGTCGCCATGTTGACGGCGAGCGCGATGCCGAGGCCGGTGACCAGCATGATCGGCAGAGTGATGAAGGTGAAGGTCAGCGTGAAGCGCAGGGCTTTCCAGAAGTCGATGGACAGGAACTCGCGGAAGTCCCAACTGGAAAGCGCGGCAAGCGTCCTCTCGGTTTCGAGGACGTTTCGATAGCTCTGGAGGCCTACGAACTCCGTTGTCGTGATGACCTTTCCGTTTCCGTCAATCAGCGGCCGGGTTTGGGTCGCGGTCTCGCAGATCTGGCCCGTAAAGCCGGGAGTGCAGGTTTCGACAACAACCGTCTCAAGCACCGGCGCGGTTACATAGAAGCTCTGGACCAGGACAGAAACCAGCGGCGCGGCGATGAAGAGAAGCATCAACAGGACGGAAGGGCCCACAAACCAAGCGAATGTCCTGGCTTTCATCGCGTCACCTCATGGCGCAGCTGGTGCTGGATCCTCGGGCATCTGCGCCATGAGGTCCACGCCGCAGTCCGACGCGAACCTGATAAGGTCGATCAGCACCCAGTTTTCCGAGAGGCGGTTTCCGCTGGCGGTGTAAAAGTCCATCACGTTTTTTGAGATCGGCCCGCCGGTCGGAGCGATTCCGCGAAACGGCTCGCCGGTGAAGTTTCCGATGAATGACGGCCATCCTGCAAATCCCGCAACCGGTCCCTCCGCGATGAAGGCTTCCTTGGGCCAGGAGCCGCGGCGCCCTGGGAACGACCGCACCGACGGTCCTTGGGCGAAGGCGTAGAATTCATCCAGTCCTGACGCTGACCCAACGCCCCAGGGTCCGTGCCAGGCCATGTCCGAACGCCAGTAGCGTTCCAGCCCCTGCGATTCCATATCGCTGCCTTCGAGCCGGTTGCAGCCAGTTACGATCATGTCATGCACAAGGCTTCGGGTCATTTCCGTCAAACCGGCATCCTGCGGCGTACTGACGATGCCGATCCTGTCAGGAGGACCTTCCGGTACATGCGCTTTGCCGTCGAAGCGCGGGAACAGTTCGATTCCCGCCTGTGCCGCAAGTCCGGGAATGTCGAGCAGGCAGCGGATTTCGCAGATTCGGTCATCTTCGAATTTGTAGAATTCGCCGAACCGCAGCTTCCGCAGCCCCTCACCAGGCGGGATGCCGAACAAGGACGACCGCATTTCGCCTTCGATATTCCCGGTGGCGCCGACCCAGACATGACCTAGGTGCTCGCCGCCGAAGTAAAGGTATGGCCGTTTTCGGGCGCCTGGCATCGCTTTCCTTACCGGTTCCAGCACGGCCGTTTCAAATGTTTCGGAACCGACCAGATCCCCGATTGGCGCAGGCCCGAAGAACCTCATACCATCCGTGAACAGGGTCCGCTCAGCGTTCATCCCGGCGGCAAGCGCCCAGGCCCGCATTTTTGCGTTTGAAAGGGACATGTACCAGAATCCTCAGAGACTGAGATCTCGTCGATTCTGAGCGGCCAATTGCCCGCTCAGGCTAGGGGGCACCGGGCTATTCCAGTATTCCGGCTTCTTTGGCCGCGACGATATAGTCCGATTCCATATCGGCCAGTGTCGTGGCGGAGTCCTTCCCGCCGTTAAGATAGGCAGAGATGTTGTTGGCGATGGCTGTCTGCATAATGCCCATATGGCTGGAGGCCGGATAGGGACGGGCTCCTTTCGCAGCGGTGGCTGTCGCACCTGAGGCGAATTCACCTGGTGTGTAGCCATTGATGATCCAGATCGCCGTGTCGGGATTGGCATTTGCCATATCAGAATCAATGCCTTCCATCGCTACGCGAAATGCGGCTTCGGCCACATCGTCAGGAATGTTCTTGGCGATCACGATTCCGTCCCACCAGAGCGTAGACGCGGGAATTTTCCCAGCGACAGGGGCAGGGGCGGAAGCAAACCGGATCTTGCCCGCAACCTCGCTTTCGGCGGGATCGTTCACGGCGTCCGCCCGACTGGCCCAGAAGTTGGCGATCGCGATCTTGCCCTTCTGGAACTGCTGTTGGGTATAGGTCGAGTCCGCAACCAGGTATTCAGGGTCCATATACGCGCTGAGCGCCTTCATCATTTCCAGTGCTGCCACGCCGTCTTCGTTGTTCACGTTGGGCTGGAACCCATCCCGGAAAAAGTCGCCTCCGTAGCCGAGATACATATTCACGAATTCAAGCCAGGTTGTTTTCCAGCTTCCTCCGAGCGGATAGTCGACAACTCCGGCCTCCTGGATTCTGGCAGCCGCCTCAATGACCTCTTCGTAAGTCTGGGGAACTTCGATTCCGAGATCGTTTAGAATGTCTTCCCGGTACATCAGGTGCTGCGCGTTGACCATCATTGCGATGGCCATGATCTGCCCGTCGATCTTGATGAGCTGCGCGGGAGACAGCTGGGATCCGAATTTCTCGACGAGATCGTCAAGCGGACGGATCAGGCCTGCGTCCTGAAGCGGGACGAGTGCCGAGTTCTCCACACCGCCGATTGCATAAAGGGACGGATTGGCCGCAAATCCAACAGCCTGTTTCTCCTGGAATTCCTGGTTCAGTTCGGCCGAGAAATTCCCGCATTCAGCCATTGCGCCGGTAGCGACTTTCCATGCCTGGAACGCGGCTGCCGAAATGCTGACCGGCGTTGAGTTTTCAAAGGCGCATTCCGCGTAGGCGCCCGTTCCGAATACCGCAATCGCACCTGCGGCCAGAAGTCGTTTCATCAGCATTCTTGCCTCCCTGTTGGTGAATTGCAGCCCGCGGGCCGCAGTTCAGGATGAAATCAGAATTCTGTGGTTGGAGAGCCTACCAATCTGTAGAAATAAATGATAATGAAAATGGTGGATGACAGAAATAAATGAAATCGAACTTCGCCTCATTGACGGCACCATACTGCTCGTTTTCCTGGGCCTGATGCGTCATCGGAAAGCGACTGCGGTCGCGCGGGAAATGGGGCTCACCCAGCCTGCAATCAGCCATGCCCTGAAAAGGCTGCGCGCATTGTACGGTGACCCACTCTTTCTTCGAAAGGCCCAGGGCCTGGAGCCAACAGCTTTCGCCCGTGAACTTGAACCGAAGATCCGCCGCGCGGTGCGGACGATTTCGGACTCGCTCGTCGAACCAAAGGAATTTGATCCGTCGGCAAGCGAAATCTCGCTCAGGATAGCCGGATTCGACTATGAACTCGCTGCGCTTGTGCCGCAGCTTATCGCCCGTACCGCTGGAGTCGGTCCCCGGATCAGCATAACCTCTCTGACCCTCTCAAGCGACGACGCGCTGAATGCCCTTGTACAAGGGCGTGTTGATCTGGCCATCGGGTTTTTCGAAACGCTTCCTGGCCGAGGTCCGGTCGGACCTTACATATCCGAGGATCTTTATGTCGAGGAGTACGTCGTCACTGGCAGGATTGGCCATCCGTATTTTGAGGGCGAGTGCAGTGTCCGTGCATATGCGGACCAGCCGCATCTCCTCGTTGCGCCTGCCGGAGCGACGAAAGGGCTTGTCGACTACACGCTGGATGCGCTTGGGCTTCACAGAAACGTACACGCGACCGTGCCGCTGTTCTTTCCGGCGCTTTCGGTTCTGGAGCATTCGGACCTGATTGCGACGCTGCCAAGAAAGATTGCCGCGGTATATGCAGCAAGGTTCAATCTGCAGTTTGCGTCTCTTCCCTTTTCAGGCCCCACGTTTTCCGTGCGCGCCGTGAGGCATCAGCGGGATGCGGAAAGTTCTGTTCACAGGTGGTTGATAGAGATGCTTGGATCGATCCACCGGGACTCGGTAAAGGATTTTGGGTGAAGCAGCGCTCTCTCTCAGAAGAACGAAGATGCAAACCGGTGAAGGCAAATTGCCGGAAAGAGGGGCGATCGTCTTTCCGCTTCAGGTGTGCCCAGTCGTGGATGGTCGAAATGGATAAGGAAAATTTTACCGTTTGATAAAATTTCGGATTGTGGCACACTTTAGGGAATCGCACCATTGTCGGAGCGCACAATGCCGAATACGCCCCTCACTCCCGGCGTCGCCGCGGGCAGGCTGGAACGCGAGCGGATCGCGTCCAATTTCGCAGACCTTCACCCACCCTTCGATCCGCACGAGGCCGCCGTCGCCGCCGACCGCTGTTACTTCTGTCATGATGCGCCCTGCGTGGAAGCATGTCCCACTGACATCGACATCCCTCTGTTCATACGGCAGATCGCGACAGGAACTCCGCAGGCGGCAGCGCGGACGATTCTTGAACAGAATATCCTCGGTGGCATGTGCGCGCGGGTCTGCCCTACCGAAACCCTCTGCGAAGAGGCCTGCGTTCGGGAGATGGCGGAAGGAAAGCCGGTCGACATAGGCAGGCTTCAACGCTTTGCCACCGACGTATTGATGCAGGCCGACGGACATCCATTCATGCGAGCCGCCGCAACCGGCAGACGGATTGCGGCAGTGGGTGCAGGACCGGCCAGCCTCGCCTGCGCCCACAGGCTGGCGATGCATGGCCATGAGGTGGTGATTTATGATTCACGGGAC
The DNA here is from genome assembly GCA_022824145.1 of Rhodobacter sp. Taxonomy (GTDB): domain Bacteria; phylum Pseudomonadota; class Alphaproteobacteria; order Rhodobacterales; family Rhodobacteraceae; genus JAPOUP01. The sequence continues at coordinate 49,722 of JAJEAY010000139.1, read as the reverse complement.
AAACCCGGAGGTCTCAACGAATACGGCATTGCCAGCTACAAGACCGTGGACGGCTTTGCGCAGGCCGAGATCGCCTGGCTTCTGGGCATAGGAGGCATCGAGCTCCGCCACAGCCTGGCCCTAGGGCGTGACCTGTGGCTGGATGATCTGCGGCGGACCCACGATGCCGTTTTCCTCGGAATCGGTCTTGCAGGCGTCAACTCTCTTGGTGCTGACCGCGAGGATATCGAAAATGTCGTTGACGCGGTTGGATTCATCGCGGACCTGCGCCAAGCCAAAGACCTGACCACGGTGAAGATCGGCCGCAATGTCGTGGTGATCGGAGGCGGAATGACCGCCATTGACGCCGCAGTCCAGTCTAAACTGCTTGGAGCCGAAAACGTCACGATCGTCTACCGCCGCGGGCGGGATCGGCTTTCCGCCAGTGAATACGAACAGGACTTGGCCACATCGAAAGGAGTCCGGCTTGTGACGAACGCCCGGCCGGTGGCTGTGGTCGGAACCGACACCGTAAAGGAGATTGAATTCGAGTATACGCGTGAGGGCGCCGACGGGCTGGCTGGGACCGGCGAAACCTTCCGGCTGGCCGCTGACCAGGTGTTTCGGGCTATTGGCCAACGGCTTAGCGGGGTGCCTGACGCGTTGGAGCTCGAGGGCGGGAAGATCAGGTCCGACGCCGAAGGCGCAACCTCATTGAAGGGAGTCTGGGCCGGAGGCGACTGCGCCACTGGCGGTGACGACCTTACCGTGACGGCCGTCGCGCAGGGACGCGACGCCGCCGAAGCAATTCACCGGGCCTTGACATGAGACCAGGATCCGAAGCCTTGCAGGTTCCACGCACGGAATTTCGGCCGCTGAAGGGTGAAGCCCACGCGAGCCGGTTCAGTCGCGCCCAAGGCGGGACATTCACTTGGCCGTCTTCGCGGTCTGCCGGGTCAGGCGGTCAGGGCTGCGCGTCGGACAGTAAGCCTGCCGGACACCAAATGGAGGAGATGCGGAAATGCCGGATCTGACAAGCGAATTCATCGGCATCAGGTCGCCGAACCCGTTCTGGCTGGCGTCCGCGCCGCCGACGGACAAGGAATATAACGTCCGTCGCGCATTCGAAGCCGGGTGGGGCGGAGTGGTCTGGAAGACCCTCGGAGAGGCTGGCCCGCCGATAGTAAACGTCAACGGGCCGCGCTACGGCGCCATTTGGGGGGCGGACCGGCAACTGCTGGGCCTCAATAACATCGAACTGATCACCGACCGGCCGCTGGAGGTGAATCTGAAGGAAATCAAGGCGATAAAACGTGACTTTCCGGATCGCGCGGTAGTTGTCTCGCTGATGGTCCCATGCACGGAAGAGGCCTGGAAAGCCATTCTTCCGGTGATCGAGGAAACGGGAGCGGACGGTATTGAACTGAACTTCGGCTGCCCGCACGGAATGAGCGAGAGGGGCATGGGATCCGCAGTTGGCCAGGTGCCGGACTATATCGAGATGGTGACCCGATGGTGCAAGGCGAACACGCGCATGCCGGTGATCGTCAAGCTGACCCCAAACATTACCGACATCCGCTATCCGGCGCGGGCGGCAAATGCTGGCGGGGCGGACGCCGTTTCACTGATCAACACGGTTTCATCGATCACCTCCGTCGATCTTGACACCTTCAGCCCCGAACCGTCCATCGACGGCAAAGGAAGCCATGGTGGCTACTGCGGACCTGCGGTGAAGCCGATCGCGCTGAATATGGTCGCCTCTATCGCGCGGGATCCGGAAACAGCGGACCTTCCGATTTCCGGAATCGGCGGGGTGACCACGTGGCGCGATGCTGCGGAGTTCCTGAGTCTGGGCGCCGGCAATGTACAGGTCTGCACTGCCGCAATGACCTATGGCTTCAGAATCGTTCAGGAGCTGATCAGCGGACTGTCCGACTGGATGGATTCGAAAGGACACGCTTCGGTATCCGACATTGTCGGACGCGCCGTGCCGAACGTGACCGACTGGCAGTATCTTAACCTGAATTACGTCACCAAGGCGCGCATCGACCAGAATTCATGCATCCGTTGCGGACGCTGCTATGCCGCCTGTGAGGACACCAGTCACCAAGCGATCTCGATGTCCAAGGAAAGGGTGTTCGACGTCATTGATGCCGAATGCGTGGCCTGCAATCTCTGCGTCAACGTTTGCCCAGTGGATGGCTGCATCACTATGGAGCAGCTTCCGGATGGCGCAATTGACGAACGCACTGGCGAAAAAGTCGTCGCGGATCACGGAGACTGGACCATGCATCCTAACAACCCAATGGCTGGACATGCGGTTGCATAGAGTACGTCGATCGGATTGAGCCGTTGGCCGGCCAACGTGACGGTAGAGCTGGCTGAGCATAAGCGTCGGTTTGCATTGGCCATTTGCCTCGGCAGGCCCGTCCTTCCGGAAAGCCATCAAGGCGCCAGCGCATTGCGGTAAAGATGGTCCAGAAACCGTTCGGCACCGCCGAAATGCGTGTCCCCGTCCGGGTCAAGTACGGCGCGGACCTGAACATCGAAGTCAGCGTAGTGCTGCGTCGTGGCCCAGATCGAGAAAATCAGGTGATGCGGATCAACGGCGGCGATGCGGCCCTCCTCCGCCCAGCGGCGGATCAGTTCCGCTTTTTCATCGACGAGATCCTTCAGCGGACCTTCAAGAATGTCCAGTATCTGCGGTGCCCCTTGGATGATTTCGTTGGCGAACAGCCTGCTTTCGCGCGGAAGCCCACGTGCCATTTCGAGTTTTCGCTTCACGTATCCCACGATTTCCTCGATCGGATCGCCTGCAGGATCAAGCGATCGCAGAGGCGCCAGCCAGGCCTCGAGCAGTTCGCTGAGAAGCGCGACGTGAATCGCTTCTTTCGACCCGAAGTAGTACAGCAGATTGGGTTTGGACAGGTGCGCCCGCTCGGCAATTCGGTCAAGCGTCGAGCCGCGGAACCCGTGCCGTGAGAACACCTCTAGCGCCGCCTCGAGAATGGCCGAAACGTTTCTTTCCTGGATCCTGGTCCGTGGCCTAGAAACGGACCCGGTTTCGGCCTTGCGCGTTTCCTGCTTTGATAGGGTCAAAGTTCGTCGAAGTCCTTGACTGTCAGAGCGCAAGTGCTAGCGTATTCCTGACCATTTGGTCAAACTCTTTCGCGGCAGCGGTTCGTGGCGCTCTTTTGGCATGACCGCGTTCTGGAGACGAAACGATGACAGCAATGTGCGGACCACCGGTCGGGCGGTCGCGAATGCGTGATGCCTGGCGTTGCGAAAAACCCGCTGCAGAAGGCGGTGCTGAGTCTGATATGTGGTGGAGCGGACGTGTTGCGGACGGATTCGCTGTGTCAGCAGCTGCTTCGCTTCTGCGCTTCCTTGCCGACGGTACCGCAGTCCCGGGGAGGGCGTGACCATGGCAGCGCCGGGAGAAAACCTGCGAATCAACGGTGATCGGCTTTGGGAGTCGATCATGGAAATGGCAAAGATCGGCCCCGGCGTCGCGGGTGGCAACAACCGCCAGACCTTGACTGACGAGGACGGCGAGGGACGTGCATTGTTCCGGCAATGGTGCGAAGGCGCGGGCTGTTCGATGGGCTTGGACCAGATGGGAACCATGTTCGCAAGGCGCGAAGGAACCGATCCCGACGCATTGCCTGTCTATGTGGGGTCGCATCTCGATACCCAGCCGACCGGCGGAAAATACGATGGAGTCCTGGGGGTACTCGGCGGATTGGAACTCGTCCGCACGCTGAACGACCTAGACATCAGGACGCGCCGTCCGGTCGTTGTGGTCAACTGGACCAATGAAGAGGGCACGAGGTTCGCACCGGCGATGCTCGCGAGCGGCGTGTTCGCCGGAATCCATGATCAGGACTGGGCCTATTCCCGCGAGGACGCCGACGGCCGGAAATTCGGCGATGAACTGCAGCGCATTGGCTGGCGCGGCGATGAAGAGACCGGCAGCCGCAGGATGCATGCCTTCTTCGAACTGCATATAGAGCAGGGTCCAATCCTTGAAGCAGAAGGCAAGGACATCGGCGTGGTCACCCACGGCCAGGGCCTGAGCTGGACCCAGGTCACAATCACCGGCAAGGACGCACATACGGGTTCCACACCCATGCCGATGCGGAGGAACGCAGGGCTGGCAATGGCGCGGGTTCTGGATCTGGTTGACGAGATCGCCTGGAGCCACAAACCCGATGCCGTCGGCGCTGCCGGTCACATCGAGGTACATCCGAACTCGCGCAACGTCATACCGGGCAGGGCGGTGTTCACCGTGGATTTCCGGTCGCCGCAGCTTGAGGTAATCGAGGACATGGAGCGGCGCATGCGGGCCGGGGCGCAGAAGATCGCTGACGGAATGGAACTGTCTGTCGAGTTCGAAAAGGTCGGCGGATTCGATCCGGTGAACTTCGATGAAGGATGCGTTGCTGCCGTCCGCAGGGCTGCGGAACGGCTTGGCTACTCCCATCGCGACATTATTTCGGGTGCGGGCCATGATGCCTGTTGGATCAACCGCGTGGCGCCGACAGCGATGATCATGTGCCCCTGTGTGGACGGACTGTCGCACAACGAAGCGGAGGAAATCTCTTCGGCATGGGCCCGGGCGGGCGCAGAGGTGCTGTTCCATGCCGTGGTCGAGACCGCGGAGATCGTGGAATGACGCTCCGTTTCGCACCGCCCTGGCCTGGACAGTACTGTTCAGCCTGCGGAAACTCCGGAGCGGTTCCCCCGCGTACATCTTGGTTCCGCCTCCCGCCTGCAACATGCCTTGAATGTGGAAGAAACCAATGAGCACAGTTATCCGAAATGGAACCGTTGTCACCGCTGATCTGACCTACAGGGCCGACGTACTGGTCGAGGACGGAAAGATCGCCGCCATCGGAGACGGGATCACAGCGGGCAATGTCCTTGACGCTACAGACTGCTACGTCATGCCGGGCGGCATTGATCCACATACCCATCTCGAAATGCCCTTCATGGGAACCTATTCGACTGACGACTTCGAGTCTGGCACAAGAGCCGCGCTGAGCGGCGGCACCACCATGGTTGTGGATTTTGCGCTTCCAAGCCCGGGACAGGGCCTGCACGACGCTCTTGGCATGTGGCACAACAAGTCCACACGGGCGAACTGCGACTATTCCTACCACATGGCGGTCACCTGGTGGGGCGAGCAGGTGTTCAACGAAATGGCGACGGTCATCGAGAAGGAGGGAATCACCACGTTCAAGCATTTCATGGCTTACAAGGGTGCCCTGATGGTGAACGATGACGAGATGTACGCATCGTTCCAGAGGCTGGCGGAACTGGGTGGCATTGCGCTGGTCCACGCCGAGAACGGCGATGTCGTTGCCGAACTCAGTGCCCGTCTGCTTGCTGAGGGGAATTCCGGCCCGGAAGCGCATGCCTATTCCAGACCATCCCAGGTAGAGGGTGAAGCGACAAATCGGGCAATCATGATCGCCGACATGGCCGGCGTTCCGCTTTATGTCGTTCATACATCCTGCGAGGAGGCGCATGAGGCAATCCGGCGGGCGCGCATGCAGGGCAAGCGCGTTTGGGGCGAACCGTTGATCCAGCACCTGACACTCGACGAGAGCGAGTATTTCAATGAGGATTGGGATCACGCGGCGCGGCGGGTCATGTCGCCGCCTTTCCGCAACAAAAAGCACCAGGATTCACTTTGGGCCGGCCTGCAGTCGGGGTCTCTGTCGGTTGTCGCCACCGACCATTGCGCGTTCACAACCGAGCAGAAGCGCTACGGCGTAGGAGATTTCACCAAGATACCCAACGGTACCGGCGGACTTGAGGACAGGATGCCGATGCTCTGGACGCATGGTGTGGGCACCGGACGGCTGACGCCGAACGAGTTCGTTGCGGTGACCTCGACAAACATAGCGAAAATCCTGAACTGCTATCCAAAAAAGGGATCCATCCTGGTCGGCGCCGATGCAGACATCGTGGTCTGGGATCCCGAGAGAGAGAAAACGATCTCCGCGGCCGGCCAACAGTCGGCAATCGACTATAACGTCTTCGAAGGCAGGCATGTGAAGGGCCTGCCGCGGTTCACTCTGACCCGAGGTCATGTCGCCGTGCATGACGGCGAGATCCGAACCAAGGAAGGCCATGGCGAATTTGTCAGCCGCGAAGCCGCCAATCCCGTCAACAGGGCGCTTTCGACCTGGAAGGAACTGACCGCACCGCGTCCTGTGGAGCGGTCGGGAATTCCTGCGACCGGCGTCTGACGGCTGGGTTCCGGAAAGGACAGGCGAGTGACGCAGGAAACCGTGATCGCGGCAACGAAGCTCGATCTGACCTTTCAGACCGGGAGCGGGCCCGTTCACGCGCTGAAGGGCGTGGATCTGGAAATCGGCAAGGGGGAATTCGTTTCATTCATCGGACCGTCCGGTTGTGGGAAGACCACGTTTCTGCGCGTCACCGCAGGGCTGGAAAGCCCGACAGGGGGCGAGATTTCCGTGAACGGGATGACTCCGGACGAGGCGCGCCAAAGCCGTGCCTACGGTTACGTGTTTCAGGCGGCGGGCCTCTATCCGTGGCGCACCATCGCGGGCAACGTGCGTCTTCCGCTGGAAATCATGGGGTATTCGAAAGAGCAGATGGCCGAACGCGTTTCCAGGGTGCTGGATCTGGTCGAACTGTCCGGATTCGAGAAGATGTATCCTTGGCAGCTCTCCGGAGGCATGCAGCAGAGGGCATCCATCGCCCGGGCGCTGGCGTTCGACGCGGAAATCCTGCTTATGGACGAGCCATTCGGCGCACTTGACGAGATTGTTCGCGATCATCTGAACGAGCAGCTGCTTAGCCTGTGGTCGCGGACTGGAAAAACCATCGGCTTCGTTACCCACTCGATTCCGGAAGCCGTCTACCTATCGAGCCGGATCGTGGTGATGAGCCCGAGACCGGGAAGGATTTCGGATGTGATCGAGAGTACGCTTCCGCGCGAGCGGCCGCTCGATATCCGCGATACGCCGGAGTTTTTCGCGCTGGCGCAGCGGGTGCGCGAAGGACTCAGGGCAGGGCACGCCTATGATGAATGAGATGTCGCCCGCCGCACCGCATCAAGGCCTGTGTTCCCGCTGCGCCGGACGGCGTTGGGCCGGGATGAGGATGTCATGAGCCGCCTGTTTCCGATCCTGACCGTGGTGAGCATGATTGCCGTGGCCTGGTATGCCGGTTCGGTCTGGATGAACTCCAAGTGGACGCTGGCTCAGGCCGAAAGAGCCGGTGTGGAACTCGGATTCCCGGAGATCGTGGCGGACACCATGGACCAGGAACGGCCCAGGCTGCCGCCGCCGCACCAGGTGCTGGCGGAACTGAAAAAGACGGTTATCGACACGAAAGTGACTTCCAAGCGCAGTCTTGTCTTCCACAGCTGGGTCACTCTTTCATCGACTCTGGCTGGCTTTACGCTTGGAACGCTGGTTGGCGTTCTGATGGCTGTCGGCATCGTGTATTCGCGCACCCTGAACATGGCGCTGATGCCGTGGGCGATCATCAGCCAGACCATTCCGATCGTCGCCATCGCTCCGATGATCATTGTGGTCCTTGCGTCAATCGGAGTTGATGGGCGGGCGGTTCCCAAGGCGATCATTTCGGCGTATCTGTGTTATTTCCCGGTGCTGGTCGGAATGTCGAAAGGGCTGAGCAGCCCGGACGGAACGCAGCTGGATCTTCTCAAAACCTATGGTTCAAACGGATGGCAGACGTTCTGGAAGCTGCGGTTTCCCTCTTCGATGCCGTATTTTTTCACGTCGCTGAAGATCGGGATCGCGGCTGCGCTGGTGGGAACGATCGTGGGGGAACTGCCGACCGGCGCGATTCAGGGACTCGGAGCCAGGATCCTGATTGGTGACCAGTTCGGTAACCCGATCATGATCTGGTCGGCGCTGGTCATGGCCGCATGCCTGGCCGGAGTTCTTGTGAGCGCTGTGGCTAGCCTGCAGGCGGTTACGCTGAAGCGAATGGGATTTGCGCGATGAACCGCCGCATGATGGATTCTGCCGGATGCGTGGCATCGGCCGATGGCGCAGCGCGGTGGGGGCCGGCATGACTCCGATCGTCTTTGCATTGGCATTCTGGCTGCTGACCTGGTGGCTGAACACACGCATTGCAGGATCCGCGTGGCGCGGCAGCCGCGCCGGACGGTTGGCGGTTCCGGTGATTTTCGGGATCACTGTACTTGTGGCCTGGGAATGTCTGGTTCTCGGACTGGACGTCTCGCCTGTCATACTTCCGGCTCCCACTGCGATCGCGGCGAGATTCGCGGTTTCGACCCATGTGCTTTGGGGCGATTTCGTGCAGACTGCGCTAAAAGGCGCCGTAAGCGGATATTTGATCGGCTGCAGCGCTGCGTTCATTGTGTCTCTGGCTGTTGACCGGATCCCGTTCCTGCAGCGGGGTCTCCTGCCTATCGGCAACTTCGTTGCGGCTCTGCCGATCGTTGGCATCGCGCCGATACTGGTGAACTGGTTCGGGTTTGACTGGCAGTCAAAGGCGGCTGTAGTGGTGGCGATGGTGTTTTTTCCGATGCTGGTCAACACTGTTCAGGGACTCGCGGACACGACTTCAATGCAGCGCGACCTGATGCGGACCTATTCGTCGACCTATTGGCAGACGCTGGCCAAGCTGCGCCTGCCGGCAGCCATGCCGTTCATTTTCAACGGACTGAAAATTTCCACCACGCTGGCGCTGATCGGTGCGATTGTGGCAGAGTATTTCGGTTCCCCGACCCGAGGGATGGGGTTCCGCATTTCAACTGAGGTCGGTGTGCTCGGGCTGGACATGGTCTGGGCCGAGATAACCGTAGCAGCCATCGCGGGTTCGGCATTTTACGGTGCGGTGGCGTTGATGGAGAGGGGAGCCACGTTCTGGCACCCTTCACAGAGAAGCTGATCGATATCGACAGCGAACTTGAGGAGAAACTGATGAGGAAACTTACTGGAACGATCGCGGCGCTCGCGCTGACCGCCAGCGCCGCCATTGCTGCGGACGACCTGACCCTGCAGCTGAAATGGGTCACGCAGGCGCAGTTTGCGGGGTACTACGTGGCTCTGGAAAAGGGGTTCTATGAAGAAGAAGATCTGAACGTCACAATCAAGCCCGGCGGTCCTGACATCGCACCGACTCAGGTCATTGCCGGCGGCGGCGCCGACGTGACGGTTGAGTGGATGCCGGCGGCGCTTGCCGCGAGGGAGAAAGGCCTTGCGCTGGTGAACATCGCCCAGCCTTTCAAGTCTTCCGGCATGATGCTGACCTGCCGCAAGGACACCGGCATCGCTTCAACGGAGGATTTCCGGGGCAAGACGCTCGGAGTATGGTTTTTCGGCAATGAGTTTCCGTTCCTGAGCTGGATGTCGCAGCTTGGCATTCCGACAGATGGGTCGGATGACGGGGTTGAGGTTCTGAAGCAGGGCTTCAATGTAGATCCTATCCTGAACGGGCAGGCCGACTGCGTATCGACCATGACCTACAACGAATACTGGCAGATCATCGATGCGGGGCTTGCGCCCGAGGATCTGGTTGTCTTCAAATACGAGGATCAGGGCGTGGCGACTCTGGAAGACGGTCTCTACGTACTGGAGGACCGGCTTTCGGACGATGGGTTCAGGCAACGGCTTGTTCGCTTTGTACGCGCGTCGATGAAAGGCTGGAAGTACGCCGAGGAGAATCCAGACGAGGCGGCCGAAATCGTGCTTGAATACGATGAAACCGGCGCCCAGACGGAGAAGCACCAGAAGCGGATGATGGGTGAGATCGCGAAACTCACCGCCGGCTCGAACGGTGCGCTGGATCCGGCTGACTTCGAGCGGACTGTGGACACGCTTCTTGCTGGCGGTTCCGATCCGGTGATCACAGGCTGGCCAGAGGGTGGCTGGACCCATGACATCACTGACGCAGCGCTGAACTGACGTCACTGCATGCAAAGACCGGGGAGGCCCCGTCATGCGCCGGGGCCTCTCAGGCAACGGGATATGCTGAATTCACGGGGCCGAAGAGATTTCGGAGTCCGTGCCGTTCGTTGCCAAATCCCGGAATGGAACCGTGCCAGTCTGACAGATCGCGGAACGACCAACGACATGTCGCCTTCGGTGCCTGCGTCAGGACCTCACCCGGAGTGGGATCATGCTCCAGCGCGGTTCGCGATCAGTTCCTCGACCACCTGCGGCTCCGCGAGCGTTGAGGTATCGCCAAGACTTCCGTAATCGTTCTCCGCGATTTTGCGCAGAATTCGGCGCATGATCTTTCCTGAACGGGTCTTGGGAAGGCCCGGCGCCCACTGGATGACGTCGGGCGATGCGATCGGACCGATTTCCTTGCGGACCCAGCTGCGGAGCTCCGCCTTCAGGTCGTCCAGATATTCCTCGCCGGCCATGAGGGTCACGTAGCAGTAAATTCCCTGGCCTTTGATCTCGTGAGGATAGCCGACCACTGCGGCTTCGGAGACTTTTGGATGCGCCACCAACGCGCTCTCAACCTCTGCCGTGCCCATTCTGTGGCCCGAGACATTGATCACGTCATCGACCCGGCCAGTGATCCAGTAATATCCGTCTGCATCCCGTCGGCAGCCGTCACCTGAGAAGTAATATCCCTTGTAGTCGGAGAAGTAAGTTTTCACGAAGCGGTCGTGATCTCCGAACACGGTACGCATCTGGCCTGGCCAGCTGTCCTTCAGGCATAGAACGCCTTCGGCTTCGGTCGCTGTGATTTCCTCGCCGGAATGCGGATCAAGGACCACCGGCTGGACTCCGAAGAAAGGCAGTGTGGCGGAGCCGGGCTTCGTGGCAGTCGCGCCGGGGAGCGGCGTCAGCAGATGACCGCCGGTTTCGGTTTGCCACCAAGTGTCTACCACCGGACAGGTTCCCTTGCCGATGTTGTCGCTGTACCAGTTCCAGGCTTCCGGATTGATTGGCTCCCCGACCGTGCCGAGGACTCTCAGCGACGAGAGATCGTAAGGTTCAACAAACTCGGTTCCCTTGCCCATCAGCGCCCGAATTGCGGTGGGAGCGGTATAGAACTGGTTGACCCTGTGTTTTTCGCAGACTGCCCAGAAGCGCCCGGCATCAGGAAAGGTTGGCACGCCTTCAAACATGAGCGTCGTGGCTCCGTTGGCGAGCGGGCCATAAACGATGTAGCTGTGTCCTGTGACCCAGCCGACGTCGGCCGTACACCAGAATACATCTCCGTCTTTGTAGTCGAACACGTACTGATGGGTCATTGAGGCATACAGAAGATAGCCGCCTGAACTGTGGACTACGCCTTTGGGCGCTCCGGTCGAGCCTGATGTATAGAGGATAAACAGCGGATCCTCTGCGTTCATCGCTGTAGGATCGCAGTCGTCGCCGACTGCGGCTTCCAGTTCGTGCAGCCAGTGGTCCCGGCCGTTCCGCATGCCGATATCGCCGCCTGTGCGTCTGACAACAAGAAGCTGGCAGTCGTGGGAAACGCTTTCGAGCGCCTTGTCGGCATTGGTTTTCAACGGTGTGTTGCGACCGCCGCGCGGAGCTTCATCCGCCGTAATGACCACCTTCGCGGAAGAGCCGTTTACCCGGGCGGCCAGCGCGTCCGGCGAAAATCCGCCAAAAACGACTGAGTGAACCGCCCCGATGCGGGCGCAGGCCAGCATGGCGTATGCGGCCTCCGGAATCATCGGTAGGTAGAGAACGACCCGATCGCCCTTTGAGATTCCCATCCCTTTAAGAACGTTCGCCATTCTGCAGACGCGGACATGCAGTTCCCGGTAGGTTACATGAAGCGCTTCGGCGTTCGGGTCGTCGGGTTCCCAGATGATCGCGGTCTGGTCACCGCGGCTGGTCAGATGGCGGTCAACACAGTTTGCCGATACATTCAGCTCGCCGTCTTCAAACCATTTTATCGAGACGTCTGGGTGCTCAAATGTGGTGTTCTTCACGCAGGAATAAGGCTTGATCCAGTCGAGCCGTTTCCCATGCTCATCCCAAAAGGCCTCCGGATCAGCAATCGAGGCCTCGTACATGTCCCGATATCCATTTGCGTCGATATGGGCGTTTCCAACGAACGCTTCAGAGGGGTGACGTATGTCTTCGGCTTGTTCGTTCATTTCAACCATTCCTTCTGTACGAGGGTGGCCCTGTCCAGCTGCACCTAGTCGGGCGGCGCTCAGATAGCCAGGTATTCCGCCCGGAGCGCCTCATCATCCAGAACCTGCTGCGCGGTGCCGTCAAAGACAACCTGTCCTGTGTCGAGGATCACGGCGCGGTCCGCCAGCATCAGGGCCCGAATCGCGTTCTGCTCGACGATCACGGTGGTGATGCCCTGCTCCTTGATGATGTTCAGGGTCTTTTCGATCTCGTCAACGATAACCGGCGCGAGCCCCTCGTAGGGTTCATCCAGCAGTAGCACCTTGATGTCCCGGGCGAGGGCGCGGCCGATGGCAAGCATCTGCTGCTCGCCGCCGGAGAGCGTCACGCCTTCCTGCTTTCGGCGTTCTCCAAGGCGGGGAAAAAGTTCGAAGATTCGTTCGGCAGACCAGCCGGTGGGTTCGGTAATGCGGGCAAGTTGGATGTTTTCCTCAACGGTCAGCCCCGCGATGATGCGCCGGTCCTCCGGAACCAGCTGGATGCCATTGATCGCAGCCTGATGGCTGTTCATCGAGTGCAGGTGTTTGTGATCAAGCCAGATTTCGCCTTGGGTGACCTGCGGACTGTCAAGCCGCGCGATGGAGCGGAGCGTCGAGGTCTTTCCGGCGCCGTTCCGGCCGAGGAGAGCCAGGATCTCGCCTTCGTGGACGTTGAAGCTGACGCCTTGGACGATGTAGCTTTCCCCGTAATAGGCATGGATGTCCCACACGGACAGGAATGCCGGAGAGGTTTCCGCCACGTTCGCATGCTTTGAGAAGTCTGGCTTCTCGTAGACCTTGGATTTGGTGTCCTCGATCAGGGTCATCAGTGTGCCTCCCCAAGGTAGGCTTCGCGGACCTTCGGATGGCCTTTGATGTTGTCAGGTGTGTCTTCGACAAGCGGCGCACCCTGTGCGAGCACGGTGATTCTCTCGGCGAGACTGAACACGACATGCATGTCGTGCTCAATGATCGCTACCGTGATGTCCCGCTGGGCGTGGATTTCCTTCAGCAGATCGATTGTTCTGTTGGTGTCGGCTCTCGCCATTCCCGCAGTGGGTTCGTCAAGCAGGAGGAGCCGTGGCTGCTGCACCAGGCACATTGCGATCTCAAGCCGTCGCTTGTCGCCTCGAGAAAGGCTGCCTGCATGATCGTTGATGCGGTCCTGCATGTTGACGTCGACGAGTATCGTTTCAGCCATTTCATTGATATCGGCTTCCGTGTCGACCTTTTCGATGGCGTGCATGCGGAAGGCGCCGTCACGCTTGGCGAAACAGGGGATCATCACGTTTTCCTTTACCGTGAGATCGGCGAAGATCTCCGGTGTCTGGAAGACCCGGCTGATGCCCATCTGGTTGATCTCATGCGGTTTCCGGCCGAGAACCGACTGTCCGTCGAACATGACGCTTCCGGTGTCGGGAATGAGTTTGCCGACCAGACAGTTGAGCAGCGTTGACTTGCCGGCTCCGTTCGGACCGATTATCGCATGCAAACTGTTTTCGGCGACGGTGAGATTGACGTCATCCAGGGCCTGCAGCCCGCCGAAACGCTTGTTGACACCCTTGACTTCAAGGATTCCCATCCTTCGGTCCTTCCTTATTCGGCCGCGCTGCGCGAGGGTTGCTTTCGATCTTCACTGTCGGTTCTGTCCGCCGGTTTGTGGAAACGGCCAAAAAGACGGCCTATGCGCTGTCCAGCCTCGACGAGACCACCGGGCAGGAATATCACGACGACCATGAAAAGGAGGCCAAGGCTCAGGTGCCAGCCCTTTCCGACGAAGAAGTGCAGAACCCAGACAATGGCGTCCTCAAGACCGTCAGGCAGAATCGACAGCCACTGGTGAAGGAGGTTGTCGTTGATTTTCGAGAGAATGTTCTTGAAATACTCGATGAATCCCGATCCCAGGATCGGACCGATCAGTGTGCCCACACCGCCAAGTATCGCCATGATGACGATCTCTCCTGACGCCGTCCAGTGCATCCTTTCGGCACCGGCCAGTGGATCCATAGAGCTAAGGAGACCACCCGCAAGTCCGGCATACATGCCTGAGATTACAAATGCGGAAAGCGTATAGGGCTTGGTGTTGAGTCCGGTGTAGCTCAGGCGCTGCTGGTTTGACTTGACCGCCCGCAGCATCAAGCCGAACGGCGACCGGAAAATCCTGATGGAGAGATAGAACGCAGCCAGCATTATGATGCCGCAGAGGTAGTAGCCCGCGTTTAGGGTGAACAGCCAGCTGCCAACCTCCAGGTTGATGCTTTCACGCATCACCAGCCCGAATAGATGCGGAATTTCGACGGCGCCTTCACCCATGAGGTATTGCGGGTCTGACGTGTATACCTGCAGTCCCGTCTCTCCGTTGGTCAGGTTGTATCCTGACTGGGGGTTTCCCAGAACCGAATAAGCGAGGTTGAAGCACATCTGCGCCAGTGCGAGGGTTAGGATCGAGAAATAGATTCCGGTCCTTCTTAACGCAACATAGCCGATAAGCAGGCTGAAGAGTCCCGACACGATGACTGCCGCTATGATCGCCGGAATGACGTTGTAGCTGAGCAGCTTGAACATCCAGACGGCTGAGTAGCTTCCAATTCCGAGGAAAGCGGCGTGGCCGAACGAAAGGTATCCGGTCAACCCGAAGAGAATGTTGAAGCCGACCACCAGGATGCCGAAAATCACGAAACGCTGCATGAGATCGGGATAGCCGGCGTTGAACATCTGAGCCATCGCCGTTCCTTCAGGGAATGGGTTCAGAAGGAAGGGCGCGACAATGACGAGGACCGCGACGACTGCGAAGAGGATGGCGTCTTTTCTGTTTAGGCCTATCATGGCTTATTCCTCCATCACGCCTCTGCGGCCCATCAGGCCGCGCGGCCGTGCGAGCAGAATGGCGATCGCCACGAGATATATGATGATCTGGTCGATACCTGGTATGATCGCTTTGACCTGGTTCATGGAGGCGAAGGCTTCCAGAATGCCCAAAAGGAACCCGGCCAGCACCGCGCCGGGCAGGGAGCCCATGCCGCCGACTACGACGACCACAAAGCTTAGGACCAGGAAATCCATGCCCATGTGGTAGTTGGGAGAGTTGATCGGAGTGTACATTACTCCCGCGACGCCGGCGACGCAGGCGGCGACCGCGAACATAATGGTGAAGCGACGGTCGATGTTGATGCCCAGCAGGCCAACGGTCTCCCTGTCGGCCATTCCCGCCCGAACCACCATTCCGAAGGTCGTGAACTGGAGAAAGGCGAAAACCATTGAGATGACAGTCAGCGCGAAGACGAAATAGACAAGGCGCCAGATGGGGTAGATAATGGCGTTTTCCGGGAAACCGAACAGAATGCCGAAGTCATACGACCCCGTCAGTGCGTCCGGAGCCGGAGTGGGAATCGGGTTTGCGCCGAAATTTGCCTTAATGATTTCCTGCAGTACGATCGCGAGACCGAAAGTCACCAGGATCTGGTCGGCATGCGGGCGCTTGTAGAAATGCTTGATGAGACCGCGTTCCATCGCAAAACCCACCGCGATCATGATCGGAATTGAGAACAGAATCGCCAGCGGCACCGACCAGTCGATGATCGCGTTTCCGGTGCCTTCACCGAACCAGCCGACAACATATGGTGTTTCGACCTTCAGCGGGTTGCCGAGGAAGTCTTTCTTGGTCTCATCCAGAACCGAAAAGCTGAGCGTAAATATCCGCTGCAGCGTCACGGCGCAGAAGGCACCGATCATGAACAATGCACCGTGGGCGAAGTTAACAACGCCCAGCGTGCCGAAGATCAGCGTGAGTCCAAGCGCGATCAATGCATAGGCAGAGCCTTTGTCAAGTCCGTTCAGCACCTGCAGGATAATTGCGTCCATGGTCCTCACCCTCTTGCTTGTCTGCACTGGGCCGCCTTCATGCGGCTCGAGCCGGAACCGGATTCCGCAGGGCGGAGCATTCCGCCCTGCGATAGCTTCTTATGCGCCGGTCAAGCGCCCGGATTGCACGATCCGATATCGACGCCGCCACCGAACATCGGGTGATCCTGCGGATAGATGACCTGCTCGACAGGAGTGACTTCGACAACTTCGAGAATGTCGAATTCGGAGGTCGGATTCTCTTTTCCGCGTACGACCAGAACGTCTTTGAAGCACTGATGGTCGTCAGCACGGTAAAGCGTCGGTCCGTTGCCCAGTCCGTCAAACTCGAACCCTTCAAGGGCATCAACGACACCGCATGGGTTGAACGTGCCGGCACGGTTGACCGCGTCCGCGTAGAGCAGCGCCTGGCTGTAGCACGTATGCGCGGCCTGGCTGGGCGGGAACCCGTATTTCGTGCCAAACGACTGCACAAAAGCCTTAGTGCCGTCGTCCGGCAGCGACCAATGCCAGTTGGTGGAGCCTAGGATACCCTTGACGTTCTCGCCGGCGCCTCTCGCCATCAGGCGGGAATAGAGCGGCACCACAATTTCGAAGTTCTTTCCGTTGACCTCTTTGTCACGCAGCCCGAACTGAACCGCGTTGGTCAGCGAATTGACCATGTTGCCGCCGTAGTGGTTCAGGATCAGAACATCGGCGCCTGAGTTCAGGACCGGAGCGATGTAGGACGAGAAGTCGGTTGACGCAAGCGGCGTACGCACGGCGTTGATGGTTTCCCAACCCAGAGCTTCGGTCGAAGCCTGGAGTGATTCTTCCTGCGTCCAGCCCCAGTTGTAATCTGCGGTCAGGTGGTATGCCTTCCGATCGGTGCCGTAGGCATTTGCCAGCACCGGCGCCAGCGCGGCGCCCGACATGTAGGCGTTGAAGAAGTGACGGAAGCCGTTTGCCTTCCGGTCCTTGCCGGTCGTGTCGTTGGAGTGGGTAAGGCCCGCCATGAAGATGACGCCGGCCTCCTGGCAAAGCCCCTGAACGGCCACCGCGACGCCTGAAGACGAGCCGCCGGTGATCATGATGGCGCCATCTTTCTCGATCATTGACTTGGCGGATGCTCTCGCGGCGTCCGATTTGGTCTGGGTGTCGCCGGTCACATACTCGACCTTACGGCCCAGGATGCCCGTGCCGTCCAGCGTCTTCGACGAAAAGGTGTTGATCATTCCGCCGTCGCCCTCGCCGTTGAGGTGTTCGACTGCCAGTTCATAGGCGCGAAGTTCGTCGGCGCCCTCGTCGGCATATGGGCCAGTCTGCGGGACGTTGAATCCCAGCGTGACCGTGCTGTCACCCGGTGCGTTGAGATAGCCGGATTCACTGGCCCATGATGCGCCGGTGAAGATCGTCGGGACGGCGAGCGCCGCGCCGGCCCCGGCAGTGGTCTTCAGCATGCCGCGGCGGGTGAGTTTGGATTTGGACATGGGGTTCCTCCCTTGTGGTCAAGTCAGCTGGCGGAACCGTTGCGGTCATCGCCAAGGGTTTTCAAGATGGTCCCAGTAATCAAGGCCGAATGAAAACACTGCAACAACTCGTTCAGATCAAGGAAAAATTCTGTTAACAGATTGACAGATTCGCGTTTCCTGTTGTAAAGAAATTTTCGCAGCTACGGAGATTGCATTGAATACCAATGAAATTTGCCGATGCCAATGCGGGAGTTGACGGGGAGCAGAATCCGTGAACGGCGGATGATGATGCACATGAGCCAGGCGGAACTGGCAAAAAGTGTCGGAATCTCCGCCGCGTATCTCAGCCTCATCGAACACAATCGGCGCCGAATCGGAGGCAAGCTGCTCGGTGATATTGCAAGGCAGCTCAACGTTGGGATCGGACTGCTATCTGACGGCGCCGGTTCGGAACTGGTTGCCGCGCTGCGTGACGCGGCCGCCAGCATGTCTGCTTCAAGAGCCGAGGTGGACCGCGCCGAAGAGTTCGCCGGGCGCTTCCCCGGCTGGGCAGATCTCGTTGCGGCGCAGTCCCGCCGAACCAGGGAACTTGAACGTACTGTCGAGAGCCTGGCCGACCGACTGGCGCACGACCCCGATCTAGCGGTTTCGCTTCACGAAGTACTGAGTATGGTAACCGCCATCAGGTCCGCCGCCTCAATCCTGGTCGAGACCAGGAACATTGAGGATGAATGGCGTAACCGGTTCCACCGCAACATACATGAGGACAGCCAGCGGTTGGCCGAGGCAAGTCAGTCGCTTGTCACCTATCTTGACGTTGCGGAGAGCGAGGACAAAGCGCCGGTCTCACCTTTGGAAGAGCTTGAGCACTGGCTCGCGGCGCGGGACTATCACATCGCAGCACTCGAGCGGGAGCCGTCCGCCGCATCGGATGATCTGTTCGGTGATGAGCCGGGAATAGGTTCGGCATCCGGCCGCAATGTGGCAGGTCAGTAC
Organism: Rhodobacter sp.; assembly: GCA_022824145.1. GTDB lineage: Bacteria > Pseudomonadota > Alphaproteobacteria > Rhodobacterales > Rhodobacteraceae > JAPOUP01. The sequence goes on along the minus strand of JAJEAY010000139.1, from coordinate 31,308 downwards.
TTCAAACGTTACCTTGAAGATGCGCAACGCATGCCGCTGCAGGATTTCCAGACCGAGGCCACCGAGCTTGAATTCGACCCGGCTAAGCTGTCAGTGAAGTTTGGCGTGGATCTGGCAGCCGTCCTGCGCCGGTTGGCGGCGCTTCCCATGCCCGAGGGAGCCGGACGCATTGGCCTGGTGGTCTGTGACGGCTCAGGAACCCTGACGTTCCGCAAGCCCGTCGACGGCTTTCCGCTGCCGCGTTTCGGGGCGGCGTGTCCGCTCTGGCCGCTCTTTCAGGCGTTGAACCGTCCGCTGGCGCCGGTTCGTGCGCTTGTTGAGATGCGTGGCAGGGAGCCGGTCCGGTTTCTGGCCTACGCCGTAGCGCAGTCAAAGGGTGTGGCAGGTTTCGATGTGCCGCAGATGTTCGAGGCAACGATGCTCCTGCTGCCAGCCGACCGGGTGCCGTTTCCGGACCTGCCGGTTGTTTCGGCAGGCACCAGCTGCCGCATCTGTCCAATTGATTCCTGTGATGCGCGCCGCGAGCCATCGATTCTCGTGGAAGAAAGCTGATCTCGCCAGGCGGGTCGCCGGGCGATTGGTGCGTGGAAGCGGACAGAGATATCCCCGGCCGTCTGTAAAGCAGGACAGAATGCGGATGCAGTTGTGATCGGTTGATCCGCCGGCATGGCCGGATGCCACATGCGGGCGGACGATCGGTGGCCAGGCCGGTCAGGCGTTCGGGATAATGGTATGTTCCAGCTGAATGCCTTACACTCGTTTTCGGCTGCGACAGGTGAATACGGAAGTGGGGCAGGGACGGAGAGTCGGTAAGTTGAGCGAGCACGACACTCGTGCAGAGCTCTTTTTCGCGGAGCTGACGGCCTGGCGGCAGGAACTGCTGGCCCTTCGAGCCATACTGCGGGACTGCCCATTGACCGAGCGTTTCAAATGGACGTCTCCGGTCTACACATTGCAGGACGCGAATGTCGCTATCCTTTGGAGTCGCAGGGACTGCGCCGCTCTCGGGATTTTCAAAGGCGCGCTGCTTAAGGACAGCGACGGGCTGCTGGTCGCTCCCGGCCAGCACTCACGGTCGATGCGAGTGGCCAGATTCGCCAATGTCCAAAGTGTCGCTGAGAAGGAAATGGCTCTTAAATCCTGCGTTCTGGAGGCAATCGAAATTGAGCGGGCAGGTCTGAAAGTGGATTTCTCCAACGACAGTCTGGACTATCCCGAGGAACTCCGGGTTCGGATGGGCAGGGATCCCGAGCTGAAGGCGGCGTTCCTGGCATTGACGCCCGGTCGGCAGCGAGGCTACTGCCTGCATTTCGCCAGTGCGAAGCAGTCCGGAACGCGCACCGCAAGAATAGAGAAATTCAGGCCAAGGATCCTTGCGGGAAAGGGACTGCAGGAACGCTGAAGTCCGGGAAGCAGGTCAGCTGTTCTGACGCCGACGGCCTGTTTCCCGGGAAATAGTGACGTCCGAGGTGACAGGACGGCGGAACAGTCCGTTCGAAGGCTGGATGCATCAATGATTTCGAAGGCAGCAATTCTTGTGTTTTTTGCCGCTTCCACATGGACACGGATCGTTTCTTCCGATCTTTACGGGAGCTGCGTGCGGCCTCTTGATGTTAGGTTTCAGGCTGCTTGCCTTATAGGGAGTGCTTGGCGGCGGTGGTTTTTCATCACCCTCATGCTCGGTTGGAATGAAATCCAACGTATCGTCCCATAGCCTGTACTGCTTGTCCTGAAGTGTTTTTTCACGGCCTTCAGGGTCCAGACCCTTTCTCATATCCGCCTCGAAGTGCTCGAAACCCATTATTTCGGGCGGGATCCTGTTGGCGGAGAACATGTAACGCACCAAAGGCTTCATCTCCTCGAACCCAAGATAGGCTATGCACAATGTCCAACCGCACCAAACATAGTCTGGCGCCTCCGCAAAGTGGGATGTCGCGAACTCCCATGCGAACTCCTGGATTGCGTCACGATACTCCGGTTGCCTAATCCCAATGATGGTCAGGGTGTCAAACATTCCTGACCTAACATATTCGTCAGCCTCTTCGTCTCTGATGATGTCAAACAGGACATCCAGATCGTCATCGAAGACGCTAGCCATGAACCTGTGACAGTTCTCAGAGACGGCATTATTCATGAGGTCGTCCAGAAACTGGGGGTCGCAGCGGAGCAGCCGCGCAACGGGCCTGTATGCCCGGGTTTCCCGCCACTCCGCCAACATACACAGCAGCCAAAATACAGCTTCGAATTCGGAGACCCTTCCTACATCATTGGCTTCCGCCGCCGCTTCGATGTATTCAATGAATGCAGGGACTGCGTCCTGCCTATTTTCATTGGCCGCACGGTAAGCCGCCATTTGCGAGGTATCTCCACGTCCGAACGCCTCGATTATCTCATTGGGTGTATCCATTCTTTCCTTCACCTTTGTTCGACTGGCCCGCATACAGTTTCCTGCAGCCGGGATGCCCGTACGGCTCCCATGTCCGCATTCCCGGTGTTCGGTGGCAGGCCATCCAGGCGCGAGCAATTGACACAGCCCCGGTCAACGGGCCATACTTCCGGAAACTAGGATGAAATCCCGCTGGCAGGCCGTATCCGGCGCGATTGGATGCGTTCGTGTTTCGCGGGCCGGAATTGCATCCGCGCCTCATTCTTTGACACCCGCTCAGCCATCAGCGATATTCGCAATTGACGCTGCCCTTGGGAGGAGGGTTTGGATGAGCAAGCGGGTTCTGCTTATCGAGGATGAGCACAATATCGTGCAGGCCATCGGTTTCGTTCTCTCCCGTGCCGGCTGGACAGTGCACACACACGCGGACGGCGCTACCGCGCAGGCGGAAGTTATCAGGCGGTCGCCGGATGTCGTGATTCTGGATGCGATGCTGCCGAACCGGTCCGGTTTCGATATTCTGCGGGATCTCCGCTCGGATCCCGCGACCGAGTCGCTTCCGGTTCTCATGCTGACAGCACGTGGCCAGAGACGGGACCGTGAACTAGCCGAGCGCGCAGGCGCAAGCCGCTTTATGACAAAGCCGTTCTCGAATGATGAGGTTCTCGACTGCTTGCGCGAGTTGACCGGAGAATGAGTCAGGGCGACGGAATCTCACGTGTGGAGCACCGGGCCTATCGGCGCCAGAGGATAACCGATGCGGCTCGGCTCCTGCCGGTAATCGGTTTTTTTCTCTTCATTCTTCCTGTGCTCGCGACCAGCGGAAGTGATTCGGTGACAACTGCCGGCGGATTTGTGTTTGTCTTTTCGATCTGGGGCATTCTGATCGTGGCGTCGGCTCTGCTGTCGCTCTGGCTTGGCAGGGATGACGGCGGCGATACGGGAAATCCGCACGGATGATCGGCTTCAATCTACTTGTGCTGGTATGCCTGGCTTACGTTGCGCTGCTGTTCGGTGTTGCGTTCGCGGCCGAGCGACGCGCCGTGCGGGGCGAAGTCGGTTGGCTTCGGTCCCCGCTTGTCTACACTCTGTCGCTGTCTATTTACTGCACGGCATGGACCTTCTATGGAGCGGTTGGATATGCCGTCCGTTCCGGTCTGGAATTTGTTGCAATCTACCTTGGCCCGACATTGGTGATGATCGGATGGTGGTGGGTGGTCCGGAAACTGGTACGCATCGGACGGTCGCAGCACATAACTTCGATCGCCGATCTCATTTCGTCGCGCTATGGAAAATCGAATCTGCTGGCGGTTCTCGTTACGCTGCTGGCAGTTATCGGCACCACACCCTACATCGCGCTTCAGCTGCAGTCAGTGACGCAGTCGTTTTCGGTGTTTTCGGGCAGCGGAGCATCCGCCTGGCACTCGGATGAATTCAACGTCACCGCGCTGTTTGTCGCGTTCGGGCTTGCAGTCTTCACCGTACTTTTCGGCACCCGCAGGCTTGATGCGAACGAGCGTCACCACGGAGTTGTGACTGCCATCGCTTTGGAGGCGGTAGTAAAGCTGGTTGCGCTTCTTGCGGTTGGTGTTTTCGTGGTTTGGGGACTTTCTGGAGGCCCTGCTGACGTAATGGCGCGGGCTGAAGCCTCGGAGATCGGGATCTGGAACCTGAATGGCGGACGCTGGACTACTCTGATCTTCCTTTCGGCAGCGGCCTTTATCTGCCTTCCCCGCATGTTTCAGGTCATGGTGGTCGAAAACACTACTGAGCGCCATGTTGCGGTCGCGAGCTGGGCGTTTCCTCTCTATCTGCTGTTGATGAGCCTTTTCGTCATCCCCATTGCCGTAACGGGGCTTGGTGTTCTGCCTGACGGAAACCCCGACCTTTACGTTCTGACAGTTCCACTTGCGCTTGGGCACGACAAGCTGGCGATGCTTGCCTTTCTGGGCGGATTCAGTTCGGCGACATCTATGGTCATTGTCGCTGCCATTGCCCTTTCGACCATGGTGTCCAATCACGCTGTGATGCCGGTCTGGCTCAGCCTGCGGGCCGATCGCGCCACCATGTCCGGCGACATTCGTCATGTCGTGCTGCTGTCACGCCGAATCGCGATCGGCGGGGTGCTGCTTCTCGGCTTTCTTTACCTCGAGTTTTCTGGCGGCGGCGAGGCGCTGGCAGCAATCGGCCTAATCAGCTTCGCAGGCGTGGCGCAGATAATTCCGCCGCTGCTGGGCGGCATATTCTGGCGTGGGGCAACGCGGGTCGGCGCGGCGCTTGGCCTGGCAATCGGATTTTCCGTGTGGGCCTACACGATGTTTCTCCCAAGCTTCGGTGACAGCTTCGCAATGTCGGCCAGCGTTCTGCAGAACGGACCTTTCGGCGTTTCTTGGCTGAGGCCGCATGCGCTCTTCGGAATCGACGGGCTCGATCCGCTGGTTCACGCCGTGTTCTGGTCCATTGCTCTGAACACCATAGCCTTCCTGCTTGGATCGATCTTTAGCATCCCGAACCCGCTTGAGCGCCTCCAGGGCGGGCTGTTCGTCAATGTGTACCAACATTCCCGCAGCCCCACCGGCTGGACCTCCAGTGTGGCCGAAGCGGAGGATCTACTGGCTATGTCGCAGAGGATACTCGGCGCGGTCGAGGCGCAGGAACTGTTTGCGCAGGCGGCACGTTCGCAGGGAAAGGCAACCGGTCTGCCTGACACCACTCCGGAATTTATGGAATCTCTGGAACGTGAACTCGCTGGGTCGGTTGGCGCCGCGACCGCGCACGCAATGGTCAGCCAGATAGTTGGCGGCTCGACGGTTTCGTTCGAGGATCTTCTGGCAGTTGCGGACGAAACTGCGCAGGTCATGGAATATTCCGTGCGGGTCAAGGCGCAGTCCGAGGAGATCGAGCGTACCGCGAGCCAACTGCGTGAGGCGAACGAAAAGCTGACAGCTCTTTCCATTCAGAAGGACGCGTTTCTTAGCCAAATCAGCCACGAGCTGCGTACCCCGATGGCTTCGATCCGGTCATCCTCCGAGATCCTGATGACGGAGGAGATTACGGAGAGCCAGCGGAAGCGGTTTTCCGGAATCATTCAGGATGAAACCGTCCGGCTTACGCGCCTGCTCGACGATCTGCTGGATCTGGGCGTGCTGGAGGCTGGCCAGGTGTCGCTGAACCTCCAGCAAGCGGACCTGCACGACGTGCTGCAGCGTGCGTTTGCGGTCACGTCCCTGATGGAAGGCGACCGGCCTTTCAGAATTTCGCGTGATAACGAGGCCGAGCATGTGCAGCTGATCACGGACAGCGACCGTTTGGCCCAGGTTTTCATCAACCTGATTTCGAATTTCAGAAAATACTGCGATGCCGAGTTGCCCCGGCTTGACATCGAAATCTGCAGGAACGGTGACAGTCTGACCGTGGATTTCGTCGATAACGGGTCCGGAATTGAGCATGGGAGCCAATCGGTGATCTTCGAGAAGTTCTCCCGTCTGGCCGACAAGGGGCGGGGCGCCGGTTTGGGGCTGGCGATCTGCAGGGAGATCATGAAGAGGCTTGGCGGTTCAATCTCCTATCTTCAGGGGCGGGGCGGGGCGGCGTTCCGGGTTACCTTGCCGTATGTCCCGAGCCAGCCATAAGGTGGCACTGAATCCTTGGTAATCACAGCATTTCCGATGGAATTCGGTCTCCCGTAACGGCGACATCTTGATTATGGCGAAGTCTCCAGAAACGGGGATCTCCGGCGTTTACTGGTCAATCTTCAGAGCCGAAATGAACGCTTCCTGCGGAATCTCCACCCTTCCGAACTGGCGCATTTTCTTTTTCCCTGCCTTCTGTTTCTCAAGGAGCTTACGCTTTCTGGTCACGTCACCGCCGTAGCATTTCGCGGTTACGTCCTTTCTGAGCGCCGACAGGGTTTCCCTTGCGATGACCTTTCCGCCGATTGCCGCCTGAATCGGGATCTTGAACATATGGCGGGGGATCAGATCCTTCAGCTTCTCAACCATGGCGCGGCCGCGGGCTTCGGCTCTGTCCCTATGCACCATGACCGAGAGTGCGTCGACCGGTTCCTCATTGACCAGTACCTGCATCTTGACAAGACTGTCCTGCCGGTACCCGATCATCTGGTAATCGAAGCTCGCATAGCCCCGCGTCACAGACTTCAGCCTGTCATAAAAGTCGAAGACGACTTCATTCAGCGGAAGGTCGTAGACCACCATGGCGCGTGAGCCCGCGTAGCTCAGGTCCAGTTGGACTCCCCTTCGTTCCTGGCACAGCTTGAGGATGTCACCCAGGTATTCGTCTGGAACCAGAACCGTTGCCTTTATGCGCGGCTCCTCAATGTGGCTGACACGGGTAAGGTCAGGCATGTCGGCCGGGTTATGGAGCTCCAGCCTCTCGCCATCTTTCATATGTACATGGTAGATGACCGACGGCGCTGTTGTGACGAGGTCAATTCCATATTCCCGTTCAAGGCGGTCACGGATCACCTCGAGATGGAGGAGACCAAGGAAGCCGCAGCGGAAACCGAAACCCAGAGAAGCCGATGATTCCATTTCGTGGGAGAACGAGGCGTCGTTCAGGGCAAGTTTCTCCATGGCGGCGCGCAGGTCGGGAAACTCGGCCGAATCCACCGGAAAGAGTCCGCAGAACACGACGGGTACCGAAGGGGCGAATCCCTCCAGCGGTTCGGCGGCCTGCCGCTTTTCATGGGTGATGGTGTCGCCGACCTTCGTGTCCCGGACCTGCTTGATCGACGCGGTCAGGATTCCTATTTCGCCGGGGCCAAGTTCAGGAATGTCGGCCATTTTCGGCTTCAGAACCGCGAGCCTGTCGATTCCGTATGTTGCGCCGGTCTGCATCATCCGGATGCGGTCGTTTTTTCGGACGACGCCATCCATGACACGGATCATGACAACGACACCCAGATACGGGTCGTACCGGCTGTCAACCAGCATGGCCTTGAGAGGTGACCCCCGGTCGCCCACGGGAGCGGGAAAGCGGTGGACGATGGCCTCCAGAAGATCGGGAATTCCCGCACCGGTCTTGGCGCTGATTTCGACCGCGTCGGCGGCGTCGATGCCGATCACGTCCTCGATCTGTTCCCGCACGCGGTCAGGTTCGGCAGCGGGAAGGTCTATCTTGTTGAGGACGGGAACGATCTCATGGTCGGCGTCGATTGCCTGGTAAACGTTCGCCAGAGTCTGCGCCTCTACTCCTTGGGTGGCGTCGACGACAAGTAGCGAACCCTCAACCGCTCGCATTGACCGTGAGACTTCATACGCGAAATCGACGTGTCCCGGAGTGTCGATGAGGTTAAGTACGTAGGCTTCGCCGTTTCTGGCGACATAGTCTATCCGAACGGTGTTGGCCTTTATCGTGATTCCGCGTTCGCGCTCGATATCCATGCTGTCGAGCAGCTGTTCCTGCATATCCCGGGCATCCACCGTTCCGGTCATCTGTATCAACCGGTCCGCAAGGGTGGACTTACCGTGGTCAATGTGGGCCACAATGGAGAAATTGCGTATGCGGTCGAGTTCGGTCATGGCGCGGATATGATGCGGTGACCCATGCGTCGTCAAGTGGAACCATGGCCGGTCGCCATGCAACGTTCCGGTGGAAAGCGGGTGTGTGCTGTGTGACAGGTCGGGTCTGTCGATACGTTTTGGCGCAATTCTTCCAAGCTGCGCCTGCCTTTGCTGTTCGGGCCGGCCACTGTGTCCTGATGGCCGAAGACCAGCGGTCGTGCTGCAGTCGGTTCGCTCGCATTCAGTTTCCGAACGCAATCGCTTTCGGTTACACAGAAGGCCCCACAGTCATTCGCAGGGGAGTCGCATGCACGATGTCGCATTCAGGGTAAGGGTGACCGGTCTTGTGCAGGGTGTATGGTTTCGGGGTTGGACAAAGAGGGAAGCTGTGCGCTTGGGTTTGGCAGGATGGGTTAGGAATGAAGCGGACGGGTCGGTCTGCGCCCTGATTTCGGGACCGGAGCCAAGGATCAGCGAGATGCTGCGGGCATTCTGGAAAGGACCGCGGTACTCTCATGTCGAATCGGTTGTGCATGAACCTGCGGAACCTTCAGAACATGATGCCTTTCGGATTCTCCGATGAGCGGGTCCGTCGAACAGAGCTGCGTCCATCCGATCATGGCCGTAAACAAGCGGATGCCCGGCGGCGTTCCAGTGTACGTCTTGGGACAAAGGTGCTGGGCTATGGAGCTTCCGCCGAAGTCTGCGAAGTGCCGGCATTGCATGGATCTCGCCGAAGGACTCTTCTGCTGCCTAGAGGGACTGCTGACCATCCCCGGTCCTGCGCGACAGAGACGATCTTTGGCATTGTGCCTTGAATCCCCGGAAAGCCGATGTATTCATTCGCTATCGTAGATCGGACTCAAGGATCTGCCTCATGTCACCAGACGTTACCGCATTCTTCGACCAGGCAACGAACACCGTGTCCTACGTTTTGCGCGACCCACAGGGCCGTGGCTGCGCAGTGATAGACAGTGTGCTCGACTTCGACTACGCGAGCGGACGCACCGACACCCGTTCAGCTGACCGCGTAATCGAATTTCTGCTCGAAGAAGACCTTGATCTGCAGTGGATACTTGAGACCCATGTGCATGCTGACCACTTGTCCGCAGCGCCATACATTCAGGATAGGCTTGGCGGACGGATTGGCATCGGCGAAAACATCACTGTTGTACAGGACGCTTTCGGAAAGGTCTTTAACGAAGGCACTGAGTTTCAGCGCGACGGCAGCCAGTTCGACAGGCTTTTCACAGAAGGTGACAGCTTTTTCGTTGGCCAGCTTCGCGGTGACGTGCTGCATACTCCAGGGCATACACCGGCTTGCATGACATATGTGATCGGTGACGCCGCCTTTGTTGGCGACACTCTGTTCATGCCCGATTTCGGCACTGCGCGCTGTGACTTTCCCGGCGGGTCTGCCGAGGATCTGTTCAGTTCGATCCAGAAGATACTCTCCCTGCCTGACAGCACGCGGATTTTTGTTGGACATGATTACAAGGCACCGGGGCGTGACGAGTATGCTTGGGAGTCTACCGTTGGGGAGCAAAAGGCCAAGAACGTGCATATTCGGGATGGCGTTGGATCACGGGAGTTTGTCGAGATGCGCCAAAGCCGGGACAGGACGCTCTCGATGCCTAGGCTGATCGTTCCTTCGCTGCAGGTGAATATGAGGGCTGGAAAGATGCCTCCTCCTGATGAGGAAGGAAACACATTCCTGAAGGTTCCAGTGAACAGGCTCTGACTGGCTGTGGGACTGCCTCGTTCGATTCCGTGAGCTGGCATTGAGGATTCTCGATTCCGATCGGTTCGTGGAATTGACATAGATTAGCTTGACCTGTTCTTGGACGGAGAGCCTTGAGCCAGTACGCTGCGGCGGAAAGGTCGGGACTGCGCCCTTTGCAGGCTGCCCGTTCCGGTTCCGGCATATGCGCTGAGTCCCGATGACGGTCGGCCTGTCGGCGGCAGTGGTTCTTCCGCCGCTCCGAGTTTCCACCGTCTGGCAAACGGCAACACGATTAACGGCTGTGCTCGCCGAAGGCTTGGTTCACCGGTTTTCAAGTTACCTGCAATCTGCATTTTAAGACCGGCGTACATTGCAATGTTCCACTTGTACAAGGCGTCCAACCGAATGGCCTTCTACCGGAGATCTGCGAGAGGATTCCGCACTTGAATTTTCTCTGGACACATGTGCACTGATTGGCCAAACGATAGGTGCATTCAGGAACGACGCAGGAAGTGTGAATCCGAAGCTCAAAGGTCCGGCCAGTCATGAGGAAAAAATGAAGTCTCACTATCAAGCGGTCGTTATTGGCGGAGGGGTCGTAGGAACCTCGGTGATTTACCATCTGGCGAAATTCGGCTGGAAGGATGTTTGTCTGATCGAGCGAGACGTTCTGACTTGCGGCTCAAGCTGGCACGCCGCAGGCGGGTTCCACGCGCTGAATGCAGACCCGAATATCGCGAACCTGCAAGCCTACACCATTGATCTATTGAGCGAAATCGAGAAGGAGTCGGGTCAGTCGGTCGGGATGCACATGACCGGCGGAATGACGCTTGCGGGCACACCGGATCGTTGGGAATGGCTGCAGTCGGCTTACCGGGTGTTCCAATCCATAGGCATTGAAGACGTTCATCTGATTACCCCAGAGGAGGCGGGAGAGCATTGCCCCGTCATGTCGACCCACGGAATTCTTGGGGGAATGTGGGCCGATCGCGAGGGATATGTCGACACAACCGGGACCGTACACGCCTATGCCGGCGCCGCAAAAAAGCGCGGTGCAGAGATCATCGAACATAACCGCGTGCTTGAACTGAACCAGACGGCCGAAGGTTGGGAAGTCGTGACCGAGAACGGAACGGTTCGAACCGACCATGTTGTGAACGCGGCAGGGTTGTGGGCCAAACAGGTGGGACGGATGGCTGGAATCGAGCTTCCGGTTTCCCCTCTCAACCATCACTATCTGATTTCGGACACAGTGCCGGAGCTTGAAAACTTTGAGAAAGAGGTTCCGCTTGTCGTGGACCTCGAGGGTTTCACCTATATGCGCCAGGACCAGAAGGGAATGCTTCTGGGCATTTACGAGATCAATCATGAACACTGGATGATGGACGGAGCGCCGTGGAACTACGGCATGCAGCTCCAGCAGGAAGACCCAGACCGGATCGAGCGGGAGCTTACGTTGGGTTTCGAGCGCTATCCGGCGTTGAAGGAAGTAGGCGTCAAGACCTGGGTGAACGGGGCATTTACGTTTTCGCCTGATGGAAACCCACTTGTTGGTCCGGTGCGCGGCAAACCCGGATACTGGTGCGCCTGCGCGGTGATGGCTGGCTTCCTCCAAGGAGGAGGTGTCGGCAAATCGCTGGCGGAGTGGATGATCCACGGTGAACCGGAAGCGGATGTCTTTGGCATGGATGTGGCGCGTTACGGTCCATGGGCTGAGAACAGGCGGTTCATCAAGGAAACAACCGGCCAGTTCTACATGCGCCGGTTCGTGATGACTTACCCGAATGAGCAGCTGCCTGCCGGGCGTCCTCTGAAAAAATCGCCGGCTTACGACGCCATGTCTGCCGCTGGCTGCCAATGGGGGGCTAGTTGGGGACTCGAAGTTCCGCTCTACTTCGCGCCGTCTGCGGACTTTAAGGAGACGCCGACGCTCAAGCGTTCAAACGCGTTCGGCCTCGTGGCTGAAGAATGCAAGGCTGCGCGTGAAGGCGTTGGCCTTCTCGATATTTCAGGATTTTCGCGCTTTGAGGTCACAGGCGCCGAAGCGGAAGCCTGGCTTGACCATATGATGGCCTGCAGGCTTCCCGCACCGGGCGGCGTTCGCTTGGCCCCGATGCTCAGCCCCGAGGGCAAGCTGAAGGGAGATCTGACCATATTCAACTGGGGCGACGGCACTTGGTGGATTATGGGCAGCTATTACCTGCGCGAATGGCATATGCGATGGTTCCAGGACCGCATGGGAGATGATGTTACGGTCAGGGATATATCTGACGCCACCTTGGGCTTCAGCCTTTCCGGGCCCAAGAGCCGTTCAGTCATCGAACTTGCCGCTGGCGACTCAATTTGCGACCTGCCGTTCATGAGGTGTGGAACGTTCGACATTGGCTTGCTTCGCGTCAAGGTCGGACGTCTTTCCGTCACCGGAGAACTTGGCTACGAAATCCATTGCTCAGCGACAGAACATGTCACGCTTCGTGACACGCTTCTGGCAGCAGGTGAAGAGTTTGGAATTCGCGAGGTAGGCTACAACGCGTTGTTAAGCCTGCGACTTGAGAAAAGCTTTGGCATCTGGAGCACGGAATTTACCCAAGCGTACACTCCTGGACAGACCGGCATGGACCGCTGGATCGCGTGGGGCAAAGGCGACTTCGTCGGCCGTGAGGCGGCTTTGACCGAGCGGGACGTAAATCCGCCGGAGCAACGCGTGGTCACCATCGAAGTTGATGCAACGGACGCGGATGCAAGTGGGTATGAACCTGTTTGGCAGAACGGGAAACGGGTTGGCTTTGTCACGTCCGGGGGATTCGGTCACACGGTGGGCAAGTCTCTCGCGATGGCCATGATTGATGACGCAGTAAGTTCGGAAGGCACGGAACTGACCGTTCACATTGTGGGTAAGGAGCGCAGCGCACGTGTGATCGCGCCGTCACCCTATGATCCTGAGGGCGCGGCAATGAGGGCCTGAATTTGCAGCTTCATTGAATTGAAGGATGTGCGATCTCTGGCAAATCAGGGATTTCCAGACTTGGAACCGCCAACTGCGCTGTTCCGAAATGCTGAGCCAAAAATGAGCCGCCGCACTAGAATTTCTTACCCATCCCGGCTGCTTTCCGGATTTCGTTGGCAGTATGCCTGCTCTTGACTTTCACAGGGACAGGTACATTTCGGGCGGTGCGGTGCACGCAGGGCCAAAATTCGTGACTCGCCTTGCCACTGGCCATCCTGCAACTTCAGGTGTCTCCCAACTTTGCGCCAATACCCTGCCGGGCTTGGTCCGCTTGTGCCTCCAACGGGACCTCCACGTTGATTAATCTCTGTACCGTCGGTGAATTTGACGGAATATACCGTACATTGATCACATATCCCTCGTCGGGTTTCACGCCGAGATTCGTTTCAATGAGGCGTGGGGCATGTTCTTCAATTACGTCCGTAACGCGTCCGATCGTTCCAGCTTCGATAACCAGGCCGTGTATGTCTGGGCTGGTGGCCAACAAGACGCGTGTGTCTTCACATCTGCGAACGTCAACGCGGAACTCACGTGACATGAAATTTCTCCTCATTTCCGGAATTGGTTGACCATAATTCATCACATGCCGCCTTCGCTGCTGGAGGCAAAGATGACGTTGGCGCAACCTTCGGTGCCGACGAGGGCGATGCACCTCGTGTGTTCGGCCAGTTCCGGGTCAAGTCCCTTGTGTTAGTCTCTGTACATATGAATCGACGATGCGCTAAAGAGTTTCCGGGAACTGCGGGAACGTGACGTAGACGGGTGGACTTCGCAATGGAGTGAACGTAAAAGATGACACCATGGACATCCGTCGCATTACACCTGAATTCGCGGTTTCACCTCAGCTGGAACCGAATGACATGGCAGCAGCCGCTGCCGAAGGATTTGTGGCCGTCATCAACAATCGGCCTGACGCAGAAATCCCGGCTGATCTCCGAGCCGACCTGATGCAGGCGGCGGCGGAAGCTGCTGGTCTGGTATACATTGACAATCCGATAGACAACGGCGGCATGACCCCGGGCGCGATAAAGCGCCAGCGGGAGGCCGCGGAGTCTCAAGGTGGGCCGGTTCTGGCATGGTGCCGCACTGGAACCCGATCCGCGACAGCCTGGGCGCTTGGCCGGGCGGGGCGAAGTCCTACGGCTGAGATCATGAAAGGCCTTGCACGTGCGGGCTATGTCATTCCCGCGCTGGCGCGTCAGATCGACAGGCTTGCGGCCAGCGGAGAAGGCGCTACTTAGCCTTTGCTACGGTGCGAATGGTGGCATCTGCGACCAAATGCGAATCCAATCTCGGAATTCCGGAAGACGCGCCGAAATTCGCTAATGGGGTTCCATGTCGTCGACCGACCTGGAATCTGGATTGATGCGATGCGGTTGCGCACCGAGGTTGTGACAACCAGCTGTTGCCGAAGGTGATTCGGGTGATCGTTCAATTCGCTTCCGAATTGCCCGTTTTCGGCCTCTCCCAAGGCGTTCAGCTGCCTTTGCGGAACAAGTCACATCCAAAAGAATCCGGCGGGTTGGATTATCCACCGGATTTCCAAAAGTAATTCAACAGGTTTTCCACAGAAAATATTGATTTGCAGTATATTTTTTCTTGTAACACGCATGTGTAGATGCAACTGTACAAATGCGCGGAAGGTTCTGGGAACCGGAGCGTGGCGCAAAGGTCTCCGACGCCGAAACGGAGCGGTGGCAATCCTTGGATTGCTGTCGCAAGGTGGGGGTTTCGGAAGGTCGGCCGAAACACGAAACGTCTTCGGACGTGGAATGGGCAGGCTTGGCGGACTGGAGCGCTTCCCGCCGAGTGGCGTGAGCTTTCGGAACGGCGGTCCTGTGCAGGTTCGCAAGAGCCTTAGGAGGTCGGAACGGGTTGCGTGTCGCCAATTGGCTGCTGCATATGGTCGTGAGACCATGGGCAGGCTGTGAGGGTCGCGAGATCCGAGCGGCAGCGACGGTCCTGAGGGATCTGAGCGTGGACAAGGATCGCCGTCAGGTGATTCGTGTTCTGGAAGGCGTCAGGGTATGCCGCAAGGCAAATGCGAAGACCGCGTCTGAGCACCTGGCGCCTTCACTGATTCCAGACTTCGGCACCTTGACAAACGAAAGCGGGATCCACATCGGTGTCATGTGGATCCCGCAGTCAAGGTATGCATCACCGCGTCTATGCACCTATGGCGCATCTCTACACTGTGTTGGGATGTAAGGCAACATATTGTAGTAATAGTTTTTGCTTCCGCGAAATTTCCGTCCGGTGTCACCGCTCCGGTTCGATGTCAATCAGACGTCACCGGATTTGGATGCAGCGCCAAATGCTTGCGTCCGCATGAAATCCAGTGAGTAGGGTGCTGAAGTTACTGGATTTTCCTCAAGTGGTCGATCATCCGAATCTGTCGGACAGGTGGCGGCTTGCGGGAATGCGGAAAAAGGGATTGTGTTGGAAGTCAGCGATCCGGCAGCATTTCCAGAGACGAATTGGCCCGCACAACGTCGTTCGAGGGATTTAGACCACACGAGGTGCAGTCGGGATTCGAATCGATGAAGAACTCATTCGACTGCCAACTTCCTTTTCTGCGGTCGCTCGTGGCAACGGCAGTGTATGGTGACAGTGGATGCTGCTGCGCACCTCTAGACGAACTGCTCTCGAATAAGCCGTTCTTCCAACCCATGGCCTGGATCGAACAGCAGACGGTGCTCAATGCTTGGATCCGAACGCACCTCTACTGCTGTGACCCTCCGAACCGAGCGGGTGTCCGCATCTGCCATAACGGGGCGTTTTTCCGCTTCGAGCACATCAAAACGCACTACGGCCGATTTTGGGAGGAGCGCGCCCCGCCACCTGCGCGGCCTGAACGCGGCCACTGCCGTCAGAGCCAGGACGTCAGACCCGATCGGAAGTATCGGTCCGTGCGCTGAATAGTTGTAAGCCGTAGAACCCGCTGGAGTGCTGACGAGCGCGCCGTCACAGACAAGCTCGTCCATCCGGACCTTTCCATCGATCGATACCCTGAGTTTTGCTGCCTGTGGGCCGGCTCGCAGGAGCGATACTTCGTTGATCGCCAGTCCCTTCTTCAGGGTGCCGTCCAATGCCTCCGCAGACATTGCCAAGGGATTGATCACTGTTTCCTCTGCTGCTTCAAGGCGTTCGGTCAGCCCATCAGCGGAGTGTTCGTTCATCAGGAAGCCGATGGTTCCGCAGTTCATGCCGTAGACGGGTACGTCCAGATGCATGATTCCATGAAGTGTCTGGAGCATGAATCCGTCGCCGCCAAGCGCGACGATCACATCGGCTCTTGCCTTAGGGACGGAGCCGTAGACTGCAGTCAGTTCCTTCAGGGCGTCCCGAGCGATCTTTGTCCGGCTCGCGGCAAATGCTATCCTGCGGGTGTGGGCCATATTCACTCCTTTTCCGAGTGATTGCCCGCGTTCTCTGGAAAGACAAGGGGACAAAGCGGTGGAACTTCATTCATTCACGAGCTTTGGAACGAACTGGAGCCCAAGGTCCAATCCTAGATCGCATGGAGGCAATCGACCCTTCGTTGGCCGTAGGCGTCTCCGAATCGCTAGGTTGACCACGACGCTTTCAAGCGGATGCCGCTCCAACTGCCGCATGCCTTCAGCCTTGTGGCGATGGTCCGGTTCGGACCGACAGCGAAAGACGCTGTTCCCGGCGTTTGCAATATCCAATGAGTCGCATTGACGATCTTGCCGCTGCGGTCAGATTGGGTAAGTGCGACCCTGCAGACCGAAAGCAAGGAATGGCCCAATGAACGCTTCGAACCGCAACTTGCCGTTTTTCTCCGAAGACCTGTCGGACCGAGATCCCGAGATCTTTGACGCCATCGATAAAGAGCTGGGTCGGCAGCGGGATGAAATCGAACTCATCGCCAGCGAGAACATCGTCAGCCGAGCGGTCCTTCAGGCACAGGGATCGGTACTGACCAACAAATACGCCGAAGGCTATCCAGGCCGCCGCTACTACGGCGGATGCGAATTCGTCGACATAGCGGAATCGCTGGCGATCGAGCGCGCAAAGGAACTTTTTGGCTGTGGATTCGCCAACGTCCAGCCAAATTCCGGCAGCCAAGCCAACCAAGGTGTGTTTCAGGCTCTGATCCAGCCCGGAGACACGATTCTGGGAATGAGCCTCGATGCCGGCGGCCACCTCACTCATGGTGCCCGGCCAAACCAGTCGGGCAAGTGGTTCAACGCAGTGCAGTATGGCGTTCGAAAGCAGGATCTTGCTTTCGACTATGATCAGGCTGCGGAACTGGCCCTTCAGCATCGGCCGAAGCTCATCATAGTCGGGGGTTCGGCGATTCCGCGCCAGATTGACTTTGCCCGGATGCGGGAAATCGCGGATTCAGTGGGTGCTTGGCTGCATGTAGATATGGCGCACATAGCGGGCCTGATTGCAGCGAAAGAACATCCGAATCCTTTTCCACATGCCCATGTGGCGACGACCACCACTCACAAAACACTTCGGGGGCCAAGGGGCGGAATGATTCTGACGGATGACGCGGACATAGCCAGAAAAGTCAATTCAGCCGTCTTTCCCGGCATTCAGGGAGGGCCGCTCATGCACGTAATTGCGGCAAAGGCGGTAGCATTCCAGGAGGCGCTGCAGCCGGAATTCAGAACCTATGTCCGAAGGGTGATCGCCAACGCCCAGGCATTGGCCAATCAGTTGATGAAGGGAGGTCTTGATATCGTAACCGGCGGTACCGACACCCATGTCATGCTCGTCGACCTTCGCCCGAAAGGCGTGAAGGGAAATGGGACTGAAGAGGCTCTCGGCCGGGCCAGCATTACCTGCAACAAAAACGGTATTCCCTTCGACGATGAAAAGCCGACTGTAACCAGTGGCATCAGGCTTGGGAGCCCCGCCTGCACGACACGAGGATTCGAAACCGAAGAATTCCGGCAGATCGCAGACTGGATTGTTGAAGTGGTTGACGGCCTCGCGGCAAACGGTGAGGACGGCAATCAGGAGGTAGAGAACCGCGTGAGGACCGGAGTCAGGGAACTCTGCGACCGCTTCCCGATCTATCAAGGCATTTGAACTGAGTCAGGCTGCCGGGCAGGGCAGGGGATGGATCGCCGGATCGATCCCCCATCGCAGTTCGAATTCGGAAGGAACGCGGCTCAAACGCCACGTCGGCAGTCTGGACTGCACTGACGCGCTCATTTATTCAAACTGCCATGATCCAGGTATATGAGCACGGTTCCGGTTCCGATCAAGCCCCATTGTTGATCGCGCATGGTCTCTTCGGATCCGGAAGGAACTGGAATGCCGTTGCAAATCGACTGGCTGCGGATCGCAGGGTGCTGACCGTAGATATGCGCAACCATGGTTGGAGCGATTGGCGAAACAGCCACCGCTATGAAGACCTCGCTGCAGACCTTGCGGAGGTGATTGAATCCCTTGGCGGCCGCGCAGACGTTGTAGGCCATTCCATGGGAGGCAAGGCTTCGATGGCGGTTGCGCTTCTGTATCCCAGGATGGTCAGGCGCCTTGTCGTCGCTGATATCGCACCGGTTGCCTATGATCACGGCCAAAGCCGCCTCATTGAAGCGATGCGCACGGTTGATCTGTCTGCTGTCAGACTGCGCTCCGACGCCGACGCGATGTTGCGCGAGTCCATCGAAGAGCCCAGCGTGAGGGCGTTTCTGCTGCAATCGCTTGACTTGAAGGAGAAGCGCTGGCGACTCAACCTTGACGTTCTGCAGGCCGAGATGGACAGAATAACGGGCTGGCCGGAGTTCGATGCGGAGTCAGACCATCCGACGCTCTTTCTGGCAGGTGCCGACAGTGACTATGTCAATTCGAAAGGCCGCGCCAAGGCCAGGACTGTTTTTTCGTCCGCGCGCTTTGCAAAGATACCTGACGCCGGGCATTGGCTCCACGCGGAGAAACCGCGGGAATTCGAGGCTGCGGTTCGAGTATTCCTGAACCGTTGAACCGTTCAGAGCGGGAATCCACCGAACTTTCCAGTCCCCTCAGTCGGATTGGTTCAGGATGTGCCCTCAATGTGGAAAACCCTTATCGCAAGGGTGAGGAATTGTGACTCCCGCATGGGGAATGGAAAATCCATGCGATGGACAGGTAGAGGGGCATCTGGCCGGTCTGGCTATTCAGTCTGCCTGTCCGAATTTATCGACAGCCGCCGGAAACGAATTCAATCCTGTCCGGGTCAGGATCGTATCCCTCGAAAGTCGTTGACCATGTAGCTGACTCGCCGGTTACGCCCAGAACAATGGTCAGACCCAGGGAAACAGCCTCTGACAGATCGGTTCCAAGAGACTTGGAAAGGCCCGTAAGAATCGAGTCCAGTGCAAAACCTTGGGTTGCGACCGTCTCCCCGTCTCCAACTTTGTATTCGACGTCCACCGCCTTGGGCCGTCTGGAAACGATGCCGTGAAGGGCGATGGCAAACTCATAGCTGCCCTTCCCGTCGCAGGTGGCGGTCATTCCCCACGGATACGGATCAGTGGTTGGATCACGATCGTCGTCAAGCAGAAGCCATTCCGATTTTTTCGCGCGTGAACTCCCGGCCCCATATTCGCTGAACTCGAAAATGTCACTGTAGGCCATGCATGGAGCCAACACCGCCAGCCAGATCGAAATGAGCAGTTTCTTCATGTTTTTTCCTATCGGTTCCGCAGGGCTGTCAGCGACAGGAGCGAGGCGTCGGGAGCCGGTTCGGTTTTCGGAGCCATTGAGGGCATGGGTACGACTCTATCTGACATAGCTTCGGACTTGGTCGTCACAATAGGCCGGCTCGGTTCCAAAGCAAGTGCTGCCGTTGCGGTGATGGACTGCGCAGGCCCGGATGCCGCTGACAGCCAATTCTTTTGACCGTCTGCGGCGTGCGTGGTTCCATCGCAACAAGGGCAGAAGGCTGCTGCGGCTGGCACCCGCCACGTAATGGATCATGATAGCCTCCGGCGTTAGTGGGGCTACTGAGCCAACACGCTTGGAATGACTGAACCTTGGCGTCCGGTCCCGGTCTGCCTGACCTTTCGGACTATACCACCGAGCGACGTCATCTGTATCGGCGCATTTCAATCCATGGAACTGGACTGTCCTGTTTCTACGCAACCGCAAAGTTCACGGCGACTGCGAGGGAAGGTTTGATGGAAAGGAATTCCATAAGCCACGTTCTGTATTTGCCCGTAAAGCCATAAGCAAGCGGAGACTTTCCCAGCCGGTGGGATTTTTGCCGAAGTGAAGAACTTTCCGGGCGAAGGGGCGGGGCCGACCTATTGCAGAGGATAGCCAAGTCCGGCCACAGCCTCGCGAATTTCATCCAGGATAGCCGGGTCGTCGATGGTTGCGGGCTGTTTGAATTCGATGCCGTCCGCAATCTTGGCCATTGTCGCGCGAAGGATCTTTCCCGAGCGGGTCTTCGGTAGGCGGTCAACGACTGCCACTAGTTTGAATGCGGCAACCGGCCCAATGCGGTCGCGGACAAGTCGTACGCATTCAGCCGTGATTTCTCCATTTGGCCTGCTGACGCCCTTCGTGAGGCAGACAAACCCCATAGGCAGCTGGCCTTTCAGGGCGTCAGCAACCCCGACGACCGCACATTCCGCAACGTCCGGATGGGACGCTAGAACCTCCTCCATGCCGCCGGTGGACAGTCGGTGCCCCGCGACATTGATGACGTCGTCCGTGCGGGCCATTATCCAGACATATCCGTCCTCGTCGCTCATGCCCGCGTCGCCGGTGTCGTAGTAGCCTGGGAAGCGCTCGAGATACGATTTCCGGAACCGGTCCTCCGCGTTCCACAGCGTCGGAAGCGTTCCTGGAGGCAGAGGGAGCTTGATCGCGATCGAACCCAATTCGCCGGTCGGAACCGGATGGCCGTCGTCATCGAGTATCTTGATCTGGTAACCGGGCATCGGCACCGTTGGCGAACCGAGCTTGACGGGAAGCTGTTCGATTCCCATTGGATTTCCCGCAATCGTGTAGCCGGTCTCGGTCTGCCACCAATGGTCGATCACCGGAACATCAAGAAGGTCTTTTGCCCATTCAATGGTATCCGGATCCGCGCGCTCGCCAGCAAGATAGAGCGTGTCCAGGCAGGTTAGGTCATGCCCCTTCAGGAATTCACCTTGTGGGTCGTCCCGTTTTATCGCCCTGAACGCCGTTGGGGCGGTAAAGAAACAGCGGACGCTGTGTTCCGAGATTATACGCCAGAAGGTTCCGGAATCGGGAGTTCCGACCGGTTTTCCTTCAAAAACAATGGTTGTGTTTCCATGAATCAAGGGTGCGTAGCAAATGTAGCTATGGCCAACGACCCAACCCACGTCCGAAGCCGCCCAGAACACATCCCCGGGATCAACGTTGTAGACGTTTTTCATTGTCCAGTTCAGGGCGACAAGATGACCGCCAGTAGGCCGGACGACTCCCTTCGGTTGGCCAGTCGTACCGGATGTATAGAGAATGTATGCCGGTTGGTTGCCTTCAACAAACACGCAGTCGGCCGGGCTGGCACTTTCCTGTGCCTGGTTCCAGTCAAAATCGCGGCCGTCCACCAGGCTTGCCGACGCCTGCTCCCGCTGGAGGATCAGGGTGAAGTCGGGACTGTGCGAAGCCATCTCGATCGCGCCGTCGAGCAGCGGTTTGTACTCCACCACGCGGCCAGGCTCGATTCCGCAGGATGCAGACAGGATCGCTTTCGGCTGACAATCATCGATTCGGACAGCGAGTTCGTTCGAGGCGAAACCGCCGAACACGACGGAGTGAATCGCTCCTATCCTGGTGACCGCAAGCATCGCGACAATCGCTTCCGGAACCATGGGCATGTAGATGATGACCCTGTCGCCCTTTCCGATACCTCGCTCTTGCAGAGCGCCAGAAAGCTGGGCGACCAGTACCTGAAGTTCGCGGTACGTTATGGTCTTTTTCGTTCCGGTGACCGGGCTGTCATAGATGATCGCCGCTTGGCTGCCTCGGGCCGGCACATGCCGGTCAACGGCGTTCCAGCAGGTGTTGGTCAGTCCATCGGAGAACCATTCATATAGCGGTGCGTTTTCGTGAAAGAGAGCTTTCGTGGGGTTGCGTTCCCAGTCAATCGCTTCCGCCGCAGCCATC
This sequence comes from Rhodobacter sp., assembly GCA_022824145.1. Classification (GTDB taxonomy): domain Bacteria; phylum Pseudomonadota; class Alphaproteobacteria; order Rhodobacterales; family Rhodobacteraceae; genus JAPOUP01. The sequence continues at coordinate 9,568 of JAJEAY010000139.1, read as the reverse complement.
CAGAACGCGTTGGGGTCGTCCTGCCAGGATCTGTAAATGTCAGCGTATCCCATTTCATGCCTCCAATCCGGTTTCCCATTTTCGTGTCAAGGACGCATTTCGGCAAGACCGGCACGCAAACCTGTGGCAGTTTACCGCAAAGATCGAACGGATTGGGTTCCTGCAGGCGCTGTGGAAGTGCCCTCGGGCGGGAATGCCAGCGAAATGCGCGGGACTGCGACGGTCGGGGGAAATGCGAATCAGTCGGCCGGATTGCTTTCGCGTTGTCGATTGCCTGAGCCTCAGGACCGAAATGTCCGGCCCTTTACTCCGATCCCGCTTGGATCCGGTCCGTGCGTATGATCGACGATCTCACTTCGCGCGACATGCATGGCCCGCGCTTATTGGCGGATTCCTGAACTTCTGTCGGATTCGCTGCGGCCAATCGTCAACGGCGTCGGTGCGGCTTGACCTTCGCTGATGTCATGGGCACTGTGCGGAATACGTCGAATGCTTGGAAGGGTCTTTGCGTACCTCCCCGTTCTCTCCCCACGAATGGATGATTGCCTGGCGCTACCTTCGCTCACGCAGGGCGGAGGGAGGCGTTTCGGTCATGACGTGGATTTCCCTGATCGGCATCGCCCTTGCGGTCTTTGCCCTTATCGCCACTCTTGCTGTTCGGTCCGGGTTCAGAGCCGAATTTGTAGATACCATTCTTGGCGCCAATGCCCATGTCACTGTCTATTCGTCGGCTTACGAATCTGAAACCGGCCAATGGACCCGCGCGCTCACCGACTACGATTCGATGTCCTCGCGTGTAGCAGATGTTGACGGAGTCGTACGTGCGGCTCCGCTCGTCAAAGGGCAGGTGATGGCCAGCCTCCAGGGACGAAACGCTGGTGTGGAGGTCTTCGGAATCAAGCTCGAAGACCTAAAGACAATACCCCGTGTTGCGGATTCAGAAGAACGGTACGGAGACATTGAAGCCTTCCGGAACGGTGTCGCGATCGGTTCGGGTGTGGCACACGAAATTGGCGCCTCTGTCGGCGACAGGATCAGGCTGATCTCACCGGATGGGGTGAAGACAGCTTTCGGGATTTCGCCGCGGGTAAACGCCTATGAGGTTGTCTACATATTTACCGCTGGCCGGTACGACATCGACCGGACCCGTCTCTATATGCCGTTCGCGGAAGCGCAGAGCTATTTCAACAAAGAAGGTCGTGCCGACGAAATCGAGGTCATCGTCGCGGAACCGGAGGAGGTCGACTCCTATCTGCCCGATATCTTCCACGCAGGCGGCGAAAGGGCGCTTGTCTGGACATGGCGCGACAGATCCGGAGCGTTTCTTAGAGCGTTGGACGTCGAGGACAACGTTATGTTCGTGATTCTCTCGATCCTGGTGCTGATTGCGACAATGAACATCGTCTCAGGGCTGATTATGCTGGTGAAGAACAAAGGGCGTGACATCGGCATTCTCCGGACAGTCGGACTTACTGAAGGTTCCATTCTGCGTATTTTCTTAATATGCGGCGCATCGATCGGCGTGGCGGGCACTGTCGCGGGAACGATTCTCGGCTGTCTGTTCGCGGTCTACATCGATCCGATCTTCAGCTTCGTGAACTATCTCATGGGTGGAGGGGTCTGGGATCCGTCCATCCGTGGAATCTACCATCTTCCCGCCAGGCTATTGCCCGGTGATGTCATTTCCGCGGTTGGTCTTTCGCTCGGCCTCAGCTTTGTCGTGACGGTGTTTCCGGCTCGCCGCGCCGCGCGGATGAATCCGGTCGAGGCGCTTCGTTATGAGTGAAGCCGCTCTGGACCTTCAGGGAATCGAGAAGTTTTACGGCCGTGGTACGGTCGGAGAAGTGCCTGTCCTTCGCGGAACCGATCTCCAGGTGACCCGCGGTGAGGTCGTGGCGCTGGTCGCCCCTTCCGGCGCGGGCAAATCGACACTGCTTCACATCGCAGGTCTTCTAGACTCTCCCGATAGCGGGAAGGTGGTGATCGGCGGCACCGATATGACCGGGCGGTCCGACCGCCGGCGCACCGAGGCGCGGAGGCGCGAGGTCGGATTCGTCTACCAGTTCCACCACCTGCTGCCCGAGTTCACGGCCCTCGAAAACGTTGTTCTTCCCCAGCTCGCCAATGGCGTCGGACGTGCCGCTGCAGAGGCGCGGTCCATGGAACTTCTGGGGAGGGTCGGTGTTGCTGACCGATCCGGCCACCGTCCCGCTGCGCTGAGCGGGGGTGAGCAGCAGCGCGTCGCGTTCTGCAGAGCGCTTGCGAATGCACCGCTGCTCCTTCTGGCGGATGAACCGACGGGGAACCTTGATCCCGGCACGTCGGATATGGTTTTCGGGGCGTTGATGGAACTGGTGCGCGACACCCGCATGGCGGTGTTGGTTGCCACGCACAACCTTAATCTTGCAGCTCGCATGGACCGAGTTGCACGGCTTGCGGACGGGAAGATCGTTCAGGACGGCTCCTGATCCGTCCGCATTGGCATGCGGCGGCAGGTCTACCGACCGGCAATTGGCCGGCTTTGCCGCGTGCGAACCTTATGCGGGAAAGCCAAGGCAAGCATAAAACCGAATGCCGGACCTGAAGCCGCGCTTTGACGGCTTCGCTCAGACGTCAAGTTCCTCCACGAAGCGCGCGTTCTCCTGGATATACTGAAACCTGAGTTCCGGCTTCTTTCCCATCAGGCGCTCGACGAGGTCGCCTGTCTCGCCCGGCTCGTCCTCGTTTATGGTAACCCGAATGAGCTTGCGGGTGGCCGGGTTCATTGTGGTTTCCTTGAGATCCTTGGCGTCCATTTCGCCAAGTCCCTTGAAGCGGCTGACGTCGATCTTTCCCTTTCCTCCCAGGCCGGTTGCCAGCCACTTGTCCCGTTCCGTTTCGTCAAGACAGTAAACCCTTTTTGCTCCCTGGGTGAGGCGGTACAGAGGCGGACATGCAAGATAGAGGTGCCCGGCGTCGATCATCGGGCGCATCTGTACGAAAAAAAAGGTCATGAGCAGCGACGCGATATGGGCGCCGTCAACGTCTGCGTCGGTCATGATAATGATTTTGGCGTAGCGAAGGTCGTCGACACAGAATCTGGTTCCCATGCCCACGCCAAGTGCCTGGCAGAGATCGTTGATTTCGGCGTTCTGTCCGAGCTTTGAACGCGCGGCTCCGAGCACGTTCAGAATTTTTCCGCGCAGCGGGAGAAGCGCCTGCATGTTCCTGTCACGGGCCATTTTCGCGGAACCGCCAGCGCTGTCGCCTTCTACTATGAAGATCTCGGTTCCGTCCCGGGTGTTCGAGGTGCAGTCGACGAGTTTCCCGGGAAGCCGCAGCTTTTTTGTTGCTGATTTCCGCGCGGTTTCCCTTTCCTGCCGGCGGCGGAGGCGCTCCTCAGCTCGCAGCACAAGGAAGTCCAGTATCGCGCCGGCTGACTTGGTGTCGGTCGCAAGCCAGTTGTCAAAGTGGTCGCGAACCGCCGTTTCGACGAGGCGCTGCGCGTCGGTGGTCGAGAGTTTGTCCTTGGTCTGACCGGAGAATTCCGGTTCGGGTATGAAGCAGGAAACGAGTGCGCAGCCGCCAGAGGTCAGGTCTTCCCTGGAAATCTGTGGCGCCTTTCTGTTGTTCGCCAATTCTCCGTAGGCACGGATCCCTTTGAGAATGGCATTCCAGAATCCGCTTTCGTGGGTTCCGCCCTCAGGAGTCGGGACAGTATTGCAGTAGGACTGGATGAAACCGTCCCGGCTTGGTGTCCAGTTGATCGCCCATTCAACGGCGCCGGGGCTTCCGAAGCGTTCCTCGAATTCCACACGTCCGGCAAACGGGCGGTCGGCATAGGTCGAGGCTCCCGCCATCTGCTCACCGAGATAGTCGGCCAGTCCTCCGGGAAAGTGGAAGGTGGCCTCGCTGGGAACGTCGTCATCCTCGATGTGAGTGCGCCAGCGGATTTCGACACCGGAATGCAGGTAGGCTTTTGACCGGGCCATTCTGAAGAGCCGCCTGGGCTTGAACCGGGACTGTCCGAAAATCTCCGCATCAGCGTGGAAGGTGACCGTCGTTCCGCGGCGGTTGGAGGTGGCGCCTAGGGACTGTACCGGACCCAACGGCAATCCACGTGAGAATTCCTGGGCGAACAATTCCCGGTTTCGGGCCACTTCCACCCGCAGGCTGTCGGAAAGGGCGTTGACCACGGAAACTCCGACGCCATGCAGCCCACCTGAGATCTGATATGCCTTTCCCGAGAATTTGCCGCCCGCGTGGAGCGTGCAGAGTATGACCTCCAGAGCGCTCCTGTCGGGAAATTTCGGATGCGGCTCTACAGGGATGCCACGTCCGTTGTCGCGAACGGTAACGGAATGGTCGGCGTGGAGTTCCACTTCAATCCGGGTCGCATGTCCGGCTACCGCCTCATCCATTGAGTTGTCGAGCACTTCGGCAACGAGGTGGTGGAGGGCTCGTTCATCGGTTCCGCCGACGTACATTCCTGGACGTTTTCGGACTGGTTCCAATCCTTCCAGCACTTCGATTGACGCAGCGTCATACGAATCAGTTGATGGCGGGCGCGAGAGTAGGTCATCGGGCATTGTGCTGCTCTGTCGTTTTTGTTTGGACCATTATGATGGTTTGTGGATGGGAATGGAAGGGGCTTGACGCCATCGGCTGGAGACTTGCCGGCCGCAGCACCTTCTAGGACGGGGTGTCGGGCGCGGCTTGGCTTCATGACGCAGTGCCCGCCTTGGCGATCTATTCTGTCGCGTTGTGAAACAGTGCGTTTCGGTGCGGATCTCGATCTGATGCGTGGAGAATTGCTCGCTCATTAACGAGCGGGCGACTGGCGCGTCATGAGGCGAAAGGCACTAAGTTCCCCCTAATCACTGTCCGGGTTTCAACTCGGCCGAGGCCGTACACCTGATGTCTCCACAGTGGCCGCCTGAATTTTCAGTATTCCTACCAAACCCCACATCCACTTCGAAGCGCAATTCCCGGCCCTTTCCCCCGCCCAGACGGGGGAAAGGGCCGGGATGCGGCTGCTTCATCCTCTCCGGCCCCCGGATCAGAACGACCTTCGGTGTTTGCGATTAACCGAACCATCATGGCGGAAACAGACCCTCCCTTTTTTGAGGAGCTGCCGGGCATCTTTTTCTGCTCCAGCTGGCGTTGCGCTTGTAGGTTTCAGCTCTTTATTGACAACACGCCACCAAGGAAATTTGTTCGGCATCGTCCGGGACTTGGCCTTGATCGCCGACGCGACTCCCTGTTCTCCCTTGGGTGAGCCATATACCTTTTTCGAAATATCGCCGTAGGTGACGATCTTCCCTTCGCCGGTTGCCCACACGATCTTACATATGCATTCACTATGTTTGCTCGGGGTTTTAATCTCGGGCACCGAGTCAGTCCATCGATGCGGGAGACTATACCGGGGATCCGGGCAGTGCGAAACCCCCGCTGCGCGTGACCGCGGCGGCACCGCCCCGGGCTAGCGCGCTATCGCCCCCTGCAGCAGGCCGACTTTCCTCAACGCGTGAATCCGGCATCTCTCCGAATGGATCAGGTGGCGGCAGCCTCTGGGAAAGGCAATTTCCCGGTTTCTTCACCGAGGCTTTCGCCGCTGCCTAGCCGGTTCGCAGCATCCTGTGTCACGGAACGCTCCAAGAACCTGCATCAGGGGTTGGACTTTACTGTGGAACAGGGGTGCGCTTTGCTGCCGATTGAACCATACCGTGAGTGAAAGTCGCCAATCGAATTTCCACCTGAGGCGGAAAACCGGCTAACAATCTAGGCCGCGCTTTACGGCTGAACCGATGGTGTTTTCTTAACACCTGACCCGGCAAGAAATCACAATTTTAGAATTGGCCCTGCATGGAAACTCTCTTCCCCGGAAAGAACGACCGTAAGTTTGTGGTTTCGGATAGGTTCAACTTAGCACATCGTTGAATCGAAAGTATGGCTAGCTCTGGATATCACGAATTAGCAGACTAACCATAAAGACATCCGCTTGGGATGTCTTGCAGATTAAGTTCCAGTCATCGATAGCATTGGCCGCGAGTTTCTGGAAACGAAGTGCTTCGTTTCGTTCAAAGTGATAGTACGTATCGTAGTCTGCCTGATGCCGTGCTTCCTGTAGACGTACAAATGCTCCCCCAACTTTGACAAGACGGTCGTCAATTTTGAAATCAGGAAATGCAGGAACGAGCTTCGATGGAAGTCGTTTTTGCGAAATTGATTTGCAGACATCACGCATATGGGAATGGCGAAACGCTCTGGAAACGCATTTTTTAAGTGCAAGTGCGTCGCTGTGGTTCCGGGAAATCAACATGCGTGTGGTTTCACCGACCAAGCGGTGAAACAGCGCATAATAGGATGCTGATATCGCGCGGCGCAGGTTTGCCTGATTCGGGGTGCCCCGTTCCTTGGTGGCGAGGAATTTGGCCTGCTCAAGAAGGTCTGCGTGAAGACTCAATTCAGATTATCCAATTTGTCCGTTGTCTTGAAGCTGACGTAGACCCAGGCCGGGATGTCAATGCGTGACCGGACGAATTCGAACACCGCATCCTGAATTGCGATATCTGTATCTACATCGATTTTATCGTCGGGAACAACGGCCCATACCCAGACGGCAGGTTCATCCGCAGAGTCAATGCCTGTCCGGACTAACCACTTGGAAACTGAGACCGGAAGCTGCGGCAGTTCCAGCTCATCAAGGATTAAGCGGATTTCGTTGGCATCCAACTGCCCGTTTATGGGATCGGCAGCCAGCGTGCGCTTCGGTCTAGGCTTAATTCTGCCGTCCCGTCTTTGGCCATTTGCGGATGGACCAACACTTGATCCACTGTGGTTCCATTTGGGATCGCATCCGTGTCCACCGGAATCAGAGGCAATCGTAGAGTCTCTGTTTAACGTGCTGGCGGCTGGTTGCATATCAACCCTCTTGATCTCTGCTACTGTCGAAGGAGTCGCCATTGTCTGGCAGGAGTCGGTTGATCAGTTCCCTCAGCTCTATAAGGTCTGCTGTGTGCATGACAATTGACGTGTGAAAAAGAACTTCGCCGTCTTTGACAATCTGATCCCCGAAATATATTCGAGACATTGACGAGCCAACGAACATATGAAATCTGTTCGAAAATTGGGCGGCAGTATTCCCAAAATCACCGTGATCCAGCGTCTCCGCCTCTTCTGTCTCTCGTTCGTGATTCATTGGTGCCGCCGCTGGTTCGAGTCTCATGGATGCTATCAAGCTGCGCGGTCTTCGTCAATCAAACCGTCGATTTCCTCCGGTCTGCGCGCTGGCATGTAGGCGTGGACTCCCGTCCGGCACCATGAATCACACCATGGACTGCGGTACTTAAGGGAGTCTGGACTAACCGATCTTACGTGACCTCAACCTCCTGTTGGTCCATCAACTGGCACTAGTTCACCCACATAGGGTTCTCCGGAAAATTCGGTCCTGCCTTAGGGTATTATGTAGGAAAGTGCCGAAAGCCATCCGCTTCGCCACGGCCTGTCAAGTTGGCTTCAGCGCAAATCTTCGAATGACATCTGGGAAGCCGGGATGAAAACCGATATGACAAGCGAATGGATTGGAAAAATGCCAAGTTGGGTTTGGGTGCTTGGGCTAGTATGCTCGGTGCCACGGCAATTGATAGGGTGTTCGACATGAACACAATCCCGACATGGTTACTTGTGGTAGCGAGTGCCTTGTGTTTCATCTTTGTGTTCACGCCATCAAAGCATTTGGACACAATCCTGGCTTATCTCAAGCGCGTGTTCAATTATCCCGCTTCCTTCCTTAGATCACACCGCAATCAACGAACAATATCACGGTTAGTGTCGGCTTACACGCCGACACTAAGCGAGTTTGAACGAAGCCGGGCCCTCGCCTGATTGTCTCTTGCAGAAAGTGGATTGCGGCCGTTCAGGTCGATCGCTGGATTTCGGTCCGGACGACGGATCTTCCTGTACGGCGTTTCGCCGAGATGCCGCGGAGCCGGGATTCGGGACGGGATTCTGGCACCCGGTGGTTTGCGCGTGGCGTTCGATCATGGTGTCCTGTGCGGGAGAAACGAGGGGTGGCGATGCGGTCCCGGGACCGCAATGTCCGCCGTGTTCCGACCGTCGTTCCGGTCATGTCGCGCGGCCTGAGCGAGGCGGGCCGCGTTGCCGCACTAGCTTCCGGACCGGGTCCAGGACATCTTCCGGGTTTTCGCCCGGTCGCTTCGGGAGCGTGAGCACGGGCTCGGAAGGCGCGCCGCACTTCGGGCAGGCCGGCCTGTCGTCGCGGGTCTCTTCCGCGGTGCCGTCGCTGGCGTCGGGCGGCGTTTCGCGGCGTCCGGCACCGCCTGCAGCGTCCTGGCGCGACAGCCGTTGGCGAGGATCCCGAAGTGCCTGATGCGGTGGAACCCTTTCGGGATGCGGTGCAGCAGGAAGCGCCGGATGAAGCCGTCCGTGGACAGGGCCATGGTGCCGTAGGACGGCCTGTCGCCGGGCTTCGACACCGGCTTGCGCCAGCGGAAGGTGACGGTGTCGCCGTCGAAGGCCAGCAGCCGGGCATCGGAGATGGCGACGCGATGGGTGTAGCGCGAGAGATACCGGATCACGGCCTCGGGGCCGTTGAACGGCCGTTTCGCGTAGACCTTCCAGCCTGTATGGCGGACCTGCTTCATCTCGCGGGCGAAGGCGCGGGGGTCCGCGAGATGCGCGATGGACCCGTGGAAGGCGAGCCGCCCGTCAGCATGGGCCTTGGCGAGCTCCTCGACGAAGCGCCGCCGGAAGCGGCTCGCGAGCACCTTGACGGGGGCGAGGAACCTGTCGCTCCCGATCTTCCATTCGCCGGTGGCGACGCCGAACCCGGCGTTCGGCACCAGGCAGTGCAGGTGCGGATGCCAATCCATCCTCTGGTTCCAGGTGTGCAGCACGGCGGTTCCGCCGGTCCTGGCGGCGAAGCGCGCGGGATCGGCGCCGATGGTGCGCAGGGTCTCGGCGGCGATCCGGAAGAGGATGTCGAGGACCGTCCCTCGGTTCTGCAGCGCGATCCGGGCGACCGGCCGGGGCAGCGTGAAGACGACATGGAAGTACGGGACCGGCAGGATGCCGCCGGCCTGCCGTAAGCGGTTAAACTACGACGTTGCTGGCTGACCCGTGCCGTTTTTTTTCCGTTTGACTGCATAGCCCGCCTGTTCCATCCGCTTTCCGTCGGGGCGAATCACTTCGGAGGCGGCGATGGCGAATTGGCATGGATCGAAAGCGACGACGGGGCTCTGCCAGGCGATCATCGCGGCGATTCCCGCGCATGACGTATACATCGAGCCGTTTCCTGGAGGCGGCGCGATCATGAAGCGCAGGCCGCCCGCGATCCGGAACATCGGCATCGACCTCAACCGCCGGGCGATCGACAGCTTCGAATGCGACTGCCCGGTCGAGCTCCACCATGGCTGCGCCCTGCGCTGTCTCGAGGCGTTCCCGTTCCAGGGCCGCGAGCTGGTCTACTGCGATCCGCCCTACGTGCAGTCGACGCGCCGGTCGGAGCGCCGCTACCGCTTCGACTGCACGGACGACGACCATGTCGCGCTTCTCGACCTCCTGAAGT
>JAJEAY010000210.1 GCA_022824145.1 Rhodobacter sp. | reverse complement strand
GCGGAAAAAGAAAGGCCGGGCGGAATCCCGTCAACGCCGCAAGCCCCCGCATGCCGGGAGCGCCAGACCGACACGGCCAAATCGTCCCTCAAAAGCGCGGCTTGCCGCCGAAATCACGCCGTTTTGAATCGCCGCCGACAGAGCTCGCCGGTGGAGCCGGCTGAGGTCTCGGACAGCGCGAAGGCCCAAGGCGGCCCGGCGCACCCCCGACGGGCTGCTGGTCCACAATATGGCCACGCTGACGCTGAACGAGGTGGCGCTGCCGGGAAGCTCGGACCATGCCTTCACCGTGCTGGCGAGGCCGACGCCGTTGCGGGGCAGTGCCTTCGGGCTGCTGGAAATCGATCCGGCATCGGGTGTTGCCATGTAAATGGCAGGCCAGACCAGCCGGATCCGTCCGTAACCTGCTGACATTGCGGAGAATCTCTGTCCGGCTGATTCCTGAAGTTCAGCTTAAACCTAAGTTCCGTCTGTCAAAGGAGTTTTGCTTGGGGATGTTGTTCAATTTCACACAAACCCCATTGGTCGGAGGACCAGACAAGAGCTGACGCCTGCCGACATTCTGATATTTCCGGGTCGAGATCAGTGTCTGTGCAACGTCCGGGGAGAAGTTTTTTTGGCAACTGGCTGTGACAACGTGTTACGGAAGTCGGGTTAGGAGAATCGTGTGTTCAACGTCCAGTCCAGCCTGCAGATGATTTTGTCAGGAAGGATCGCCTAAGATCATTCGGTGGTGCGTGAACGGAGAACTTCTCAGACGCATGCGACAGGCGGAATCCGCGCTGTCTGAAAGGTTGCTGGTATCGCATACCGCCCAGTGCTTGCCTACTGCGTCGACGCCCCACAGCGGGACCGTCGTGACGTAAGCCTTATCCAATTTGTCCTCAAGCAGACTCTCGTGCATGGAAGCCAAAGAGACTTTGGCCGAAGCAACACTGTAGTAGGTGTCAGGCGAATCGCATGCATCGGTCAAAGAATCATACCACCGAACAACTGCGTCGTCCTCTGAGTCGCCGTCAAAGGAGATGTAGAGTGCGCCTGGATGCAGGTCCTGACTGAAGCTTTCAGCAAACGCGGGGAGCGCCGGCTTCCGGTCTCCGGCATCGGAAGCCGTCACCCCTGAATTGCAGACTTCATCGGTGCTGTAGCTGTAAACGGGCACTATTTCCTCGGACACGCTGGGGTTGATCGCCAGCTTTGCAGCCCATTGGATGCTGTCTATGAGTCCAAACCTCGACGGAGTCTCGATGGACTTGAATTCTTCGAGACTCTCCAGCGTCGGGGCCTGACCGTCCCATTGCCCAAGCGGGATGACTTTTGCTCTCACTTCCGCTGATCCTGCTTCCGCAGTTATGCGAGATGGCGCGAACGTCAGAGCCGAAACAAGAAGCATCAGGGCGACGAGGAATTTCATTGTGCTGCTCCTAGAGCCACATGGTAATATTTAAGCGAGTAACCTATGACGAACGCAACCAGCGCAGGAAGGGCCAACCCCGCGAGATACAAGCGCACTGGTCCGGCACGCGTGGACCGGAAGGCTACTATCGAACCGAAAAAGATTCCTGTCACGACAAGGAAGACGGAATAGACGCCAATGACGACTAGGTTGTCGGCTCCAAATGCAAGGTATGGCAACCTGCTGACTGAAAATACAGCAAACGCGATCATGTACGTCATGGCTCCGAGAAAGGTAAACACGAAGCGGTTCGGGCCTGACCACCTCCTGTCCATCTTCGAAAACCAGTGCTTTCGGAGCGTGCGGAGCAACTTGCCAAGCTCGCATCCGAAACCGCAACCTTGCTTACCGCAGGCGCACTCTCTGTCGGGGTCGATGCCAGTGTTCATTGCAGGGCTCCTCTCCGCTCTGTCTGTGGAAGTTCCTCTCAATCCAACACTCGCCTCATGATCCTAGTCAGTTGGGAACCAAGGCGCAAGATGCCTTCCGCAAATCGCAAGCCGTGAATTTCACAGCGCAGGAGCTTGAGCGCCCTCACTCCTGGCAGGGTGCACGGCTCACATCGTTGCCGGGTCGAAGCGCCCCTCGTCGACCCGCTCGACGTCGCAACGATCCTGCGTGCGGACTCCGGCACTTTACTGCACCTAGAACAGGGCCAGTTTAGCTTCCTTCCCAAGGCGGGTCGAGAAGTGACGCTATACTATGGAAGCCAAATTTAACAGGTACACTATCTCCTTTGACCGAGTGCGAAGCGGTCAGTTCCTCACAGCGCACGACCGGAAGACCGTACCGGGCCGGATCATTACCCGCAGGCATGGGAAATGGTGGGAAAGACAGTAGCTTGCCATCGATACACTTATCCTGGGAGGCTGATGGAAGGAAGACCTGCAGCACGTGGTTGCCAAAGCCTAGGGTGAAGAAGGCATAAGGGACCGTGTCGATGCCAGATCTGCGCCGCATCAGAGTAAGTGCAATCACATCGTTCGGCATCGGGCCTGGGATGAAAGTGTGGATGACCGGGAGGGCATCGACAAATTTTCGGGAATGGTCGGTATCACGAATCCAGTCATAGGTTTCGCGAAAGTTCTGGGTTTCCGCCTCGGGAATCAAAGTCAGGTCAATCTTAACCAAGCCTTTGAGCGCCGCTACAGGAGTGTAGGTGTCTCTGGGCAATTCGAACCGGAGCCGCTTGGCTTTCGCATCCAACTCGAAAAACGGTTCATATTCCTCCTTCACGTATTCCTGAAGTCGAAAACCCGGTCCCATGTGCTCGACGCGCCAAACCTTTTCAGGCCCAGGACTCTTGATCGTCGGCACGCCACTTCGTCCCTTGATCCGAGACAGCGTGCGCATCGGCTTTGTCCAGTTGCCGAGATGGTTCTCGATGCCCTCACCGAAGAAATGGTTGCAGGCATCGCATTCGTAGTTGCTGAGCAGGCCCGGATTCCCGAATGCAGTTGGCAGCGCGTGCGCTTTGCCCTTGAAGGTGACGGCAGGCTCATCCTTCCCACAGAAGCGGCAATGTCGGGGATACCTGGCGCAACCCAGCGTTAGTTTCTGGTCAGGCTTGAGCAAGATAGGCTCAGCGTAGCAATAGTGGTTGTCGTAGAATTCGAGTGCAGCTAACGCTGCGGAGGGAAGACTGGTCATCGTCCGGCTGTTCTCATCGTGCTGTGGGTAGATCCCGATCTACGCTTACGCGATGATAGCCGCGCAAGCAAACTGTCCGCCCTGCAAATGAGGCGGCGTCGGGGGACGGCAGAACTACGCCGCCGCGGAGGGCGGGCGGTATCCCGGAGAGGTTGGCGAGCGTTTGCCTCCTGACGCTCCTTCCCTCGCGCTACAGGACTGCGGGTGGGGACGAGCGATTTGGTCCTACGTGGATTTGAGCCCTTTGCAACTTCTTCCGCCGGAAATTGAAGCTTTGGAATGACAGATGGCAAAGACTTTTATCTCTGCTTCTTGGCCGACAGTCGCGACGTACAGGCCCAACGCAGCCAGGCCCTGATCGACGAATTTGGTGGGAAGTCGCCTGATCGAACGGTGCCGAACATCCCGGTCGTCTGCGTCCTGACTCAATAGAGATCTCGGGAGCGCCGGGAATTTACGTGACTCGGATCGAACGAGATGGCCGCGATAGCAGCGTCGTTCAAGGTTGCTGCCGTATGTAATTTCCATCCAACCGACCAGTTCTCGCATATACGGCGAACCAGCGGGCACTTTCGGCTAAGCCCGCTGTCCATTCAAACAGGCGCGGAAATTTCCGTCGCCGTTGCAGAACGTGAAGCCAGGCTGCCTTTCATTGGAGAAACTCCACTTCGATGAACGAAATTTCGAAATCACCGGCGTTCGACACGTCATGGTGAACGCCTCTTTCCCGGAAATAGGGTGACCCGAGGCGCAGCTCGGCGATCCGCGTCGTTCCATCCGGTTCGCGCAATTGAAGCTGGCCGTCCGAAAGTGGCACGACCAGGTAGTCGTGCGCATGAATGTGCCAGCCAGTATTGTCGCCCTTCGCGGGAAAGCGCCATTCAGTCACGCGGGTTCGCTCGTTCTCGACAAGTACAGTGCCGCTGGCTGTCCCGGCGCTTGTATGGGGAGCGCTCATCTGAATGCCCTCAGCGGTGGCCGGACAGACGCCAAACTGTCGGCAGCACAAGCGCGGCCAACGCTGCCTTGAACGCGTCCCCGGGCATAAACGGCCAAAGACCCAGTTCAAGCACTGGCCTGTCCCACCCGATCACAATGCCAAGCCAAACCAGGCCAGGCAGATAGATGACTGCAGTGCCCAGCACCATCGCTGCAAGGGTTGTGATGAAGCGCCGGTCCCAGCCCCGTTGTCCTAACCAGCCAACTAAGGCTGCAGCCAACAGGAAGCCAAGCAGGTAGCCGCCGGTTGGTCCCACCATATAGGCCAGACCGACCCCACGTTCGGGAGTTCCGGCGAACACTGGCAGACCGAATGCGCCCTCGACCAGATAGAGCAGGACCGCCGCCGCCCCCAGGCGCCAGCCGAAGGACATGCCGACAACCAGCACCACAAAGGTCTGCATGGTGATCGGCACAGGGTAGAAGGGAACCTGGACCTTTGCGGACACCCAAAGCGCAAGGCTGCCCGCGACCGCGAGAACGAGGAATCTCAGCCGTTCATCGCCACTCGGCCAAAGACTGTGTGCCAATGTATGGCTACCGCTTGCAGTTTTGCTCATTGCCGCTTCCCTTTCTATTGCGTCAGTCTACAGTTTCACGAACCCCGTCAAGCATGCTGGATCGGTTCTTCCGTGCGGAAAGCGCCGAATCCATGTCAACCTTGACGAATCTTGTTGGTGTGTTGGGCTGTAGCTGGCCAATGAGATCCATGTCCGCAGAAATTACCGTCCCCAGCATAAAGTACCCGCCGCCCGAGACAGCGTCTCGGTGCAGAACGATGGGCTCGGTCCCGTCGGGAACCTGGATCGACCCGTATGGGTAGCACGCGTCGGTGATGTTCGAAGGATTTGATCCCGCGCTATAGGGTTGTTCACGCGGTACGAATTCCAGCTGTCGCCCGCCCTTGAATCGGTAGCCCATCCTGTCGGCCTCGTTGGCGACCGTCCAGGTGTCGTCAAAGAACCCCTGCTGGGCGCCTTCGGTGATCCGGTGCCAGTAAAGACCTGGCAGAACCCGGAGCTCTGCCTGGGAACCCGGGAGTCTCCTGAGTGCTGCTGGAACGGATGTGCCGGGCGTTGCCTTGCCACTGGATATGCCAAGCGGAAGGGAGTCGCCGGGTTGCAGCGCGCGCCCATCGACGCCTCCCAGCGTACCGATCGGATAGGTTGATCGGCTGCCAAGGTCGGGCGGAGTGTCGATCCCTCCCGAAATGGCAATGTATGCCCTCGCTCCGAGGTTGAGGAATCCAAACGAAAGAACCTGTCCCTTCCTTACGCTCAGCGCTGTCCAGGTTGGCTGTTCCACATCGTCGATCTTTGGTGGAAGTTCAGCACCGCAGACGGCAACAACCGCATCCTCGGTGAATTCCAGTTCCGGGCCTAGGAACACCGCTTCCAGACCGGCCGCGCCCTCGTCATTGCCTACCAACAGGTTTGCCGAGCGCAACGCGAACCTGTCCATCGCACCGCCCATTGGGATGCCGAGATGGTAGTAGCCGGGTCGGCCGAGATCCTGGATCGTGGTCATGATTCCTGCAGAGATCACGTTAATCGGCATAGAGTGCCTCCATCAGTCTGGTGTTCGTGCCATCCGGGTCCGCGTTGAAGTCGTCGAGCGAAAATACAACTTCCCGGATGCGGGGTTCGAACCGTCCGGCCTGCACGTCCTTGATCATCTGGTCGTATTCCGCCGACCCGATTGGTCGCCACTTGACGATGTCTCCGGGGCGGAAGAACACCATGAAGTCCTTCAGATACGGAACTTCCTGCTTGGGGTCGTAGATTGTCATTGGGGTGATGCCAAACATCTGGTACCCGCCCGCGCCGCGTACCGAATAGATGCAGGAGAAGGAGCCGCCGTAGCCTACGGTCTGTTTCGGCGTGTCTGTGCGAGGGCGGAGGTACTTCGGCACCTTGATCTGGCGTGCGCGGTCGACCATCTGATACAGGAACGGCAGGCCTGACACGAAGCCCACCATGGAGACGAACCAGGGTGCGCCGGAATGGGCTTCTATGAAAGCCTCGACCGTGTCGAACCCGTTGATCCGAGCGGCATATTCGAGATCGGTGCCATTCGGATCCTGATGCCGTTCGCGGAACCGCATCAGCGTCTCATGTGTCCAGGGATCCTGATAGAAGACCGGCACCTCAATGATCCGAGTATCCAGCTTGGCTTCTGCCTTCGCTGCGTCTGCTTCCATGAGTCGCAACCGGTCCATCAGTGCGTCAGGATGAATTTGGTCAGGATCGAACCTCATCTGGAATGAGGCATTGGCGGGGCAGATTTCCGTTACCCCTTCGATCTCGGCCGCACGCACGGCATTGGTCATTGAAAGGGACGCAAAGAACGCTTCCAGCGACATCGCTTCCGCGACCTCGACAAAAATGTGCTCGTCGCCTCCAAACGTGAATCTACTCATTCCGTCGTCTCCCGTCGTCTGGTGATTTTGTCGGTATTCTGCTCAAGCCACGCTTCCATCCAGCCGGTATGGACTGCATTGGCCTGCACTTCGGCACTGTCTGCGAGGGCCGTGAAGAGAGGGGCGGTAGTGGGCAGACCGCCGATCTCGAGTCTGTCGAGCGCGGATCTAAGCCGGAATACTGCCTGCGCCCGGTCCGGTGCCCAGACAATCAGCTTGCCCAGAAGCGAGTCGTAGAATGGAGGAATCGCATAGCCGTCATAGAGCATGTGGTCGAAGCGGATCCCGTCACCCTCCGGGATGCGCAGTCCGTTCACAATGCCGGGGAAAGGCATGAAATTGTTGGCCGGATCCTCCGCATTGAGGCGCACTTCAATAGCATGGCCGGTGCGGATGATCCGATCCTGCGTCAGTCCAAGCGGTTCGCCTGCGCAGACCCGGATCATATCAACCACCAGATCGGTTCCGCATATCATTTCCGTTACCGGATGTTCGACCTGGATACGGGTGTTCATTTCGATGAAATAGAACTCCCCGGTCGCGTCATTGTAGAGAAATTCGACTGTTCCCGCCCCTCGGTAGTTCACGGACTTCGCCAGGTCCACCGCTGCTGAACAGAGACGTGCGCGTACCGCTTCGCTGACCGCCGCCGACGGCGCTTCTTCCCAAACTTTCTGCCGCCGCCGCTGAAGCGAGCATTCACGCTCGAAGAAGTGCACTGCATCAAACCCGTCTCCCAGCACCTGCACCTCGACATGACGGGCGTTCTCGATCAGCTTCTCGACATAGATGCCGCTGTCTCCGAAAGCCGCCGCCGCCTCGGAGGAGGCCTGTGGCGCCAGTCTGCGGAATTCTCCGGCGTTTTCGGCCACGCGGATACCGCGCCCGCCGCCACCCGCGCTGGCTTTGATCATCACCGGAAAGCCGATTGTTTCAGCAAGCGTCAGCGCATCATCCATATCAGTGACCAAGCCGTCGCTTCCGGGAACGGTTGGCACACCCGCGTCTCTTGCCTGGGCGCGCGCTGCGGCTTTGTCACCCATAATGCGGATGGTTTCACCCGGTGGTCCGATGAAAACCAGCCCGGCCTGCTTCACGGCGTCCGCAAACCCCGCGTTCTCCGAGAGAAAGCCGTAACCCGGATGGATCGCATCAGCGCAGCTGTCCCTCGCGGCGGAAAGAATGGCGCCTGAATTCAGGTAGGACTTCGTTGGGTGAGGCGCCCCGATCAATTTCACTTCGTCCGCCATCCGAGCGGCGAGGCTCTCGGTGTCGGCTTCGCTTACCGCCTGAACGGTCTCAAGCCCGAGTTCTCTCGCTGCCCGGATCACACGGCAGGCAATTTCACCGCGATTGGCGATGAGGAGCTTTCTGATCTGCCGCGCCTGGCTCATGGTCAGACCAGTTCGACGATGGTCATTCCGGCCGTCACGGGATCGCCGTCTTCCACCGGAAAGCCTGAAACTGTGCCGTTGGCATCCGATTTGATTTCGTGGAAGGACTTCATCACTTCCACCAATGCGACAACATCGCCTACCGCCACCGCATCGCCGACGTCCACGAATGGCGGTTCCGTTGGCGCAGGCTTGCGGTAGAAGGATCCCGGAATGGGGGATTTGATGTCGTGTCTGGCCATGGTTTTCTCCCGTTTGTCCCGCCGGTTCGTTCAAGCGGCGTCGAGTTGGCTGAGCGCGGATCTGACCGCCTGTGCGATTTTCACGGCGTTAGGCGTGTCGGAATGAATGCAGATCGTTTCGGCGCGCGCAGGCAGCTTCTTGCCGCCCGTTGTGGTCAGGGTTCCGTCGCGTACGGCAGCCACGGCGCGACTTGCCGCAAGCTCAGGCGCCACCGCTTCATGCTCGCGCGTGATTATCAACCGGCCTTGGTCATCGTAGTCCAGATCTGCGAAGAATTCGGGAATGAAACCCACTCCGCGCCTGGCGTAGACCTCTTCATGCAATGTTCCGGCGATGCCGGTGACTGGCACGCAATACAAAGCGGCAGCGTCGGCGATGGCTTCGGCGATATGTTCCTGCCGGGCCGCCATGCCGTAGAGGGCGCCATGCGGTTTCAGATGGCTGAGGGTCATTTTCTCAAGTTTCAGGAAAGCGGTTAGCGCTCCGATCTGGTAGAGAACGATGTTGACCATCTCATCGCGATCGATCTTCATCTCGCGCCGCCCGAACCCGGGCAGGTCAGGCAGCGAGACATGCGCACCCACCTTGACCCCGAACTGGCTGGCAAGGGCGACCGTACTGCGCATGTGATTCGGGTCGGAACCGTGAAAGCCGCAGGCGACGTTTGCTTGAGTGATATACGGCATGATGCCCGCATCGTCGCCCATGCGATAGAGGCCAAAGCTTTCGCCCATGTCACAGTTGATATCCACCGGCACGGCGTATCCTCCCTAGTCCTTCGCAGTCGCCACGTATTTCAAGCGGATCTGGTCGGCGACCACCGCCAGGATCAGCAGTGCGCCCAGAACGACCGTCTGCAGGTAGCTTTCGATCCGAGCGAGGTTCATTCCGTTCTGTACCAGGCCGATGAACAGAGCGCCCAGTACCACGTTTTCAAGCCGTCCTACGCCACCGCGCAGGCTGACCCCTGCGATGACGCAGGCGGCAATCGATTCCAGAGGCATCGAAGCGCCGATATTGGCTTCGCCTGTGTCCAGACGGGCGGTCAGCAGCATTCCCGCTACAGCGGCGAAGAATGCGCAGAGTACGTAAGTAAGGAAAAGCGTGCCGCGCGTGTTGATCCCCGAAAGCGACGCCGCCTTGAGGTTTCCACCCACTGCGTAGAAATGCCGGCCGTAGGGCGTGCGGTAAAGGAAGACATAGAGCGCCAGCACCAGAAGGGCGGCCACCAGCACGGGTGTGGGAATTCCAAAGAGATTCCCGAAACCGAACGTGTCACCGAACTGAATGGGCATTCCATATACCGGTACGCCACCGGTCAGAAAGAGCGCTATCCCGAACCCGACCGATGCCATGCCCAGCGACATCATGAAGGGTGAGACGTTCAGGAACGCCACGCCCACGCCGTTAACCACGCCGATCAGAGTGCCCGCCGCGATGCCGGCGAGACAGCCGATGGCAATGGACAGCCAGACCGCTTCGGGCATCGCGGCGTAGAACGCGGCCATGGCCATGGCGCCTGTCACAGACGCAAGCGCGAGGATCGTGCCGACCGACAGGTCGAATCCACCGGTCAGCAGCGCCAGCATCTGCCCGATTGAGACGATCGTCAGGTAGACCGACTGCCTGAGTACGTTTGACAGGTTGCGCCAGGTCAGGAAATTCTCCGACATCAGCGCGAAAATCACCAGGGCAGCCAGCAGCAGGAACGGAAGAATGCCGAGCCGGACGAACGCGCGCCGGAAAATGCGGGCCAAGCCAGTCTCGGCTGTCCTTTCCAAGGCCATCAGCCTTCCTTTCCGTCAAAGAAGTTTGCCAGAACCGCCTCTTCGGTGAGGCCTGACCCTTGGAGTTCCGCCTGCACCTGGCCGCGGTAGAACACGTAGGCCCTGTTGGAGAGGTGCAGAATTTCCGGCAGGTCGGATGAAACAAGGACAATCGCCACGCCCTGCCGCGCAAGTTCCACGATGAACTCGTAGATGGCCGCGCGGGTGCCTACGTCAACGCCGACAGTCGGCTCGTCAAAGGCGATCAGCCGGAAATTCCGCGTTAGGCTGCGTGCCAGCATCACCTTCTGCTGATTGCCGCCGGAGAACTGGCCCATCGTCCACTCGATCCGACGAGGCTGCAGGTTCACTCGGTCAGCCAGTCTGTTCACCGTCCGCCGTTCACTGCCCGGCGTCAGGGCCGGGCCGTTCGAAAACGGTTCTATGTCCAGCGCCGCCAGCGAGACATTCTCGCGCGCCGAACGCATCATCATCAATCCTTCAGTGTGGCGGTTGGCAGGCAGGTACAGGAATCCGTTGCGGATGTTCTGTTTCGGTCCGCAGCCAGTGGAGTCGCGGTCAAGATACTGCACCCGCCCGGACGAAATCCTTTTGGCGCCGAAGGCCGCCTGCACCACCTCGGACTTTCCCGAACCGACCAAGCCTGCCAGTCCGACAATCTCGCCCGCCCGTACCTGAAGCGAGACGTCCTCGACCGTGCGGTCGGGCGTCGTCAGATCTTCGAGCGCCAGCACCGTCTCGCCCGCGGGTTGCATGATCCGTGCTGGGAAGATCTCCCCCACCTCGCGACCGGTCATGAGCTGAACCAGGTCATCGTCAGAGGCTTCCTGCGCGTTCACCGTGTCGATGTAGCGGCCGTCCCGCAGCACCGTGATGCGGGTGCCGATCTGCCGTATCTCAGCCATCCGGTGGGTGATGTAGACGATGCCGATGCCGCGCATCGTCAATTCATCGACCAGTTTGAAGAGCAGGTCAGTCTCGTGGCTGGTCAGCGATGCGGTCGGCTCATCCAGAATCAGCACCGACAGGTCGGATCGGAATGCCTTGGCGATCTCTACCATCTGCTGTTCCGCCCGCGTCAGGTGATCGACGCGTGCGGCGGGGTCGATATCGAATTCAAGCTCATCCAGAATCTCGCGCGCATGCTCGCGGCTGCGCCGACGGTCCAGAAACGCGCCCTTCCTCGGCTCCGCGCCAAGAAACAGGTTTTCCTCTACCGTCATCTGCGGAATCAGCGAAAAGTCCTGGAAGACGGCCGAAATCCCAAGCTCCCGCGCATCGTGCACTGAATTGAGCGAAACCCTTCGTCCCCGGAAATAGAGCGTTCCCGATGTGGGCTGGACAGCGCCGGCAAGTATGGAAATCAGGGTCGATTTGCCGGCGCCGTTTTCTCCGAAGAGCATGTGCACCTCACCCGCGCGAAGGTCGAAATCCACCGCATCGAGTGCCCGTACACCCGGATAGTCCTTGGTGACGGCGCCGGTCGCAACCAGCACCTCGCCCGAATCGGGCGAGGTGGCATGTCCTGCGAATGCTTGAGCGGGCGAGGTGATGGCCGGTCCCCGTCTTATTCGACGGTGAACACTGGCCGGAATCCGTCCGGAGCAAGGGTTGAGGAAGGATCGAACCCGCCATGGTTTTCCTGCGTCACCACGTAGAGCGCGGGGCCGGCGTGCTTGACGTAGTCTTCGCCTTCGAGGATGCGGACCGCTTGGTCGACTGCGATGCGTCCTTGAATCACCGTCGAATCGGTCGGTGCCGCGAGGATCTGGCCACGCGCGATGCCGCGGTCCACGCCGGGTGTGTAATAGTAAGAGATCAACTTGACCTGATCGGTCAGCCCGCGCGAGCGCAGGATTGGCACCGCGGCCTCTGCCGTCACGGCTGTCCCGACGACGTAGCTGAGGTCTGGATGCGCCTCGAGCGTGTCCTCGACCAGCGTGGCCTGAACTTCCTTGCCGGTGTCGCCGTACCTGGTATCGACCAGGTCGACAGCGCTGCCCTCGATCGCGCCTGCGAATCCCGCATTGCCCGCCTCTACCCAGCCAGCCCCCGCAGGTCCGGGAAACCAGGCCGCCTTGACCGTGTCGCTGCCGGCCGGGTGCCGGCTGGCGAGGAACTCGCCTGCCTTTGCGCCCATCTCGCCGAACGAGACCAGGGATTTGGCTGACAGCCGGTCCGATGACATTCCGTTGATCACATCGATCACCGGGATGTCCTTGTCGCGGATTTCGCCGACGAGGTTGTTGAGCCCCTCGAACGAGATCGCCCCTATGATCACCGCATCGGCGCCTGCCGAAACGCAGTCCTCGATCTGCGAGATCTGGGTGTTGAGCTCGGTATATCCGCCCGCCTCGACGACGGTGGCCGCAACGCCGAGGCGTCTGGCCTCGTCGACCACTCCGTAGTCGACACCCAGCCAGTAAGCATCCTTCATGTGAGGGAATGAAATGCAGATCTGCCACTTCTGGCTTGCTGTTTTCAGCGGAACATAGTCCACGCTAGTGCGCGGGCTGGACATGTCGAACGGCGGATCCCAGACTTCAACCGAGTAAGGATACCAGTTCTCGGCCTGCGCAGCCGTGCCAAGCCATAGAGCCAGCGCTACGGCGGAAGATCCCGACATTAGGGTGTGTGATCTTTTCATGTCTTCCTCCCAGGGAAAGATTTCGGATTTGCACCGCCTTCTGAGCGATCTGTCGAGAGTGTGAATGCGTTCCAATGAATTGTAAAATACGAACATTACGTTATAATAATCTGAAAAACAGATAAAAGAACAGCGGTGTGCGATCACCTCACCGCACGAAGTCCAGGTAATCCTGTGAACTCTAACTAGCCATTAATAAATGAAAATTCTGGCATTTGCCGACGTCAGCTGGCTTGCTAAGGATAGAGAGTGAGTCTATGCTAAATTATGAAAAATAGAAAAAAATAATCGGGAATATCTGAAAATGAAACAACCCTCCCTGCGCCAGATCCGGTACTTCGCCGCCGCCGCGAATTCCGGGCAGGTCTCTCGCGCGGCCAAGGGACTGAATGTTTCCCAGTCCGCGCTGACAACGGCCATAAAGCAGCTCGAGGAGACCATCGGAACGCCGCTGTTCGTCCGGCATGGCGGCGGTGTTTCACTGACCTATGAAGGCAGTATTTTCCTGGACCACGCCCGTCGGATCATGGCTGCGGTGGACGAAGCGGTTCAGGCGCCGCGCCGAAAGCGGGATGACATCCACGGGCGCCTCCGTCTGGCATTGACCTATACGGTAGCCGGATATTACATCCCGCCCCTTCTTGAGAGGTTTCAGCGTTCCTTTCCCAGCGTCAACCTGCAGCTGACCGAAGCCCCGCGGGACGTGATCGAGGACGGTTTGGTTTCCGGCGAGTTCGATCTGGCGGTGATGCTGACTTCCAATATCATCGATCAGGAGGGTCTGAAATTCGAGACCCTGATGCAGTCCCGCCGACGTCTCTGGCTGCCTACGCTGCATCCGCTTCTGTCGCAGAGCACGATCACTCTAGCCGACGTTTCCCGAGAGCCCTACATCATGCTGACTGTGGATGAGGCCAGCAACACAGCGCAGAGGTACTGGAACAAGACCGCTTACCGGCCAAACACGATCTTCCGCACGTCGTCGCTTGAGGCGGTCAGGTCAATGGTCGCCGGCGGCATGGGAGTAACGATTCTGTCGGACATGGTCTACCGCCAATGGTCTCTCGAGGGCCGAAGGGTCGAAGTGACGTCGCTGGCAGACAATGTGCCAAGCATGGATGTTGGGATGGCCTGGGCGGCCAATGTCGAGCTGCACAGCGCCGCTGCGGCGTTTCGGGAATTCATGCATCTCGGAGACGTTTCGCGCTGACATCTCCTCGGCTGCATCGCTTGCCATGGGAAATCGGTCCCGAAGCTTGTGCCATCAGCATTCCGTTCCCGGAATCGATCTATTCTGACGACGACGAACCATGTCACCTTGGGCGGCAGTTCACGGGCTACGACCGAACCTCGCCGGTCAGGCGGTTGGTGGTGACAGCCGGTCTTCCCGCAGCGGCGGCAATGCCAAGCTACTGCGTTCCGCATTCCCAAGATCCGCGCTGGCAAAACAGACGATCACAATCGCGAGCAAGGCGCACGCTGTCCGTTCTCGGCTGAGGTATTTCAGATTTCGACGCGTATGTGCAGTCATGCCGGCTCCGGGAAACCCTTTTTGCAGTGCTTAATGATCAATCATTGACGCAACGAACATGTCGTGTCCGCTGCGCTCTGTCAGAATGCGAGGAACACATTTCTGAATCGTGGCGGAATGTCCGCCTTCAACTTGATCAGTCGTTCGACTTTGGCATGCGACAGCAACGAATACGGGTTTGTGCAAGCAGACCTTGCGACGAGCGGACTGGAATCCCATACCCCTGATTCCGAACGCCTGTTTTCTCTTTCCTTCCGCAAAAAGACACAGCGAGCCATCAGTGGGGCCCGCCGCCTATGATGTTCTTCTCCCAGATTTCGCCAAGCGCATACTCGTTTAGCCATTCGTTGAGTATGTTCTCATCAAGTCGACCCAGAACGGAAGACAGGCCATTTCGCTCAACGACCACGAGGTTGCTTGGCTCAAAGCAATTTACGAACGCACTCGACTGAGTGGAGATCAGGATTTGGCTGTTGGTGCTTGCGGAACGGCATAAAGAGCCAACGATATTCAACGCATAGGGATGAAGTCCAAGTTCCGGTCCGTCGATGACAGTCAGAAGCGGCAACTGCTTGGGCGGCAACATCAACAGGGAAACAAGACAGATCGTGCGAAGAGTGCCATCTGAGAGTTGGTGCGGGCCTAAAACCGTGCCACTGTCGCAGTGGCGCCATTTCAGAATAATGTTTTTGCCTTCGGAACCTTCCGGTCTCAGTTCGAATCCGTCGAAAAGGGGAACGATCTGGCGAATGGTATCAACGATTCTACGATAGATGTCTGGCCTCTCCGATTTCAGCCGAAAGAGAACGGCGGCAAGATTGCCAGCGTCCGGCAACAGCAGGTGGCTGTCCCCGACATATCCGGAATTGCGGACGCGCGAACTGGGGCTTGTATCGTGGAAATGAAACACCCGGCAGTTGTTCAGCAGATGCTGAAGCGCTTTCGCGGTCTTTGCGGTCGGAGCGAGACCGTCTGCCGCCGCCGTGACAAGGGATTCACGGTGACCGGATCCGAGCTGTGCTTCTACCGGGTTCGGGATTCCGGGTTGGTGAAAGGACAGGCATTCCTCATTGAATTTCAACGTGTCACCCGCTGCACAGCCGAGCCGCATCCGATACACACTCTTGTCGCCCGAATCAGTCTCGAACTTGAGCTCCGCTTCCAAATGCGGTGAGACCGTGGGACCGAAATGCAGGTTGGACGTAGCACGACCCGTCAAAGCCACGTATCGCTGAAGTCGGCCAGCCGCGATTTCGTTCAGCATCTTGAAGAATGAGACAAGATTGCTCTTTCCGGCACCGTTGGCCCCGATCAGTACGTTCAGCGAGCGAAGCTCCAGCGTCGCGTCCTTGAACGAGCGGTAGCCACGTATCGTTATCGAATCAAGCTTTGACATTTCGTCACGTCCTTCTGCGGTCGCGGAAGTGCGGATGACAGCACTTCAATGGTTGAGGCCGGACAACGGCAGACGCAGTAGGGACGGTTGTGCTGTGGAACGTGGGCTCGCCGATTCCGGTTCCCTGCAGGCGTGTCCCGCCACTATGTCGAGAAGTCTGCAGGACCGTGCGATAGTTGGCCGTCAACCTCCAGCAGCCCCGCTAACCATTCTCCTGTCTGGCTCATGTCCGGGCCAGCTGCAAAAAAAACGAACGATCCTCGGTTTCGTCGGTCGCTTCGATATCCGACTCCACGCGACATAGGCAATTGCGGTGGATAATCCGGAGGCCACGGACCTTAAATTCATGCCGCCTGCCCCTTTTCTCCGCTCAGGGTCCGCTCTAGCCTTGGCAAAGGACGCTGTCTGTTGGACAGTCGGTGGCGTCTTTGGAAGAAAAGGCTGTTCCAAGGCAGAGAGGACTTCAGGAACAGCGAACTCAGCGAATAGGGAAACAGATCAGACGGTTTACCTCAATCGGAGAGAGTCATGACACCAACGAAGACCGCATGCTGGCTCCCGAACCGGCAGCAGGTGCTGGCGTTTGGCCAGCAACTGACGGTCCTTCACGTTTCCTGCACTGAAGCCAGATCACTGCTGTGGACACCCGGATGGACAATGTAACGTTTCTCCTGAACGGCGAGCTGGTTGACTTGGATGCGGTCCATCCAACATGCACCCTGCTCGACTGGCTGCGGGACACCCATGGACTCTGCGGTACCAAGGAAGGCTGCAACGAAGGCGACTGCGGTGCATGCACGGTGATGGTGACCGACGGGAGTGGCGCGCATGCGTTGAACGCCTGCATACTTTTCCTGCCGCAGCTTCACGGAAAGGCGGTTCGAACCGTTGAGGGAATCGCCGGGCCGGACGGCCAGCTGCATCCTGTCCAGCAGGCATTGATCGAATGCCACGGCTCGCAATGCGGTTTCTGCACTCCGGGATTCGTGGTCTCTATGGCGGTGGCGCATCTGAATGGACAAAGTGACTTCGACGACCGGCTCGCTGGCAATCTATGCCGCTGCACCGGTTACGCGCCGATCATCCGCGCGGCACGGGCGGCGGCGTCCCATCCAGTTCCAGAATGGATGACAGAAGATCTCGACTCCCTGTGCGTGCGAGGGTTGCCAAGGGCGGGGCGCCAAAGCCCGGAAAGCGCAGACGAACTGGCATCCTGGTATATGGAAAACCCGGATGCCGTATTGGTAGCCGGAGCTACGGACGTAGGACTCTGGGTCACAAAGAACCTGCAGGATCTTGAGCCGGTCGCGTTTCTGGGAAGAATCGAGGAACTGAAATCCATTGAGACCAGCAGCGAGGGACTGCGCGTCGGAGCTCTGGCCAGCATCGAGGAACTCGGCGCGGCGATCGCACCGCTGCATCCTGACTTAGCTGAATTGATACGACGTTTCGGATCGGTCCAGGTCCGCAATGCGGCCACTATCGGCGGCAACATCGCGAATGGATCTCCCATAGGAGACACCCCGCCGGCTCTCATTGCGCTGGGCGCAATTCTCCACCTGCGCAGAGGGGAAACGCGCCGGTCAATGCCGCTGGAAGAATTCTTCCTCGACTATGGCCGGCAGGACCGCCGACCGGGCGAGTTTGTCGAAGCCGTCACGATTCCCCGCCAGCCCGACCGGCTGAAATGCTACAAGCTTTCCAAGCGATTCGATCAGGACATTTCGGCCATCTGCGGGTGTTTCAGCATCGCTGTCGACAACGGATCGGTGACGGAAGCGCGAATCGCATTCGGCGGAATGGCGGGAATTCCTAAGCGCGCCACCCATGTTGAGCGGGCGTTGGCTGGCCGGCCCTGGACCGCCGAAACCGTTCGCGCGGCCCGCAACGCGATGTCCGAGGACTTCACTCCAATTGATGACATGCGCGGCTCCGCTGAATACCGGTTGCACGCCGCCGGTAACCTGCTGATGCGGTATTGGCTTGAATCGACGGGCTCCGCAGCCCGTGTGCTGGAGGTCGTGGCATGAACGTAGCGCGTGCCCTGCCGCACGACTCCGCGCGCCTGCATGTCACTGGAACGGCCCGCTATGTCGACGACATTCCCGTTCCATCCGGAACGCTGTCGCTTGCCTTTGGACTGAGCGCAACTGCGCGCGGCCGCATAACGAGGCTCGATCTTGGTCCAGTGCGCAGCGCGACGGGCGTGGTCGCGGTCCTGACTGCGGGCGACCTGCCATTCGCCAACGATATCTCCCCATCCGTGCATGACGAGCCGCTTCTTGCTGTTGGCGAAGTTTTCTACGTTGGCCAGCCCGTCTTTCTTGTGGCTGCCGAAAGTCACCTGTCTGCCCGCCGTGCGGCTCGAAAGGCTGTAATCGAATACGAGGAACTGCCGGCGGTTCTGACTATCGACGATGCGCTCGCTGCCGACAGCAGGTTTGAGGACGGTCCGCTGGTTTGGGAGAAGGGCGACGCCAAGTCGGCAGTCGCCTCTTCCGATCATGTCGCCGAGGGCACGCTGGAGCTGGGCGGACAGGAGCATTTCTATCTTGAAGGCCAGGCTGCGCTGGCGCTGCCTCAGGAAGGTGACGGCATGGTCGTTCACTGCTCCAGCCAGCATCCAACCGAAATCCAGCACAAGGTGGCGGATGCGCTCGGTGTCCCGATGCACTCTGTGCGGGTGGAAGTGCGCCGGATGGGAGGAGGGTTCGGCGGCAAGGAGAGTCAGGGAAACGCTTTGGCCTGCGCCTGTGCGGTCGCTGCCCGCCTGACCGGCAGGCCCTGCAGGATGCGCTATGACCGTGACGATGACATGACAATCACCGGAAAGCGTCACGATTTCCGCATTGTCTACCGCGCCGGGTACGGAAGCGACGGCAGAATCAGGGGAGTGGACTTCATCCACTACGGCCGGTGCGGATGGTCGCAGGATCTCTCTCTGCCGGTCGCCGACCGCGCGATGCTGCAGTCAGACAACGCCTATCATCTTCCGGCCGCGCGCATCGAAAGCCACCGGTTGCGGACCAACACCCAGTCGGCCACTGCGTTCCGCGGTTTCGGCGGGCCGCAGGGAACAATTGGAATCGAGCGGGTGATCGACCATATCGCCAATGACCTGGGACGCGACCCATTAGAGATACGGAAACTCAATTACTATCCGGAGCAGGACACGCGCGAAACAGCCCGGACGACCCACTATGGAATGCCAGTCGAGGACTTCGCGCTGCACGCGATAACCGAAGAGCTGGAATCCACTTCCGGTTACCATGAGCGCCGCGCTGCGGTGGCGGAGTGGAATGCCGTCAATTCGGTTCTGAAAAAGGGCATCGCTCTGACACCGGCAAAATTCGGAATCTCGTTCACGCTCACGCACCTCAACCAGGCAGGAGCGTTGGTTCATGTCTATCAGGACGGCTCGATTCACATGAACCATGGCGGCACCGAAATGGGACAGGGTCTGTTCCAGAAGGTGGCGCAGGTGGCCGCGGGCCAGTTCGGCGTTCCACTCGAAGCGGTCAGGGTGACGCCTACGGATACCGGAAAGGTGCCAAATACATCCGCCACCGCAGCTTCATCGGGTTCCGACCTGAACGGAATGGCGGTGATGCGGGCGTGCGCCACCATCCGAGACCGCATGGCCGAGCATCTGGCGATGGAACATCAGGCTACGGTCGCGGATGTCCGGTTTATGGATGGACAGGTCGTTGTCGGGGAAGCGGCCTATAGCTTCGCCGATGCTGCAAGAAAGTGCCATGAGGGGCGTATCAGCCTGTCAGCGACCGGCTTCTACAGAACGCCAAAGCTCGAATGGAACCGGCTGAAAGGCCGGGGACGGCCGTTTTTCTACTTTGCATACGGGGCCGCAGTGTCGGAGGTGGTGCTTGATACGCTGACAGGCGAGAACCGTATCCTGAGGACAGATATCCTGCACGATGCGGGAACGTCCCTCAACCCTGCGATAGACATCGGCCAGGTGGAAGGTGGATTCGTGCAGGGCGCAGGCTGGCTGACAATGGAGGAACTTGTCTGGGACGACCGGGGGCGACTGCGCACGCATGCGCCTTCGACTTACAAGATTCCTGCCTGTTCGGACCGTCCGGATGTGTTCAATGTATCGCTCTGGCCCCGCGGCAGGAACCGTGAGGACACAATTCACCGTTCCAAGGCAGTAGGCGAGCCGCCGCTTCTCCTGGGAATCTCGGCATTTCTTGCGCTGAGCGACGCGGTTGCTGCCTGCGGCACGGCCTACCCGGCGCTTGATGCGCCCGCGACACCGGAACGATTGCTTGCTGCGGTTCGTCGGGTACGGGACATGGAAACATGATCGATCTCGCAATCCTGTGCGAGGCAGTTGGATGCCACGGCCGCGTGGCACGGGTCGTCGTCGCGGACAGCAAGGGGTCGGCGCCTCGTGAGAAGGGGGCTTCCATGCTTGTCTGGGAAGATGGTGCTGACGGCAGCATCGGCGGCGGACGGCTTGAATTCCAGGCAATGGCCCGCGCAGTGGATATGCTGAGGAACGGTCCTGTTTCCGATATCCGCCGCCAGCCTCTAGGGCCCGCTCTGGGCCAGTGCTGTGGCGGGTCAGTGACTTTGGTTACGGAAATCTGGGATCAGGCGCATTTCCGGAAAGCGTCGGTCGCCGTGTCGGCGGCAGAAGGCAATGTGTTCGCGCGTAGAATAGAGGGGCCAGCGGAAATGCCCGGCCGGATAGCCAGGCGGGTCTCTGCGGTTTCGGGCCAGACGCAGGATGCAACGGTCGAACTCATGGACGGATGGCTGCTTGAACCGACGGGCAGTCGCAGTCGGCCTGTCTTTATCTACGGCGCCGGACACGTTGGGGGCGCATTGGCGCGGATTCTCGGCCCGCTGCCCGAAATCGAAGTCACGGTTGCCGACATGCGCGCGCAGCTGGCCTGCGGACTGCCGGACAATGTGCAGCCGGTATTTGACAGCCAGCCGCAGGCAGTGATGGCCAGCGCCCCGGCGGACGCCGCTCATTTCATAGTGACGCATGAACATGAACTGGATCTGGAACTCTGTCACCTCGTGCTTGGCCGGCCTTTCTCGTTTGCCGGCCTGATCGGTTCGGCGACGAAGTGGGCGCGTTTCCGAAAACGGCTCAGGTCGCTTGGTCACTCCGAGGCGGAAATCGACAGAATCGAATGCCCGATCGGAATCACCGGGTTCGGAAAGCATCCTCAGGCGATTGCCATCGGCGCAGCCGCCCGGTTCATGCATGGAGGGCGGAGGCCATTCGGATACGGAGCGGTGGAATGACTGACGCGCTTCTGGCTGTCGATGGACTGACAAAAACCTATCCCGGGGTCGTGGCCAACGACAGTGTCTCGTTTTCCGTCGCTCCCGGCGAAGTCCATGCGCTGTTGGGTGAGAACGGTGCGGGAAAGTCGACCCTTGTCAAAATGGTCTATGGTCTGGTCCGTCCGGACAGCGGACGGATGGAGTTCGCCGGTATCCCGTATGACCCCGCGACCCCGCATGCCGCGAGGGCCGCGGGTATCACGATGGTGTTCCAGCATTTTTCGCTGTTCGAGGCGCTGAACGTGGCCGAAAACATTGCTCTCGGCATGGAGGATCCGCCGCCGCGGCGTCTGCTTGCGCGGCGGATCCGCGAAGTCAGCGAAGCGTTTGGACTCCCGCTCAGTCCTGGTCGGCGGGTGGGCGAGCTAAGCGCCGGAGAACGCCAGCGGGTCGAGATCATCCGGTGCCTCCTTCAGGATCCGAAGCTGCTTGTCATGGACGAGCCGACTTCGGTCCTTACGCCACAGGAAGTCGAAATACTGTTCGCAACCCTGCGGCGGCTGCAGGCGGAAGGCACCGCGATCCTCTATATCAGCCACAAGCTGGAGGAAATCAGAACTCTCTGTGACCGGGCAACCATCCTGCGCGGCGGCCGGGTCGCGGGCGTGTGCCGCCCGCGCGAGGAATCTGTACGGTCGATGGCGGAGATGATGGTTGGATCGACCCTGCAGACGCCGTCGCGGGAAGCCGGAGCGCCCGGCGATGCCGTGCTTGGCGTGTCCTCGCTGTCGGCAGCTTCGGCGGGCCCGTTCGGCGCCGGTCTGAAGGACGTGGGATTCGAGGTGCGTTCGGGCGAGATTCTCGGTATTGGCGGCGTAGCCGGAAACGGGCAGGACGAACTTCTGGCCGCGCTTTCCGGCGAGGTACGGACAGCGCGGGGAGCCGTGACACTCCATGGAGTCGGCATCGGCCATTGCGGTCCGGGCGAACGGCGGCGGCTTGGTCTGCTTGCGGCGCCCGAGGAGCGGCTGGGCCATGCCGCCGTTCCGGATATGTCGCTTACCGAAAATGCGTTGCTGACCGGTGCGATCCGGGAGGAACTGGTCGACCGGGGGTTCCTGCGCTGGAACCGCGCCCAGTCATTCGCCGGGCGGATCATTTCCGCATTCGACGTCCGCACGCCCGGACCCGCCAGCGCAGCACGGTCGCTGTCGGGCGGCAACCTTCAGAAGTTCGTTATCGGAAGGGAGATTCTGCAGCGTCCGGCCTGTCTCGTGGTGAACCAGCCGACATGGGGCGTTGACGCCGCAGCCGCCGCGGCGATCCGGCAGGCACTTCTCGACCTGGCTGCGGAAGGCGCCGCTGTTATCGCGATCAGCCAGGACCTCGATGAACTGTTGGAGATGTCCGACCGCTTTGCCGCTCTCAACGGTGGACGCCTGTCTGAAGCCCGGCCGGTCGCAGAACTGACGGTGGACGAAATCGGGCTGATGATGGGCGGAGCGCATGACCTTGCGGTGGAAAGCGCTGCGTCATGAGCGTTCAGCGTGTGCGGCGGGCCTGCCGGAAAGCGGTTGCCGCGCGCCTGATCCGTTCGCGGAATCCAACGTGACTCCCTGGAGAGTGACATGATCCGGCTGGAACGGCGTCCGCAGACGAGCAGGCTTTGGGCTTCGGTAACGCCGTTGGCGGCAGTGGCGCTCACAATGGTTGCAGGCGGTATTCTGTTCGGCTTTCTGGGCAAGGATCCTTTCGTTTCAATCCGCACGATTTTCTGGGATCCCCTGTTTGGCGAATTCGCCTGGTACTACCGGGGACAGCTTCTCGTCAAGGCAGGGCCGCTGATCCTGATCGCCATCGGGCTGTCACTCGGCTTTCGAGCAGGCATCTGGAACATCGGCGCCGAAGGCCAGTATATCCTTGGCGCGATCTGCGGCGCCGGAGTCGGGCTGGCTTTCTATCCGGCTGAGTTCTGGTTCATTTTTCCGTTAATGGTCATCGCGGGCGCCGCAGGCGGATTTGTATGGGCGATGATTCCGGCGATCCTGAAAGTGTGGTTCAACACCAATGAAATTCTGGTTTCGCTTCTTTTGGTCTACGTGGCAGAGCAGCTGCTTGCGTCCGTTTCTCTTGGGCTTCTGCGGAATCCCGAAGGATCCGGGTTCCCTGGCAGCAGGAACCTCAGTCAGTATGAAGCCGCTTCGAACACGGAACTCATTGCCGGAACGGGAGTTCACTGGGGAGTCGTCGCTGCGTTTCTGGCAGTGATTCTTGCCTATGTTCTTCTGAGTCGGCATTTGCTCGGCTTTCAGATCCGGCTTGCTGGCGAGAGCCCGCGCGCGGCGAGGTTCGCCGGTGTCCGTCCGAACCTGCTGGTTGTGTTCTGCCTCGGCGCGGGCGGCGCCCTTGCCGGGCTGGCCGGACTGTTCGAGGTCAGCGGACCTTCAGGCCTGATCAGCATCGATTTCAATTCAGGATACGGATTCACGGCAATTATCGTGGCCTTTCTCGGGCGGCTGCATCCGATTGGCATCCTGCTTGCAGGCCTGCTTCTGGCCCTCACCTTTATCGGGGGCGAAGCGGCGCAGGCCAATCTCGGGCTGCCTGCGTCAGCGATCCAGGCATTCCAGGGAATGCTGCTGTTTTTCCTTCTGGCAGTGGACGTTCTGGCCAATTACCGGTTACGTTTCGGCAGGGCGGAGGCTTCGTAGTGGACCTTTCAGTCATAAATCCGGCAGTTCTGGCCGCCTCGCTGATGGTTGCGGCAACGCCGATCCTGCTGGCCGCCATCGGTGAACTGGTGGTTGAAAGGTCAGGCGTCCTTAACCTGGGTGTCGAAGGAATGATGATCGTCGGCGCGGTTTCAGGCTATGCGGTTGCGGTCAATACCGGCTCTCCGTTTCTGGGGTTCATCGGCGCGGTTGTCGGGGGGGCCGCGCTGGCGATGGTCTTCGGCCTGCTGACGCAGGTTCTGCTTTCGAATCAGGTTGCGACCGGGCTTGCGCTGACGCTCTTCGGTCTCGGGCTCTCGGCCCTGATAGGCGAGAGTTACCTGATGGCCCGCCCACCTCCTGTTGGCGATATTCACCTTGGCCCGCTGGCTGATATTCCCGCATTCGGAAAGATGCTCTTCCAGCATGATATCATCGTCTATCTGTCGCTAGGCCTGATAGCCGGTGTCTGGGCGTTCCTGCGCTACAGCCGGTGGGGTCTCATTCTGAGGGCTGTCGGTGAAAGCCACGACGCCGCACATGCGCTTGGCTACAAGGTGATACGCGTACGTTTGGCGGCCATAGCGTTCGGGGGTGCATGCGCGGGACTGGGGGGCGCCTATCTGAGTCTCATTCGCGTTCCGCAATGGACCGAGGGCATGACGGCCGGCGCAGGATGGATCGCGCTCGCCATCGTAGTGTTCTCGTCATGGAAGCCGGTCTGGATTCTGGTTGGCGCCTATCTGTTCGGCGGTGTCACCGTCCTTCAGCTTAACCTGCAGGCAGCGGGAGCGGAGGTGCCGGTAGAGTACTTGTCCATGTCGCCATATCTGATTACCATTTTTGTGCTCGTTATCATGTCCACGGGACGCGGACGGTCAGTTCTCAACGCGCCTGCGGATCTTGGGCGATCATTCCATGCCCCAGCTTAGGGGCTTCAACCGAAACAGCGGGCCGGGGGCCTGACTTGCAGAAGGGGGAAACCTGCATGAAACCTACAAAACTCTTGGCCGTCGCCATAATGTCGCTTGGACTTGTCTCCGCAGCGGCCGCGCAGGACAAAACCAAGGTCGGATTCATATATGTCGGCCCGATCGGTGACCTCGGCTGGACCTATGAACATGAACAGGGTCGCCTCGCGGTCGTGGAGGCCTTCGGTGACCAGGTCGAAACGGTCTATCAGGAAAGCGTACCGGAAGGAGCCGATGCCGAACGTGCGCTGACACAGATGGCGCTGGGTGGTGCGGACATAATTTTCACGACGTCATTCGGCTACATGGATCCGACAATCAACGTCGCGGCAAAGTTTCCGGACGTGAAGTTCGAGCATGCAACCGGCTACAAGCGCGCCGACAACGTCTCGACCTATTCGGCCAGATTCTACGAAGGACGTGCCGTGATCGGGCATATCGCTGGCAAGATGACCGAGACCAACAAGATCGGCTACATCGCTTCTTTCCCGATTCCGGAAGTCATCCGGGGAATCAACTCAGCCTTCATTCACGCCAGAAAAGCCAATCCGAACGTTGAGTTCTCCATTGTCTGGGTCAATACCTGGTTCGACCCAGCGAAGGAGGGCGATGCCGCACAGGCTCTGATCGATCAGGGTGTCGACATCATCATGCAGCATACGGACTCGACCGCGCCGCAGGCGGTGGCGAAGGATGCGGGTGTGTACTCGTTCGGGCAGGCGTCTGACATGGCCACATACGCTCCTGAACCACGTATCAGCTCGATCATCGACAATTGGGCACCGTACTATATTGCCCGCGTTGCCGCAGTGATGGACGGTACCTGGGAGTCGGTGGACGTTTGGGATGGAATCGGTCCTGGCATGGTTGAAATCGGCGAAATGTCCGAGGTCATTCCGGAAGACGTGCGCGCCGAGGCCCAGGCGATCGCGGATTCGATTGCCGCTGGGGATTACCATCCGTTCACCGGACCGGTGAACCGGCAGGACGGTTCTGCCTGGCTTGCCGAAGGCGAAGTCGCGGACGACGGAGTGCTTCTGGGAATGAACTTCTACGTTGAAGGCCTGACCGGCGACGTTCCGAACTGACGTCCAAAAAACAGACGCTGAAAGGGTCCGCTGCGGCGGACCCTTTTTTCTGTTGTGACGAAGGAATGGCTGACTTGCCTGCCATACATTGCATCCGGTACGGGGTGTCCGGACAACAGCTTTCGGGCGAATGCAGGTTGTGGCAGTATAGCGCCGATGGTTGATTTCCTGATTATAGGCGGCGGAATAGCAGGCCTTTCGGTTGCCGCCCGCCTGTCGCATTTGGGCAGCGTTACCGTCTGCGAAGCTGAAGACGCGCTTGGTTACCATGCGTCCGGTCGAAGCGCGGCCATGTTCGAGGAAACATATGGCAAACCGTCCACTGTTGCCCTGAACCGGGCCAGCAAGGCCCACCTTGCAAATGCCAATGGTGGAGTGCTCCGTCCCCGTGGCCTGCTGCTGGTCGGGGGCGCAGGTGAACAGGAAGAATTCGCCAATGACCAGGCAGCCATGGCGATGCACCCGATCACTGTGGATGAAGCGCGGGCAATGGTACCGATCCTGAATCCGGCAACCGTCGTCTCGGTCGCGTACCATGCCGAGGCATGGGACATCGACACGGACCGTCTGCTGCAGGACTTTGCCCGTGAAGCCCGTACCAACGGCGCTTCCATCCTTACAGACGCGCGTGTCTCTGAAATCGAACGTACGAATACCGGCTGGGCGGTCAGTACAGCACAGGGAACGCAGCACGGCAGGCTGCTGATCAATGCAGCCGGCGCCTGGGTTGATGAGACTGCGAAGCTGGCAGGTGTTGATCCACTTGGATTCACGCCATTCCGGCGGTCGATTGCCTGCATTCCCGCTCCTCGCGGACACGACATCCGAGAATGGCCTCTAGTGTTTGGAACAGGCGAGACCTGGTACGCCAAACCGCAGGCCGGCAGGCTTCTGGTCTCGCCCGCTGACGAATCTCCGGCAGTGCCCCATGATGCATGGGCTGACGACATGGTTCTGGCCGAGGGTATTGCCAGATACGAAGCGAGGGTGACCGAGCCGGTCACGCGGGTCGAGCACACCTGGGCAGGCCTGCGGACTTTTGCTCTGGACCGTCAGCTGGTTATCGGGTTCGACCCGA
>JAJEAY010000168.1 GCA_022824145.1 Rhodobacter sp. | reverse complement strand
GCGTCAGTTCATGCTCCGCCATGTCCCGACCGCCCCGCATTGCCGTTCGTGCGCTGATCCTGAGGGATCAGCGGCTGCTGCTGGTCAATGCCTATCCCGATGGGCAGTCCGATCTTTGGTGCGCGCCTGGCGGCGGCGTTGATGCACACCGGTCCCTGCCAGACAATCTTGTCCGTGAGGTTAGAGAAGAAACCGGCCTGACCGTAACCGTCGGCGCCCCGGCGCTAGTCAATGAGTTCCATGATCCGGAGCGCGGGTTCCACCAGGTTGATGTATATTTCCGCTGCTCCGCCGCTGGCCCGATGCCGGAACGCTGGATCGATCCTGAAGGCGTTGTCACGGAGCGTCGGTTCTTCAGCCGGAACGAGCTGCTCCATATTCGCTACAAACCTGACAGCCTGCCGCTGGTTGCCTGGGATACTGGCCCGTGCATTGCCTACGATCCACTGGAGCTCCTTGTCCGCTAGGTTTGTCTGATCGTGCGGCGGTGGGCGGAAACGTCGATGATCCGTGGTTTCCATTGCGGTTGGATCTGTGGGGCGTCTGGCCGGAGGCGGGCGATGTTCGGTTCCGGCGGTGTCGTCTGTCGGGCGGGATGGACAGACCGCATTCCCGTCGCCTGCCGGTCTTGAACAGGCCATCGGAGTGGCTTTCCGCCGGGCGGAACCATGGCTTGTCCGTATCCGGGCGAGCGGACTCGACTCCCGCGCTGATTTCCTTAAAAAGGAACAAAGAACGAACATATATCCACATGCCCCAGCGTCGCATCCTTTCGCTCTGGTTTCCGCGCCTTGCCGCCGAACGGTTTCTGCGGCTTGGCCGCGGCTATTCCACAACGCCTTTCGCGGTTGCCGGGAACAGGAACGGCATGCAGGTTCTGACCTCTCTGTCGTTCGAGGCTGAAGCGCACGGGCTTTCGCCCGGCCAGCCTCTGCGGGATGCGCAGGCCATGTGTTCGGCGCTTGTCACCCGCCCGTCCGATCCGCTGGCGGAGGCGGGTTTTCTCTCGGCGCTGCGCCGGTGGGCGGGCCGGTTCAGCCCTTGGGTGGCCGAGGAGCCGCCTGCTGGCCTGATCATCGATCTGACCGGCTGCGCACATCTGTTCGGTGGAGAGGGAGCTCTTCTGGTCCGGATTGACCGGGACTGCGCCGATCTGGGTCTTTCGGTTCGATGCGGTCTGGCCGATACGGTAGGGGCCGCCTGGGCGCTCGCCCGCTACGCTGGCCAGCCAGTGCCTCTGGCAAGGACCGGCGACGCCATCGATCAGGAAGCCCACGCCACCCGCGCCCGGGCCGCGAAGCGGCGGAACTGGGAGCGCGGAGGGCCGGCTCCGAAACCCGACAGCCAGACTGACGGACCGAACCGCATCGCCGTTCCGGGCAGAACGCATTCGGCTCTGTCTTCCCTGCCGGTTCTGGCGCTCCGCATTGACACGGACACAGCCGCGGCGCTTTCCCGTGTTGGCCTGCGCCGAATCGGCGATCTCACCTGCATGCCCCGCGCTGGGCTTGCCCGCCGTTTCGGGCGGGTGCTGGCGCAGCGGCTTGACCAGGCTTTGGGGGCTGAGCCGGAACCTGTCTCGCCCGCCGGGCCGTCCCTGCGGTTCGCCGTACGCATGACCTTCCCGGATCCCATTGGGCTGGAGCCGGACATCGTCGCCGCCATCGACCGCCTGCTGCCCGAGCTGGAGGCGCGGCTGCTTGCCCGATGCCGTGCCGCGCGGCGCCTGTGCCTGCAGCTCTTCCGGGTCGACGGTACGACGCAGGACATCGAAATCGGTCTGGCCCATCCTTCAGCTTCGGCCAGCCGGATCAGGCCGCTTCTGATAATGAAACTGTCCGGAACCGACGCGGGTTTCGGTATCGACTGCATTCGCATCGAAGCTGTTGTGACCGAGCTTGCCGAAGCCCGGCAGGTCAATTTCCATCCGGGTCCGGGCGGCGCTGCGAGGACAGGGCCCGACACGTCTGTAAACGATCTCATCAACCGTCTTGGTACGCGAATCGGTCTTGATGCGATCATGCGGGTCCAGCCTGCTGACAGCAACATTCCGGAGAAAACCAGCAGCCGCGTCGCTGCCGCCTGGTCTGGCCCGGCGGGCGCCTGGCCGTCTCCGCCAGCTCCGCGCCCCCTTGTCATGTGGCCACCTGAACCGGTTGAGGCTCCTGACCGCCCCAATCCGCCCGCCGGGTTTCGCTGGCGCAGCCGCAGCCTGGTGGTTGCCGCTGCTGACGGCCCTGAGCGCATCGCGCCGGAATGGTGGCTTGACAATCCCGAGTGGCGTAGCGGCGTGCGCGATTACTGGCGGGTGACAGCCGAGGGCGGAGAGCGGCTGTGGCTCTACTACGCTTATGGAAATGCCGTGTCCTCGGGATGGTTCTGCCATGGCATCTTCGCCTGAATCCGCTACGGATCCGAATCGCTTATAGTGCGTTCATCCGAGACCGAATCCTGTGGGACTTCCGGAACCTTTGCCGGTTCGCTATTCGGCGGTCTCAGCCATCGGCGCCAGGACGCAGCCAAAGTGTCAGCCACCATCTCTGGATTGTGTTCGATCAGCGCAGGAAGAACCATTGCGGCCCGGTTCGGTGAACGCCGCTCCTGTCCGCCAGCAGCCCTGCATTTGCGGTCTTCGGCAGCAGCCCGGCCAACTCGTTCCTCTCCGCTTTGGTCAGGTTCGCTTCTGCGCCCCTGCCGTAAACAGCCAAAAGAAAGACCGGCACGCCATCGCTGCTGAAACAGCGGACGGTTCGGTACCCGCTGCTCTTTCCGCCGTCCGGAAGGCCGGATTACGCTCGGAACCGATGGGACTGAAGCCGTTTCCGGCACCGGATTCAGGAGCCGGGCATTGCACCTCGGAGTGGAAGTGGGGGTGATATAATTCCCAAAGGAAATCCAAGACCGTCGTGTAGCGGGCCGTCAATGAACGACAGGAAGCTCCTCCAGGAATTTCGGACTGTCATTCGCGTTTCGATCAAACCCGGTTCCGGAAATGCCGGATCAGGATCTGTGGCGACGCCAGGTTTCGATCATCCAGCCGAGCATGATCGCGTTCAACAGATGCCAGACAAAATGCGTGCCCAGCGGAAAGGCAGTGCAGAACAGTTCATCCACGGACCGGGCCGTCAGCGAAACGCAAAGGATGCCCGCACCGGCAGCAAGGTTGCGGGACGTCACCCGGGAGGACCGCAGCAACAGCGCCGAGTAGGCGAAGATGAGAAGGGGCAGGGGCCAGTAGAAGCTTGATGTCGCGAAGAACGGCAGGGATTCGAAGATCCACGTCAGGATCAGGGAATACGGCAGGAAGGCCAATGTGCCGAGTCCTGACATCCAGATCGGCCACCCGAGGAAGTCCCGGTTTGCAAGGTAGAGATAGGCAAGCGTGAACGCCACGATTGCCGCGACGTCCGCAACCGCGGCCCATCCCGTTGCAAAGGTGTGGAACAGCCCCGACCCGACCCCGATCAGGAAGAGGAGCGCCGACAGCATCTGTCCCGCCGGCAGGCCGCGCGTTCGTGTCCACATCACGATTGCGGCCACGATGAACGCCAGGTTGGTGACCGCGTTGACAGGTTCGGACCAGAACGCGGGATCCGTCCGTTCGCAGTATCCGTCGATCGTGGCTGTCCAGTCCATGTCGTCTCCGGTTACCGTGAATGCAGGAAATATGGGAGGTACAAATGAAACTCGCATGGCTGCTCGCCTGGCTGGACCATAGCGGATTCCGGATTGAGATCGAGAACCAGACATTGCTGGCGGATCATTGGCTGAGCGGCAATCGTGTCTTTCCGGAGAAGAGCCGCGACGCTGCAAAAAAAAGCGCCACCCACATACTTCTGACACATGGGAATGGCGATCATACGGGAGATGCGCTGGCCCTGTCTCGGGAGACCGGGGCGCCGCTCGTTGGCATCTAGGGCTTGATGGGTCACTAACTGGAGGGAGACGACGATGGTGTAGAGGTAAGTTCTTCCGGAGGACGGCTTCGTGCAGGCCGGAGACACACCCAAACGATATCCGGGGGCAACGGAATATCTGAGCGTAGATATCCGAGGCGCCAATTTCCGAACACCGCGTTCTCAGATGCGAACAGGGGCGGATTTGGCCAAGTGATCCAATTCCATGAGCGTCTCTAGCAGTTCCGGCATGCGATCAAGCTCGATCATGTTTGGTCCGTCCGAAGGCGCCGTATCGGGTGCCTGATGCGTTTCGATGAACACGCCCGCGATGCCAAGCGATACGGCAGCACGCGCCAGGACCGAGGCGAACTCGCGCTGGCCACCACTGGCGCCGCCAAGCCCGCCTGGCTGCTGAACGGAATGAGTGGCGTCCATGATGACCGGATATCCTGTCGCTGCCATCTGTGGCAGGCTCCGCATGTCCGCCACAAGCGTATTGTATCCGAATGAGGTTCCCCGTTCGGTAAGCAGTATGCGTTGGTTCCCGGAACCTTCGACTTTGGCGATGACGTGGGCCATGTCCCAGGGAGCAAGGAACTGCCCCTTCTTGACATTCACTGCCGCGCCGGTTCGCGCAGCGGCGACCAAAAGGTCTGTCTGGCGGCAAAGAAACGCCGGAATCTGGAGGACGTCGACGGCTTCCGCTGCCACAGTGCACTGTTCAGGAAGATGTATATCAGTCAACACCGGAACTTTCAGTTCCGAGCGCAGGTCCGAAAGGATCTTCAGGCCCGCATCGAGTCCTAGGCCCCGTCTGCCAGAAAGCGACGTTCGGTTCGCTTTGTCGAAGGATGCCTTGAACACATAGCCCGCTCCGACAGCGGCACAGTACTCGATCATCCGCCCGGCAATCATCTGGGCGTGATTCGAGGATTCCAGCTGGCACGGTCCCGCAATGAAAATCAACGGCAGGTCGTTGCCAACCTTCAGCCCACCAATGTGAACTTCCTTCATATATCCTCCAGCTCCTGTGTTTCAGAGCACTAAGGTTCGCGGGAACTGCACCGGGTCTGCCGAACCTGGATCCCGCGGATTCGCTGAATGCACCGGGTCGCTTTGCGGAGCGCTTTCATCCAGCCCCGGTGGGATTGATGTTCGAGTCGGCAGTGCCATCGGAACCTCTGTCGATCGGGAATTCCTATGCCCTGCTCCGGGATAAAATTCAATTCCCGTTTGGGGATCCCGATGGTCACTGCGGCTGTGAAGTGTCCGCAGTGGGGATGTCCGTACCAGCTGGGTGCGTTGAACTTCCGCCATAGGAAGCGGGAAACGGTGCAAGGTGGCCGCGTCGCTCTTTCGCGTGAGCGCAAACCCGCAGGACGCGCTGACGAATGCGGCCGTTCAGGATTCCCGGGAGGTGCGGTCGCAACGCACCTCGCCGGAATGGAAGGCATCGATCAG
The DNA here is from genome assembly GCA_022824145.1 of Rhodobacter sp. Classification (GTDB taxonomy): domain Bacteria; phylum Pseudomonadota; class Alphaproteobacteria; order Rhodobacterales; family Rhodobacteraceae; genus JAPOUP01. Next base: position 4,504 of record JAJEAY010000168.1, on the reverse strand, counting down.
TTATGGATCTTCTGGATTCGTAGCATCCGTCCCGCGACGATCGCGACGACCGCAGCGAAGAAGCTAAGGAGGGCACCCATCTTTGCAGCTGCCTGAACCGACATGCCTTCGAGAACAACGGCTCCATCAAACGCAACCGCAGCAATGAACAGCGAAACCGTGAAGCCGATGGCGGCAACGAATCCGATCACGAACAGATCCGACGTTCGCATGTTCTTCGGGAGGCCAAGTTTCAGCGGATACGCGGCAAACCACCCGAAGAGTGCGATTCCTATCGGCTTGCCGATCAGGAGGCCCGCCAGTACCAGCCAGGTCGGGGCACTGATAACCGAGAACTCAACGCCGGCATTGAGAAGTCCGAAGAAAAACAGAATGACCTCGACCGGGTATTTCAGCATGTGCTCGATATGGTTGAGGAGGTCGTGCAGATATACTTCGGCCTCGCTGAAAAAGCCGAACGCGCGGTCAGCGTGCGGAATGGTGGGAACCACGGGCAATAGCCCGAGTGCCGGGTGAAGCCCGCTTTGCTGGAATCCGTACCAGCTGAGTGCGCCAGCGACTGCATAGGGCCAGAACGTCAGTTTCTCCCGTACCCAGGTCGAGCGTCGGCGCAGCTGGTCGCCTTGGTCAAGATGGCGTGGAAGCCAGTTGAACACAACGAATACCGCTACGGCGGCGCCGAAAGACAGGAGGAGCCACTCCGGCATGACTTCGCCGCTAGGATAGAACACTGCAAGAATCAGCAGACCGGCAGCGTCGTCGGCGATCGCCAGCAGGAGGAGAAAACGCACGGCTGGATGGCCTGCTCCGAATACAATGCGGCCGACGACATAGGAAAACGCGATGTCGGTGGCTGTCGGAATGGCCCAGCCTCGCTGCACGGCATCGTAAGTGTCGGAGCCGAGAAGGGCCGCCAGACCCAAATAGACCGCAATTGGCCCAACCATGCCGCCAGCGGTCGCGAACAGGGGAGTCGCCGCCTTGCGCCCGCGCAGGCTTCCGTTCCTGAGGATGACTGCTTCCCAGACTTCCTTGGCGGCGATGGCGAAGAAAAAGGCCATCAGCACGTCGTTCACAAGAAAATGCAGAGTCAGGGTGCGGTGGACCTTGCCGTGCTCGTCATAATGGGCATGTCCGATTATGAAGTCGTCAACGAGGACGAATTCAACGAAATCATGGTAGCTATGCGGAGATAGGTTGGCCCAGACCAATGCCAGTACCGCTCCCGCGACAAGCAGTACCGAATAGGTGGTGACGAAGTTCCAAACCCGGTACATGAATTACCCCCCGAATCTTCCCTGTCCCGTGGGATAGAATAACTTGAGTGTTGGGGCAACGAAGTTATGGAGAGCCCTCCAAGGGTCACGCAATGGCATTCCAGGCGACGCCCGCAATCACGGCGCCGACCATGGCGAAGCCGAGATAGGCTGCGAATACCCGGGGTTTCACGAGAGCCCAGACAGCAATGGCGGCAGGAACGGAGCTGATTCCTCCTGCAATGACAAAGGACATTGCCGCGCCGTTCGACATTCCCTGTTCAAGCAGCGCGTCCACCAATGGCACTGCGGCGTATCCGTTCAGATAAGCAGGAGCTCCAAGCAGCGCTCCGAGCAGGATCGGCGTTGGTCCGCTTCCGCCTAGCACCGTAGCGATCAGTTCGGCCGGAATGTACTCCAGCATCATCGCTTCGATGAGATAGGCAAGCAGCAGCCACTTGCCCAGAAAGAACGCGTTGTCGACGGTTGTATCCCTGAAACTGCGTCTTCGGTCTGCCTCTTCCCAAAATGCCCAGTGCGGCCGGCCGGAAAACGGACTGGAACCGCCGCAGCAGGAACCGCAGCCCTTCGCCTGCGTTGCCTTCAGCGGTTTGGTGAACACCATGCTCCGCGTGAACAGTTTGACGGTGAATCCCCCCATTATGCCGACACTGACGGCAGCGGCTGTCTTTGCGATAGCGAACTCCGATCCAAGTGTACCGGACGTGATCAGGAACATCGCCGGATCCATAAGCGGAGAACTCAGCCAAAACGCCATCACGGCCGAAAGCGGAGCACCGAGGGCAAGAAGCGCCGCGATGAACGGAATCACTTCGCATGAGCAGAAGGGCGATAGCCCGCCAAGAAGGGCGGCAAGCAGTATCATCCGCGTTTCGCGCCCCTCGAAGGCTCTGGCCAGCAATGCCTCGGCGCCAGTCGCTTTCATATAGGCTACCGCAAGAACGGCGAACACTATGAAAACACCGGTATGTGCAATGGCGTTTCCGGCAAACGAAACCGTCGGACGCACCTGTTCCGGATCGACCAGAGCCAACGCCACTGGAATCGCGACGATTGCCAGCAGAACCTTGTCGATCCGCTGCCAGAGCGCCAGTGGCTCAGACAGTCGTTGAATCAGTTCAGTCATGTTTGTTCGTGTGCCTCATGGCCGACAGTCGCGTCGGCGCAGCATTCAGAAAGCAGGAACCGCGACAGCGTTTTCATCTCGTCATATGCGGCCGCAGCGCAGATGGTTGAACGCCCCATGCGGGTTTGCCGGACGAGTCCGGCCCGGGCCAGAATCTTTATGTGATGGGTCAGCGTGGATCCCGTCACTCCGGAACGGTCGCCAAGCTTTCCGATGCTCAGTCCTTCCGGTCCGGCGCGCACAAGTGTGTTCAGCACGCCAAGCCGCTGCTCCGATCCAAGAGCAGAGAAGGTCGAAGCGGCCTCTTTGATGGACATGTCCGGTTTTCGACGGATGCTCATGATTCGATATTTCTAGAATTATCGAATTATTGTCAAGGGTGAGTTATCGATTAACTGAATCGGTTGCCGCGATTCCGGTGATTTCGTGCCGGAGTCCACGCAGGCCGCGTAAGACTGCCGGACCAAGGGTGAGCGCGCGCATCTGTCGGTTTCATTGAATGTCAAACTCGGGAAAACGGGCAAAGCGGAAGCGCACCGGCGCAACGCCCGTTCATTCACCGGCCTGCGCTGATTGACGGGTCTGCGCTGATTGACGGGTCGGAGCCGTTGCGATCTTCAGAAAAACGGAGACACTTTCCGATTTTGCGGATTCGCTGTAGGCCATATCCATGCCTATTTCAGCCCTTCGAGACGAAATTGTTTCCTGCTGTCTCTGCACCGAGCGGTTTGCGCTGACTCATACGGGTCACAAGCCCCGCCCAGTGGTCTGGTTCGATCCCGACCCACGGATATTGATCTGCGGGCAAGCGCCCGGAATGCGGGTGCATGCGTCCGGCGTGCCGTTCGACGACCCTTCGGGCGACAGGCTGAGGGACTGGATGGGAGTGGACCGTGACCAGTTCTACGACCGTGACCGAATCGCAATCATTCCGATGGCATTCTGCTTTCCGGGCTACGACGCCAAAGGATCGGATCTTCCTCCACCTAAGGTCTGCGCAGAGACTTGGCATGGACGGATTATGCGGGCGTTGCCGGAAATCCCTTTGGTTCTGCTGGTCGGCGGCTACGCGCATCGATGGCACCTGGGCGGATCCGCTGGGGTGACCGAGACGGTTTCCGGCTGGCGGAACCATGCACCTCGCTGCTTTCCGCTGCCGCATCCAAGCTGGCGCAATACCGGTTGGCTGAAGAGAAACCCTTGGTTCGAGATCGACCTGCTGCCAGTGCTTCGCAATCGCGTTCGGGACGTGATGGATGGATGAAGCCTCCCGTTTGCATTAGGGTCATTGCGGGAGATGTGAGCGGATTCCAAGGAGACGAACATCGTCGCGGTTCGGCATGAACATGCTGAAAGCACTGCCTCAGAGGCAGAGAAAATCCTTGGGCAGCGTGATTCGGCAATCGAGACTGAACCACCCAGCCGACGGAAACCCCAATGTTAAGGAATTCCCATGGTCGCGGTCTGCCGGCACAGTGCCCTACTGGTCGCAATTTGCGCAGCCTGACTGTCGGCACATGTTTGGAAAGGGAATTATATATCTGGCTAGCCATCAGGGCGCCTCGGTGCTGATTTCACGGGTCGCAGGGGTGGCCGGCGCCAACGCCCCTCGCCGTGCGGACGCGCCAGTCCCGGACGCCGGAATGTTCCTCGCCGCGTTGACGTCGGCGTTGGCCGCGTGGCCGCAGGCCACGCAGATGAACTCCGCCTGAGATCCGCGGCTGGCGGCGTCGACCGCCCCGCACCCATGGCATGTCTGCGATGTGTACGCCGCCGGAACGTGGATGACGTTCGCCGCCTTGCATTCCAGCATCGCGGCGAAGGCCGTCCAGCCCGTCCCGGCTATCGCCCGGTTCAGGCCGGCCTTCTGTCTCACGTTCCTTCCCGGCTCATCAGCCGTTCCTTTCGCCGAACGGGTCATGGCCCTGACATCGAGGCGCTCCAGAACGACCGTTCCGGTCCTGTCGGCTATCCTTCGGCTGACCTGATGCTGCCAGTCGCGGCGGCGGTTCGCGGCTTTCCGCCGCGCCTTCGCAAGCCGGCGCCTCGCCCGCTCCCTTCTCCGGCTGCCCTTCCTGCGGCGGGAGACCCTCCGGGCCAG
>JAJEAY010000077.1 GCA_022824145.1 Rhodobacter sp. | reverse complement strand
CGTGCGCGACGATATTGACGGCACCATGGCGGACGACCTCATCGTGGCCGAACCCGTGGCCCAGGTGAGCAATGTCTTCCAGGAAACCCTCAATCCCTTCGACGACATCGACGGCGGCGACGGCAACGACACCATCGCCATCTATGGCGTGGTCGCGGCCGAAGACCTCGAGCTCGGCGCGGAAAGCGTAAGCAATGTCGAGAATGCGATTCTCAACACTGTGGGCGTCATTGATGCCAACATGAGCCACTGGGATGGTCTGGAATCGGTCAACCTTGAACGGTACGGCAGAACCAGCGACGTCAGCGTTACAGTTGATGGCGCAATGGTCAGCGCCGAAAGGCCGTTCGGAGGTGATGTAACTATCGTCGGCGCCGCGGGAGCGGTGAATGTCGAAGCTGGCGGTAGTTCAATGGTTCACATCGGTTCGGCCGGACACACCGAATCCGTGATGGTTTCCGGAGGCGAGAGCATCACTGTTGATGGCAACGGTCGTGGCGGTCAGTCCAAAACGGTTGCCAGCGTCAGCGTGACCGGTGTTGCCCGCGACATGGGCGATAAAGTTACTTCCCCAACGGGAACTTACACGGCAAAGACCGATATTGACGGATTCGTTGTCGGACAGAATGGCGAAAACCGTGTAGTCATTACGGGTGCTGACAGCCACACTGCAGAGGCCGGAACCCTGGTCAAGCTTGGTGCTGCGAATGACGACGGAACCATACCCTTAATGGGCTCCGACGGAAATGCCATCACAGAAGGTACAGATTCTGGTGGTACAGCTATTCCGGTCGTGTTTGATCCCGAATCCGGAAAAATCAGCGCAGCGGAAGGCTTGGGCAATGTCATTCCCACCCCTTCCGTAGGCCGGGAAGCGGGCATGAAAACGGAATTCGTCAACGCCGGCGCGTCTCTGAAAGTTCACTCCGATGCGATCAGCAACGTCAGCCTGACGGGAACCGACGCCATCGTCCTGGTCAAGAACGATTCCATGACCGAAGACGAAAAGCCCATGCCGGAAGACCTCCACGTCACCGTCAACAAGTACGGCAAGCACAAGGCGGGCGCCATGGCGGGCAAGCTCTGCATTGACGGCGCGGGTTCCGCCGAAAACATCATGATTGATGTGATGGGCAATTCCGATTTCGCCCTGGCCTCCAATGCGGTCAAGTCGCTTAGCGTGATGGCGGACTCCAATCTCGTGCTGGATGTGAATCGGTTCGACAAGGACAATCCCGATATGGGCCCCTCGAAGAGCCTGGAGTCCATCACGATTGTCGGCAGCGGCAATGTGGAGATTGCGGATGCCACTTTCGAAGGGCTGATGACAGTCGACGCGAGCGGAGCGAGCGGTGATGTCATTATTGGCAAGGGAGCCATGGGCTTTGGAAAGTCGGTCACATCCTACATGGGTGGTTCAGGCTTCGATTGCATCAGCGTCGCCACTTTCGCGGCCAAGGGCCTGACCGTTGACCTCGGCGCCGGAAACGACATCTTCAAGGCCGGTGCGGCCAACAAGGACAGCCGGGTGGATGGCGGCGACGGCATGGACACACTCATGCTGACTAGCGCGGCGGGTTCTACCTACACCGGCGAAGACAAGAAGTCTCATTCCATCTATGCCAACTTCGAAACCCTGGATGCTGGCGGCAACGACGCTGAAGCGGCATACGACATCGCGATGCTGGGTGTCCACAACGTGCGGGTAACTCGTACTGCTGAAGAAACCGTTACGTTCAAGAACATGACCGACGGCATGGGCATCAGCGTTCATGGCGAGAAGCCGAAGGACAAGGATATGGCCGGTGGAACCATGGCAACTGTCATTCACGACATGATCGACAGGAAGCCCGGCGAGCCCCGTTTCAGCGGACAGCTTGAGGTCGCCCTCCTTGCCAATGGCAACAAGGATACGAAAGCCAAGACCGACGGTGAAGTGACGCTGACGCTGACGGCGGCGGATGAAATCGACACGCTGATTATCAGTTCAAACGCCAATGCCAGCGCTGCCGCGGGCACAAATGCATTGACCCGTCCCACGGCCGCCGACTACCAGAATACGATCATGCTGGATGTGAACGATGACGGCCAAGCCGACACGGACGATGCCACGGTGGAAGAGATATTCGTCTCAGGAGGAGCGAAGCTGGTTATCGGCGGCGCCGATGTCGGAACCGACGCCACTGACGCGCTTACAAAGCTGGAACTGTTGGATGCATCAGCGAACAGTGGCGGTGTTACCTTCAATGGCGGGCTTGACGTTACCGATAGTATTGCCGGACATGATCTGACCCAGGCGCTTGAGCTTTTCGGTGGCAGCGGAGCGGACACCCTGCACGGCGGCGCCGGAATCGATGAAATCACCGGCGGCGCAGGCGGTGACATGCTCGCTGGCGGTGGCGCCGCTGACATGTTCATCTACAACGCCGCATCCGAGTCGATGCTGAGCTTCGTTGGGACAGCCCGCGCTGCCCAGGGAACGGATGTGATCAGTGATTTTCTTTCTGGCACAGACAAGATCGTGCTGTCAAAAGCAATCTGGGCCGAAGTCAGAGGGAAGCCGATCACCCAGTATTCGATAGGCGACACTGCCGACGACGAAGGAACCAACTTGTATGGAGTCGTTGATTCCCAGGGAAAGGCTGCCGCGGGAGGTGGATTCTTCATCACGGTTGCCGCCGCGGAAAACAACGAAAACTTGTTGGGCGGTGGAACGCAATCCACGCAACACGGAATCGTGTCGGTAACGGATACCGAAGACAACACGCGCTGGATATTCATCGACGCCAATGGCGATGGCAAGTACAGTTCGGACGATCTGGTCATCAAGCTGGTGGGCGATTCAGCGGTACCGACTATCGCTCTTGCCGATTTCGATTCAGCCTGATCCCAATAACCCGGCGGCTCCGCCGCCCTCAACCAAAACCCCCGGCCCCGGCCGGGGGTTTTGCTTTTCAAGGAGAGGAAAATTCTTGATCCAGACGCCGCCTGCAAGACAAGAGCAGGGATGAGGGCGGGCTGCCCTCTCTCACTCACCCAGCAGTGGCCGAAGGAATACCAGCAACGCGGCGAACTGCATTGCGACGATGGTGAGTGAGGAGCCCAGGATTGTCGCTATCATCAATCTCTGTGACTTTGCGATATCCGTTTCCAGTTTCGCTTCGAGTTTTGTGAACCGCTCGTTCATTTCGGATTTCAGTTCAATGAGGCTCTCTTTCAGGCTGACGAAGTCCCCTTTCAGTTGGATGAAATCCTCCTTCGCCTTGCCGAAGCGCAGGTCAAGCTCTGTAGTCAGTTTCTCGTTGGTAACCAGGGTTCCCATGGTGTCGCTCATGACTTCGACGATAGCGTCCGCCTGCCGCTCGGGCATGTCGGAATCTTGAAGTTTACGGTATACGGCGTGTGTGTCAAAGGCTTGATCCATGATTTCCTTCCTCTACAGGCTGTGGATGCAGTGGCGCCGGTTGCCCTGAGCGCTTGCATGGGCACAAAGGATAGGAAAGATTTTCAAAAATGCTGTATTTCGGGGGAAAAAAGCAAAGACCCGGAAGGGCGCAGCGCGGGCTCCCGGATACTGCAAATACATGGTACTTCAGTATAGGAGAAGTTTTCGGATTTGGCCTGGAAATCTGCAACATTTTTTTGGCAATGTTCGATGGGGCAGCCATTCCTGGTCATGGGTGTCCCGTGGAGCCTGCCCCGGCTTAATCCGAACACGACGATCCGGTCTTCCGGCTTCGGCGCCGCCTCCATCAGATCCGCTTTCGCCTCGTTCAGAATCCTTCTGGCGTCGCCCCATTTCGGCGCCAGCGCGCTGTTCACCAGCTCCGCCATCGTGGTTACCATCCAGCCGACGAGCGGTATGTCCTGCCCGTTTTCCCGCGTCCCTATGCCGTTGTAATACCAGGTTTGCTGCGGCGCGCCGAGCGGAGTCCGGGTTTCGGTCAGATCTCCCCGCAGCCCTCCTCCCATGAGGATATGCAACTTGAGCACATTGCTGATGCTTTCGTCATGCTCGAACTTCCCGGCATCGCGGGGCTCGTTGCCCGTGCCGTCGAAGCTGAAGGCCAATGTGCGGCCGATAGGGGTTTTCATTGCCTGTCTCCCTGGCTAGGAGCCTGCGCCGTAGGAATTCACGGCTGCAAATCCGCTCTCATCCGCGCCCCTGGCCGGTCGATTTCGTTGAATATCCACCAATATTCGCCTCAATCGACCGGCCAGGGGCGTGGCGATAGCGAATTTTCGCTTTCGCGAATTCCTACGGCGCAGGCTCCTAGAGAAGCGGATTGATTGTCCTGCTGCCGTCGAAGCGGTTGAAATCGCGGTCGGTGCTTGCGACAGCGGCGCCGTGCTCCAATGCCAGCGCAGCCAGATGCGCATCCATGATCATGGCGCCCCTGGCCTGCCCCTGATCGCAGAATGCCGCCAGATGCGTCCAGGTTCGAGGCCCGGGCGCCAGCACCTGAACGTTCGGCGCTTCGAGCCAGGACTCCACGATGCCGCAAGCCTCCGCTGGAGAAAGCGGCTCGGCAAATACGCGGCTATCCGTGCCGATGCGCACGAAAGCGAGCAAGGTGACCAGCGCCAGCCGCACGGGCCTGCCCGAAGAAATCTCGCTCTGCAGCCATGCCCGGGCAACCGCGTGGCTCGGACTGTCCTGATTGTAAGCGTACAGCAGCAGGTTGGCGTCTACGAGAATCATCAGGGTTGCGCGGGCCCGTCGAGCAGATCGAGCAGTCCGCCGATGTTGTCGAGTTCGATTCCGGGGCGAAGTCCCATGGGCCGGGGCCGAACGCGAAACGGTCTGGCAAGCTCGTCTTCCGTCGGTTGCTCAAGACCGCGCCGCAGGTTTTCGTTGAGCGTCTCCTTGAAGCTCGCCCCCGACCGCGCCATGCGGTCTTTCAGCTTCGCCACGACATCGTCTTCCAGCGTAATTGTCGTTCTCATGTGATTGACCCTGCATGTTCAGCACTGAAACACAATGATGCTAGCAAATTGATGCTCCAGGCATCAAGGTGTGCCTTCAATGCTGTCCAGCCGGGTTTCCACACGCGCTACACGCTCGGTCAAACCGGACACGTCGGCGCGCAACCCTGATATCTCGCTCCGCAGCCCACTCTCCAATGAGGAAATTTCGGTCCGCAGCCCACCCTCCAATGAGGACATGTCCGCTTTCAATTCGAGGTACAGCGCCCAGCCGCCCGCCGCCTGGGCCGAGTGGAACGCAAACATAAGCAAGATTAAATTCCAGGACTCGCGATTCCGCCGCCGCTTCGGCTTTCGCTTCGATTTCCCCGATTTACCGTTGTCGTGAAGATCCTGGTTCATGTTCCTCCCTCGCTTCCGACTCCATGATTTCTTTACGAGCGCAGTTTAGGCACAGGTTGGGGGATATGCCTAGAAAACGGCAAAAAAAACCCCCGGCCGAGGCCGGGGGTTTTGCTTTCTGGGGCCGATCATCCGGCTCGCAAACTATTTCCCCATTTTTCATGGAGTCGGCGGCTTCAAGAAAACCAGGAAAACGCAAAGGCCGCCTCGTGGAGACCTCTTTCTGCGGCGGCGCGGTGCTGCTGCGACAGGTCGACCGGATGTTGGGTTTGACCAACCCGGGGCGCACTCG
>JAJEAY010000236.1 GCA_022824145.1 Rhodobacter sp. | reverse complement strand
CAGCGGCCCTTGAACCAGAGGTCGCGCTCGATCCCGAGGCCGAAGCGTCCGCGGAAGGCGCGAAGCTCGTCCAGGCTAAAGCTGCCGAGCTCCGGGCATCCCATGCCGAGATCGGCCAGCCCGAAGGCCACGTCCGGCCGCTCCGGATCCAGCTCGGTGACGAGCCAGGTGCCCGCGCCTGTCGGGTTGAACAGCTTCATCGGTGGCACGGGATCGCCGTCCTGCACCTTCCCGTTGGCGATGAGCTTGTCGTGGAGTTCCTTGGTGACGAGTTTCATGTGTGTCTCCTTCAGTCGCGAATGGATCGCTGCCGGGCCGGACTTTCCCGCGCCCAGCCCGGACAGCCGCCCCGACACGGGCTGGCCTCCCCTCCGTTCGGCGTGACGCGGGCCGCGGGAGTGGAGGCAAGGTCGCGGGGCGCGCGCTCACGAATCCGGAACCGTGTCGGCGAGCGTCACGCTGACCTCCGGCCTCGCGATCCGGATCGTGACGGCGCGGTCCTTCGGGCAGAGCCAGAGAAGCTCGCGGCGCGCGGCGTCGCCGATCGAGGTCCGGACGGCGTCCGCGTCCGAGAGGAGGAGCCGCGTGGCGAGGTGGAGCGCGTCGTCGTCGAAGCGCTGCCGCTGGGTCTCGCGGCTGTCCGAATCCGAGTCGTCGCAGGGTGCGAAGAAGGCGGCGGCGAGCACGTCCGCGAGCCTGTGCGGCGAGAGGTCGCTGTCGCCGGTCACGAGGGGCAGCGCGTCCTCGATCCATGACCAGGCCTCGCCGGCGAAGGCGAGATCGGCGGGCAGGTCGAGCGTGGCCGGCGGCACCGTGGGCCTGCGGACGGTGAGCGCGATGCGGATCGCGGACGGACGGGACGGCAAGGGCACGGCGGAGGGGTCCGTCCGTTCGGGCGCGGGCAGGTCCCCGATCGCCGTCCATGCGCCGTCGGTCGCGACTTGGACCGACATGTCCGTCACCCGGTCGAGCGAATCGTGCCAGCCGTAGCCCGCGAGCCTGCGGTCGGCCTCGAAGAGGCGGCACGAGATCCCGGCGCGCACGGCGGCGCGCCAGAGCGCCTGCGCCTCGGGCGGATCGGGGTCGAAGTCCATGACCAGCGCGTCCTGTCCGACCATTGCGAGCTTCGGCGGGTCCCGCCAGTCGTCGGCGTCGGCGAGCGCGGGCCGCCAGGGCCGCAGCACGGCGGGCGGCGGCGCGATCCCGATGCCGGCCCTCTGCGCACGCGCCTGGTCCGCGAAGGTCGGGCGCGGGGAGGGATCGGCCGACATGGCGCGGTAGACCGCGAGGCGGGCGGCCTCGCGCATTTCCTTGAGGAATCCTGTCTCGACCGCCTCCTTGCGGGCGGGCAGGACGAGCTCCAGGTCGGGGCAGTCGCGGACGTCGGCGCGCACGGTCCAGATCGCGCCGTGCACGGTCTCGATCGTCGGCAGTCGGACGGCGAGCGTCAGCCCGAGAAAGTTCAGGTCGGGATCGTTCCAGCCGGCGTTCCGGTTCCGGAACACGCCGAATGCCAGGCCGCGCCAGGTCTCGGCGTGGACGGCGCCGTCGAGGAACGCCCGACGAGGCAGCGGCTCGCCGTCGGCGGTGTCGCCCTCGGTGCGGTCGGCGAAGAGGACGGGCAGCGGATGGTGCCGCGCGGCGGCGGCCGCGGCGCAGCGGATCGCGGTGAGCGACTCCGTGGCCGGAAACGCGACGGCCGTGCCGTGCGGGAACGGCGCGGTGTCCTCGGGAAGGACGTCCGCGTCGGCCTCGCCCAGGAAGTGCTCGGGCGCGTGGTCGACGCGCCAGCCGGGACGGGTGTCGCCCGACGGCGATTTCGGGCGCGAGGAGACGGCGCAGCCGCGCCGCGCGAGGCTGGCGAAGCCGAACCCGGCGGCGTCCTCGCGGCGGACGAGGTCGTCCGGCCAGCCGTTCTCGCCGAAGCTCAGGAGGAGCGCGGGATCGGCGATGCCCGCGCCGTCGTCGGACACGATGACGGAGAGGGAGGGCCGGCCGCCGTCCGGGAAATCGCCCGCGTTCGGGGCGTCAAACGCGTCGACCGCGATGCGGATGCGCGTGGCGCCGGCCCGCCGCGCGTTCTGGAGCGTCTCGGCGAGGATCTCGGGCAGGGTGGCGGCGTAGGTGCGGGTGACGCGCTTGACGGCGCTCTCGTGGATGCGTGCGCGGATGGTCGCGCGGGGTGCAACTGTCGTGTCGTTCATCGGGGAAGGTCTCCGTGGTCGGGAAGGTGGACGTGGAACGGCCCGCCGGACGTGGCGCCCGGCGGGCCGATGGTTTGGTTCCGGCGTGGGGTCAGCGGACGTCGCGCAGGAACTCCGGGATCTCCGCCGGCTCGACGGACGGGTCGTGGCCGTTCGTCGGCGCCTGGCCGGACTCCTGCGCGGCCCCGGTGGTGGCGAAGATGACGCGCGGGCCGCCGTCTGCGGTCGGGATGCTGTTGACGGCGTCGATCATGGCGCCCAGGTCCCCGGGCACGGCGGCCTCTCCGGTCCCCGCCTCCGGATCGCCATGCGCATCGGCATCGCCGTTGGACGCGTCCGAGGCGTCTTCGGGATCGGGTGCGCCGTTCGAGACCGCCTCCGGTCCGGTCGCCTCGGCATGGCCGTTGCCGTTCGGCGCGGGCGGCGCCCCGTCATCGATCCCCGGATCGGTTCCGTTCGCCTTGGCCTGCGCCAGCCCGGACCGGATCTCTGCGACCCCGTCCTCGACCACGGCCCGGACGGTGGCGGCCAGGTCGACCCCAGCGTCTTCGGGCTGCGGCCCCGGGTCCGCGCCGTTTGCGGCCTGGGCCGTGGCGTCGGCGGAACCGGCGTCCCCGTCGGGCCTGTCCTCGATCGGATCGCCGACGCGCCCGGTGTCGAACGCCTCGAAGCCCGGAGGCGTCCAGGCCGTCGCCGCCGCGTGCATCTCCGCGCTGAGCGAGACCGGCCTGTCGCCGGCGGCGAAGGCGGTCTCCATCGCGGCGGCGATCTCGGCCTTCTTCATCCGCGCCCGGTCGGCGGCCCAGGAGACGCCGAGCGTCGCGCGGGCGATCTCCATGATGCGCCCCTTGGAGATCCGCGACCACAGCATCTCGGCCGTCGGTCGGATGCGGGCAGCGAAGTCGATGGCCAGCCGTGCGACCGTGGCCTCCAGCTCGGAGCGCGCCAGGGCTTCGAACGCGAGCTGGGGCTTCACCGTGCGCGCGACGCAGGCGGCGAAGAGCGCCTCCTTGTCGGCCCGGGGCAGCGCGCGCAGTGCGGCGAAGGCCTCGCCGTCGTCCTCGATCTCCATCCAGTCGAGCGCCAGGCCGGAGCGGTCCTCCAGCATCGCCTCGCCCGGCGACCAGTCCGCGAAAGACGCGTCGTTCATGCGCGCCGTCGGCCGGTCGGCGGTCTCGCGGACGGAGATGTCGAGCGCGTGCGCGGCATGCCTGAAGAGGAAGACGGAGCGTGCCGCCTGGAACAGGAAGAGGTCGAAGGCGGCCTCGAAGTCCGTCGCGAGATGGGCCTTGACCAGCGCGGTGCGGATCGAGCGCAGGTCGTCGGCCAGCCCGACCCCGACCCCGGCCTCTTTCCGGGCCGCAGCCTCGCGGTCCCTGTCGAGCGAAACGGACGGGGCGACCGGCGGATCCTGCACGCGGGCGTCATCATGGCCGTCGTCGGCGCCGCCGCCGTCCTCCGTTCTTTCCGGCATGTCCCCGGGCTTCACCAGCCCCTGGATGACCTCGATCCCGTCGACAGGGCCGATGGTGACGATGCAGCCCGCGATCGCGAAATCCTCGCGGCGGTACGCGGCCCGCGCGTCGACGTCGCGGTCGATCTCGTCGAGCCGCGTCTCGATGGCGCCGGCCTCGACCTCGATCTCGCTGGTCCAGTCGTCGTCGTCGAGGCCCTCGATCTCCTGCAGCCGGGCCTCCAGCTTCTTGATCTCGTCCCGCTCCTCTTCGGTGGGCTCGGCGGGCTGGGGATGGACTCGCCCGTAGCTGGCAGTGTCCTCCCACGCGACCCGGACCATGGGCGTGACCCATTTCCACCGCGTGGCCAGCTCGTCGGCCGCCTCCCGGAGCTTGTCCATGGCGAGCCGGTCGAGCAGCACCGGGTCCTCGAACCAGGTGCCGGTCTCGTCGCAGCTTGCGAAGAGGTCGCGCATCACCTGGCCGCCAGCGTCCTCGTAGGCCTTCGTGCCGACGAATCGCGCCACCATGGACGAGCCGGGCACGCGCTCCTCGGTCAGGAGCCGCTGCACCTGCCAGGCGGACGGCCTGTGCCCCTGGGCGGATACCTGCTCCCAGACCGCCAGCTGGCGCGCCCGGTCGGTGGTGACCGCGAAGGCTTTCAGCACCTCGAGATCGATCCTGTCGGCCCGGTAGGCGTCCAGGAGTTCCGGCGTGGCGCTGCCGAGGCGGAGCCGCTGCTCGACGAGCCGCTCGGAGGCGCCGAACCGCGCCGCGATGGCGGAGACCGGCTGCCCGGCCGCGGCCAGCTTGCCGAAGGCCTCCACCTGGTCGGCGGGATGCATGGCGACCCGGACGACGTTCTCGGCGAGCGAGACCTCGCCGGAATCGACGTCCCCGGACCGGACCTGGCAGGGCACGGGATGGTCGGGATCGATGGCGCCTTCCCCGGCCAGTTCCTGCAGGGCCTTGAGGCGGCGGCCGCCAGCGATGACGGCGTGGCGTCCGGTTCCGTCCCCGTCCTTGGCGTCGGCCCGGACGACGAGGTTCTCGAGCAGTCCGAGCGCGGCAATGGAGGCCTTGATCTCGGCGTCGGCATGGGCGTCGGGGGGCGTCCTCCGGACGTTCTCCGGGGCGAGGCTGAGCAGGCTCAGCGGGATTTCCCGGACGGCAGGTCCGGGCATGGCTGCGATGGCATTCATTGCGTTCTCCATGGTGGATTGGGGTTGCGCGGCGGGGACGGACTCGCTCGCCGTCCAGTCGCCTGCCCGGGGACCCGCCCGGCTCCGCCTCCGCGCGGGGTTCGGGCCGGGCCTTGGTGACGATGCGAGGGATGTCCGAGACGCGCGGGTCAGGGGAGCGGCGCGTCACCGGAGAGGTCCGGGCGCGGCGCGGGGATGCCGGTCAGGTCGGGCAGCGGGACAGCTGCCATGCCGACGTGCCGGAAGGCCGGTGGCTCGGATCGGTGTTGAAAGAGGGTGCGGCGGCCTTGTTGCCTGCGGTTCGATCGGTGCGAGGATCCGCTATCGGTCAGGCGCGGGATCCTCTCGCTGGGCCGACAATCGTGGGCGCCGCGGGCGGCGACAAGGGGCGGGGGAGTCGGCCCTGATCGGGATGCCGGTGAGTTCCGGAAGGTATCGGCGCGTGGGCGACAGAGTGTGTCCGATGCTCCTCTCGATCCGTGCGTAACGCTGGTAGAGGTCGGGACGGAGCTCGGCGGCCCGGCGCAGGTCGTCGGGCGACGAGAAGATGCAGAAGGAGCAGCTGCATCGCGAGAGATGGCGGTAGATCCAGTGCGGCGCCTGGCCGGCGTCGCGGATGACGCGGAAGACGTCGTCGGTCGAGAGATCGAAGATCGGCAGCCAGTCGAAGACCTCGCGCCCGGCGACGCTCATGCGCTCGTTCTTCCTCCAGGGCGTCTTCTTCGCGCGCGCGGTGCTCTCGTCCCGCCGGATGCCCAGGCAGTTCACCAGCCGTCCGCGGAAGCGGGGGCGGGCCTTCAGGTATCGGCGAAGCTCGCGCTCGATCGGCCCGCGCTTGTGGCCCGCAGTGCACCACCTCTGGTGAATTCCCGGCCACATGCCGCGCTCCTCGACGCGGTCCAGCAGCGTCTTGCCGGAGGAGACCGGCGCGAGGATCAGGGGCACGCCGTCGGGAAGGGTCGCTTCGATGTGCTCAATGGTTGCAGGCCAATCAACAACCTCCAGGGGCGCGTGGACGGCGACAAGCTGCTGGCGGGGAACGATGCGGGACAGCAGGATCGTCATCGCCTGGCTGTCCTTGCCGCCGCTGTGCGAAAGACTGACGAGGGCGCCGGCCCGGATCATTTCCCGGCACTCCGGGGGAACGTGAATTCCTGAATGGCGTCTGGTCATGGGCGGATCTCCCGGCTGGCGGTGCCGGGGCCGCTTCAGGGCTCCCGGCTTCGCCCGGGGGAACGCTGGCCCCAGCCTCCTGGAGGCGTGTGACCGGGGATCCGAAGCTGGCCAGCCGGTGTCGCGAACGGCGACCCGTGCCGACGGACGGCGTCCTCGCAGGCGGCCTGGAAAGCTTGATCCGGAGCCGACATGCCGTCATTGATGTCGAAATGCGGACAAGGCGGTCTGCGGCATTCGACGGGGGAGGAGGATCGGCGATGACGGTCAGGCGGGAACTGTCGGACTGGCCGGGCGTGGTGGAATCGGTGTGGCCGATGCTCGATCCGGAGAGTCTTCAGGCGCTGAGAGAAGACGACCCGCCAGGCAATGGAGCGTTGCGCGTCTCGCCCGGACTCGACGCTGAGGAACTGTCCGGATCGGCCTTCGTCGCCAATGCGATGGTCCTGCTGTGTATGGCGGCCGAGGGGGGCGGAGGTTTGCGGGCCACGTCGAACGGCACGCTCTCGCTTGCAAGCGTGGCAAGGATGAGGGCGGAGACGGCCTGGCCGGACATGGAGGCGACGGAGCACTTTCGCGACGGGACGATGTACCGGGAAGGGGACGTGTGGGAGCTGCGCCTGCTGCGGATGACGGTGCGATTACGACCAGAGTTGGGGCTTGATGCAGGGAGCGGGCAAGGGTCAATGAACGCAAGGGTTTGGACGTGACAGGCGGTCAGTCGGACACGGACCTTGCGAAAGCAGTAAGAATGTGTTCAAGGCGCGTAACGCGCCCTATTTCATGGCAACGGACAAACGCACAGGGGGAAGGCCGGGTTTCTACTAAAGTGTCTGCGCTACCATGGTGTGATCAATAACACCGCCTGCACTCAGGGCGCCTGTAAGGACCGATTTTTCCAACACACGACGGCATCCTCGGAACAATTCCGAGGGTGTCTTGATCTGTGTCGCCTCGACGATCGCAATTAGC
Organism: Rhodobacter sp.; assembly: GCA_022824145.1. Classification (GTDB taxonomy): domain Bacteria; phylum Pseudomonadota; class Alphaproteobacteria; order Rhodobacterales; family Rhodobacteraceae; genus JAPOUP01. The sequence continues at coordinate 13,614 of JAJEAY010000236.1, read as the reverse complement.
GCCTCCTCCAAGAATGGGTACTCATCCGGGTCGTTTGCATCGGATCTGTGGGCCTTTAGCACCTGCCTCAGAAACTCAACTGCGTCATCCGTGGTTAGGGGTTGGATCTCCAATGGCTCTCGGGACATGCGCCTTATGACCGCTTGGGTCAATAGTCCATAAATTCCCCTTACATCCCCTGTCATTCCAATCAAAAAGCAACAATTCTCCGGGCAAGCGTTAATTAGGTCGCGAAGTCCCTGATTGACACTTAGCGCTTCCTGCGGGCGAAAATCTCCCAAAATTTCTAATTCATCGAAGAAAAAGTAGAACGCCTTGTTTCTTGCCATAATCTCTCCATCATTAAGGGCTTTGGTTCCTTGGGTACACAAATTAACATATGCACCCAAGCATCTCGTGGTGTCGTATTCCGAGTCTATCGCGCCCGTCATACCATATGCATTATATTTTTGCATCGCGTTCGCGCCCGATAACTTTTCGCCAAGCAGAACTGCCAAAGCCTCTGTGGATCCCGAATTAACTCCTCTAAGTAGGCGGGCAAGTGGTGGATAGCCTGGAGTCACATCTGATTGTTGATAAATTCGCTCGATTTCCTCTTCTTGATCATTCCGTCTGCCATCGGGTAGTCGCTGTCTAGCTGTGTCCTCTATTGTCATATCGAGCCACTCGGCAGTTTCCTTAATGTGCGGTGTTAACTGATCCATAACCTTTTTGTACAGCGTCAAGAAGTTCGGGTTTGCGGCGACTTTCAATGTCTCCAGATAGACGCACGGAGATCTAAACTCCTCCTTCTCCCTCTCGGTAATTTCGTAACTGAGGTACCTTAAGGCGTGTGACTTCCCAGTACCCAACTCGCCATGCAAGATTGCAAATTCTGACAAACCAACCTGATCCGATCTACAGGATCCGACCATGTCCAACAGTGCCGACTTCAGGTCGGCGTAACCCGCCCAGTTTGTGACCGGATCCGTGGGCACAAGCGTAAATGGGTTACTTGTCAATTTGGCCAATGAAAGTGTCGCGTTCATCCTACGGGGCTCCCTTTGCTTGAGCTACTTTGTCAAGATTGTCTGCTACCCAAGCGCCGAAATCCAACGTGCCCGGATTGCCGATTAGCCTTGCGCCAATCAACTGTGCTGTGCAAGAGTAAGTTCCCGGGTCAGCGGTTAGCAGCGCCAACTCCAAGAGATTGGACTTCTGGGCGCCTCTTGTCCCAAATCCTCTGTCCGTGAGGTTCGGCGAACCAACTATAACCATTTCCTCATCCCTGTCATCGCGGAACAGGTACGCCTTCGCATGCAGATCCGGATGCACATAGACACAAGCACCTCTATTGTGCAACGCCTCTAGCAACGCTAACTTGCTCTTGAACGCGCTTCCTGCTCCGTTGTTGCCTGGCGGTGGCGTTGTCATCACGGTGATGTGCGCTCCAAACGAGAGTTGCCGAAGGAGATGATGGGACAGCACACCGTTCCCCCAAAAGTCATAATCTTGCAAATTAAAGGAAATAATAGTTGCATTGCTTAACATGCGGAAAGCGCCAATCCACTGGAGTACTTCCTTTGCTACGTCGTTGCCCAAAACTGGCGTTACGAGCGAAGTATGGCTGGTTTGCATGATTGATACCCTAATTTAAAGTGTTCTTTATTGCAATGTAGCCAGTGGCCCCGTGACGTTGGCGCAATAGGTAAAGCCGATCTGAGTATCTTGCAATCGTTTCTTCCAAAGCATCGTCAAAGATATCCCGCGTCATATATTGAGCGTTTTGGGCGCCTAAAGCAGCTAAGGCAACAAAGACCGAATCAATTGCGGCTTCGTTAAACAAGGGAAATTTCACCAGTGGGTAAACTTTCAGGACAAACCGAAACAGATCCTCTGGTGACAAATGTGTTTCTTTAGGTGGCGTGCCGAATGAAGATGCTGTTGCCTTCCAATACAAGTTTCTGGTTGCCTCTGGCTTGGAAGTCCCCAAAAGCGTCGACATCTCCAACGAAAATGGTAAGAAAAATATTCCTTCAGTATAACAGGAAGCGTTTTGAAAGGAACAAAGTAACTGGCGCCCTGATTTCGTTACTACGTAGTTGCCACTTCCATTTTTCTCGATACATTGGAGATCCTTGAGCCATCCTCTTCTCGGATTAATGGTGTGGGCGTAAAATCTCTGCAATCGTTGTTCGGCGGAGAGTTTAGCTTGGTTCGTGAAGGCGGACCACGAGTCAGCCTGTTTGCGATTAGGATCCACGGCTGACTCTAGTCGGCGAATGGAATCTGTTAACTCTTGCATTACGAAGTCCTTGACAGATTTTACCTCAATGTTTGCTTGCATCCAATCAGCCCGAAGTTCCAGAATTCGGAGAAGGCGAGCTACAAGTAGTTCTCCAATCTGAGGACCAGGGTTGGTAGCCGCCAATATGTCGAGAAGGTTGAGAGTTGCGTCCCCGTCAAACTCAAGCACGGAGTACAAAAGCAAAGCTCTCGTGGCTTGTTGAGATGGCTCCAAGTGTTGAATGGCATGGAGCGCGGACCCATTGTCGGACAGAGTTAGGGTCGTGCCTGACTTGTGAATCAATCCTAGTGCGCGGGCTACATCGATGACACCATCGGCGTATTTTGGTCCCGTCACCTTTTCTCTGTCTAGTATAGCTCCACGGAGGGATGCAGAGGGAGCGGGTGCCATTTCATGAAGGTACGAAGAGACTCTGGCGAACCTATGGATGTCGTACAGGCCGTTGGTGTAACCGATCCTGCGCGATAACTCGCGGCGAATGCGTGGGCGTTTTTGGAGAAGGCCAAGCAAGCTCATGAGTTATACTACCTTAGGTTCATCGCCGCCGTGCGCAGATACCCTAGGCCGCATGGCTACCAAGACCGCACGACTTGTTTCCGCATCGGCAATCCAAGCCTCTCCAGTGTCCAAAGCTCTGATTAGTCCCAGTCGATCAGAGATCTTTGCACCACCAAAGGACACTTGTTTCGGAAAATCGGCAGGTACTCGAGCTAGCGCGGCCGATATGTCTGCGTCCACAACGAGACGATGAGCAATAAGAAGGTCTACTTGGCTAACGACCCGCGAGTCAACAGCTGAGGGCTGTTGGGTTGCAAGAACCAAGGACAGACCGGCGTCCCGTCCGCGCTTGACGTAATCAATTAAAATGGACTTAGCTGCCGTATTAGAATCTGACGGACAGATCAAGTGCGCTTCATCAATGAGCATCCACACGCCAGGCGGCAACCCCAACAAGTCGCTGGACATCGATCCTGTTGAGCGCTCTGCTGCCTTACGTTCCGTATGATATCTTCCCATTATGCGAAATACTTTCTTAGAGACTACACTTACAACCAATGATTTTGTGGCGTCGTCCAAGTTTCTAAGGAGAAAAATGCTGAGCTGTCCCGGTATTAAAACTTCTCGAATGTCGATACCTCCTCTTTTAAAAATCTTACTATCTCTTAGCGCCTCCAACTTCCAAAGAACTGCGTCACGCGTTTGCCGCTGTGCTTTCTCGTTCACTTCAATATCGTTCTGTAAGCAAAGAATCAAGTCGTCCAGATCGTACTCCTCTTGTGGTTGAATTTTACGATGTGGCCCACTCGAAGGACCCTGTGCATAGCTGTACCCATCTTTAGACACTTTCGTCAAAAGATTTCGAATTAATTGACCCTGAGGAGAATAAATGTCTAGATCGAAGAGGCCACACCAATCTTCCAGATCCAACTCCGAGGGATCAATGGCAAATTCAATGACCTTACGATGACCTGTTGAGTCGCCAAATGGAGAAAAGAGCTGTGCGGATGGAACTCCATTGGGAGGAATATCCCATTGTCCAAGTTGCTCGAGTTGCTCCTGGTCCTGCTCTAACCGATCGTCGGGTTTTTCAAGCAACGCCCAAAACTGGCTTTGAGTGTCGAAGAAAACCGTAGTAATAGGAGGCTCCTTGGTAGTAACTTTGGATTGTTGATTTAATGACAGGCCTTCTGCCAAAATCCCTAGATCATAACTCTTACCAGTACCCCGACGCCCGCAGACAAAGACGACATGCGGAGTATGAATGTCAAGCCAAACATTGGAGTCGAACTTGTTTGAAACGCGTGTTTGTTCAATGCACTTTCCCAATAGAAGAAGGGCATCGACATCTCCGCGATTGCGCCGTTGCCCCATGAGGAGATGCCGGCCCCGGGCAAGGTAGGTCGCCCTTTCAATTGGATCGGCGACCTCTACTTTCCTAACGTTGCCAATGTGGCCAAGGATCGGCAACTTAGCCGGCATCAGACAGACCCCCATGTATCCGTTGAGTTTCCACGATCGTAATGAAGCTATTGTCGGCCAGTTCCGGACAAGTTCGGCTTAGGTGCGCTTTAACGTCAAACGGATTGTCGATGTTGTCAAGGATTTCGTCCGTACCGGACAATTTTCCGTATCGCCGGTGTGCCTGCCGAATCACGAGAACGAGTTCTTGAAAATCACCGTGAGATAAGAGCAATGGACCCTTTTGAACTTGTTTCCGCCCTCGATAGATCATCGTCGTGGTTGGGCCAGAAGCGGAAAACAACAATGACTGGTCTTGGCTAGCAAGACTTTGTAGTGGTGATGAGCGACGCTTCGCGATGTTGAGGGCGCGAACGTAGTCAACTCCCGTCAGCACTGCGCTCTGCGCTGTGCTACTAAGGCGGATGACAAGGTCCGGCCGTAGGGAATGAATGAAGGGTTGAGGGTTTGAAGTGGCCGCGATAACCGTTAGGCCGTGTTTTCTTGCTATACGTTGAACGTTGTCAGCAACTAGATTCGCGGTTATCTCATCCAAATTGGAACAAAATTCGTCTGCTATCCACACGTTCGAAGTGGAAGCCAGCATCTTTGCCAATAATGCTCGATATTGCTGGCCCTTGCTGAGTTCATCGAACCGCTTGAGATAAAGAAAGGGTTCTGAGAGGCCAGCGCGTCCAAGAAAGTACAAAGCGTTTTTTATCTCTGTGTCGCCAAATAGCTCGACAAGTGACTTCCGGGATCTTATGGGCTGAAATGAATACGGACGAAAGCCTTCAGGTAGGCTAATTTCTCCTTCGACCCTAACAGTGTCGGCAAAGTCCTTATTTAAAATGGACTCCAGTAGCGTAGTCTTTCCAGACCCAGACGGACCCTCGACCAAAACGATGCTGCGTGGGGGGATCTCGCAGGTAAGGCCGTCTATTGCACTGGTAAGTATGTTAGTTGGCGAAATATCGAAAGCTTGCTGGATCGCGTGGGTGGCGACAGTACGACGTACTTGCGTTGTGTATGTGATGGTCAGGCCAGTAAGTCGTGTGACGCCAGAGAGGGGAGTGCTTTGGATCGGTGCGGTGCAAGAAGGCTCTGTGGGACCAATAGAAGCAAGCCGAGCATCTAGAAATTCTTGAGAATACCTGGTTAATCCCATAATATAGGTAGGCTTAGGTAATGAAATGATTCCCCGAAAAAGATCAAAATCCCGAAGCACGGCGTTTACCGACAACCGACGAAGCCGCCTGAAGAACTGCTTAGCAGTGATGTTTTGCTCGCGCATGAGCAAAAGGGATGTCTTCATTCGAGCAATTTGCTGATCCAGAATGCCAGAAATTTGTTCGAACTCCTTTGTGTCTGTGTTTCCGTCGCCAAAACGTTTGATCAAATAATGCATGTCCTTTTCCACACGAGAGAGATTTCCTTCGGTTTCTCCAATGTAGCGCATGCCAGCTTGTCGGACAAACGGAACAAACTTCAGCATATCTGCTGAAATCTCCATGAAACACGGCATTTGACCGGCGATCTGCCAGCGATTACGAGCGAACTCTGCGGCATGCTCAACTAAGAGGCCACCTACTCCGAAGCCTCTGAATTCAGGAGATACGACAGTTCTTGAAATCCGCACTATTCGATGTATGTTTTTCCTTAAGGTTTGGATATCCCAATTCTCCCAACCTATGTGACCTTGGGAAAAATGCGCATCAAGTATGCGCGATCGTGGCTTATTCATAAAAAAAGGAGTGGCTAATTCAATAAAACCTACTACCATAGGGTACGCCGGATCAAATGTTCGGACTATGAGCTTGGCAGTGCGACCGTGCACTGTTTGGCCTCTATAGTGGAGGTCGGTTAGGCGAGTATAGGCGAAGTACTCGTCGGCATCGGTAATTTCTTTGATTAGCACGGGAAGTTGCAGACCACCTAAAGAAAGTGTGGCGGATGAAGCATAGATCGGTAAAATTTGACAGGAACCGTTGTCGCAGGGGACGGAGATCTTATTTTGCTCTTTAAGCAGTTTGTCTCCCTTTTTGAGGCAAGCGGAGCGCGGGACATCAAGCGAAGTGCTTCCAGGTTCTAGGCGAAGCCTCTTTACATGGCCTTTCCAGGAAACCGAGGCGACAAAAAGTTCGAGCGGTGCTGGAGAAGAAAGCTTGGAAGTGTTTTGAGTGCTGTCCACGCGGTCCGTGCTTTCTTTGCTGAGGGGATCATGTAGGAAGTTGCCGAAGTCCAATCACCGCAGGTTAGGCAACATGTCAGCAAGGCCGGCGTCGAGCAAGCTCGCTTCCATAGGTTTCTGGTCCTTGGGCCGATTCTGGATTTCGTCAGCATCCTTCGAGAAGGCTTCCCAATCTATCGTCTTGGTCGCAGGCGCGAAATCCGACGCGGTGATGTTTTTTAGGTGATGGTGGAGTTCGTTCATGAGTTCCTGGAATTCGTGAAGCGGGCGTTCTAGTCGCGTGATGTGTTTCTTGATCTGCGCATACTCGAAGACAATTGGTCCTGTTTCGGCATTTGTTTCCATATCGGTCACGTCTTATTTCATTCTAGTCATCTTTCTACATAGGGTCAACTCTTGCGCAGCTGGTCAAGAATTTCGGGCAGAAGTTTTTTTGTCTATTATCAATTTCTTGCGAAACGGTCACGAGTTTTTCGACTTTTCGCGCGGGCGAGGCTTACCCATGGAGATACAGGCAATGCCGAGCAGCAAAGTGTTCAGAGACTCTGTCCGCAGGCAACGTTCGGTGCCAGGCATATCGCGCATTCTACGTGAGAGCTTCGGCCGCGTCCTAGACTCGCTCCGTCGCCGTGATGTCAGTCTTTCTGATTGCTTGATGTCCTGACCGGCGGTGTTTTCGCTTAGGTACCCGTTAACATTCTCGACGCCAATCGTGGGTCGGCTCGTGTGCGAACAATGCGCCATGAGTTCTCCCAACATTTCCCGCAGCGCCACGTTTGTCAGATCGCGCAACGCCCGCAAAGAGTGAGCCCTAGGCGCCCGCGCTTCCAGGTCCACATAGCTGCAAGGGCTGCCGGTGCTTTCCTCCGTGCCTCGGATCACTGTGCTTAACGTGTCGCCTGGAGCGTAGCGAATCACGTCATGCGCAGAAACGCCAGAACTATTCCGTAGCCTGCTATGCACCTTGCGCTTTGGGTAGCGAAAAGACAGAAGAAGGATCCCAAATTCTTGTGTCTTGTACAACCTTAGTATCTTTGCCAGCCTCTTTAAAAAGTCGAATTGTATTCAAGCGATCATCTGTTGAAGATGGCGCAAGCTCAAGTGCTAAGTAATCAAATAGCGCTTGCTCATGGACCGCAATTATCACTTGTCGACCGCCCTGCCTTGCCAAGGTTCGAACCAAAGCTGCGAATTGCGAAGTATGGATTTCATCCATGCTTTGTACTGGGTCATCTATCACAAGCCAAGGCAGAATCGGCTCTACCGTGAGATGGAGAGAAAGAAAGAGAGTGAGCGCTGCTGTGTTCAAATTGCCGGAGCTAAGAATGGACTTGGGATGGCCCGCACTAACGCCGTTCCGAAGGCGGGTCTCGAGTTGTACTTCAAGCTTACGAGTTGTTTCTTGGGGAACCCTAAACGCCGGGACAAACTGTTCGTCGGGAGCAAGCCTTACAAAGAGATCTCGCCACATTGCATTCAATTGCTCACTGAATACTCTGCCGACGATACTTGTCCGAACTTCTTCAACATGGCCAGCCAGCTTCCGCGCCTCGCTACGTGTATCTTCGCTTCGGCGAAGGGCATGCTTTAAATCCTTGAGCCGTCTTCGTCGTGCGTCTTGATCAATGGTCAACCGCTTAATCTCATTCGTTTGCGTCTCGATTTTTTTCAATGTCAAGTTCGTTGCCAATTTTAGTGCAATCCGATTGTCAAGTTTTCGAATTGTCGAGAATACAACTTCGCCGCATTGGTTTAGAATCTCTTCGACACTTTCTTCGTTTGGAGGACTATCAAGGCCAAGACGGTCAGGGAACTGGAGAATAGACTCTCTCAAGCCTGCTAAAGTTTGAATATCTCGCCGAAGGTTCGACAGATCAGCCATGGCTCGCCGGCGGCGACCGAGAATCTTGGTACCTGCGTCAGCCGCGTCACGAACAGCTTCCAGCGCAATGCGAGCCTCGCTAATTCTGGTCAATTGTTTCTCATCTTCGGCCTGCTGCGTGGCGGTACGGCGCCGCTTCTCCAAATCTGCGATCCGTAGATCCGCAACCTCCTTGAGTCGGGCTTCAGACTGTCGTTGAGTGGTAAATTCTCGAAGATCTTCAGCGGCAACCGCGATACGGGAAATTTGTTCGGTCAAATAGGAGTGCAATGGCGGGCCGTCTATTTCGCTAAAGTCTCGATGACAGACGGGACAGGTTTCATCCACCAAGAAGGGCTCAATCTCGGAAAGTGCACGTGCCAAAGCGCCAGTGTCTAGAGAGATGTCTTTAATGCGGAGATCAAGGCGATCTATCCGCTCAGATGCTTTCTCAGAGGCTACTTGGGACTCCAAAAGCGTTGCTTCGATCTCGTTATCTGCCTGCAATTTGGCATTGATTTGTGCCGTTTGTTTTTCTAGCCGATCAAGGGCGGTCCTCACCGTCTCGGCGTAGTCGTTGCTGTCACTGGACTCTGCCTCACCAGTGGTGGCGCTGAAGAGTGAGAGCGCATGGGATAGGCTGGCGTGGTGCTGAGTCTGCCAAGCGTTCCACTGGGTTTCAATTTTCTTTGCCACAGACTCCGCCACTTTGAGCCGCTTTAGATCAGCAGTTTCATCGAGCTCTCGCAATTGCGTGAGAGCTGAGGAGACTTCACGAGACAGACCTCGGAGCGCCACTGTGCGACTTTCGTCGTCTTCAGTGTTCAACCAACGGACCAAATCTGCTTCAATTGAATCGCGGGAGTGACCGAGCGCTTCAAGGCTGTCTCCTAGTAGTTCGTTTAACTCAGAGAGTTGCTCTCGTTCCGCGTCAAGATTCTGATCAATTTCGCGAAGTTCACGTTCGTTGCGCCCAATCTCACGTTCAACCTCAGCGTATACGGGCAATGCACGTCGAAAGCGAGCTAAGTGGCGCGTATGATGTATTCCCGCAAGCAGACTATCGAAACGGTCGAGACCGATTAGGTCACGTACAAATCGGGTAAGCGCATCATCTGCCTTCCCGCTTCTTTGCTCATAGATGTCGAGCAATTGAGATAGGGTGGTTTGCGCCAAAAAGCACCGTTCAGTATAAAGTCTACGATACTGTTGAGGTAATGCGAGTTCGCCGATCACTGCACCGTGTTGAATAAGTAATGTTGAAAGTAGCGGCTCGAAGGCATCGTGGCGGCATCGTACTTCAATGGTAGCCTCGTCCGTGCCCTTATGGACAAGATGGGACAAATAATTGGAGTCGGACCGTTGCATTGCAACAGCCTCTCCAGTGAGTCCTATCTCAAGGGCGGACAACAAGCTAGTCTTTCCGCTGCCATTGGCACCATGAATCAAGACAACGGGTGCGTCTAGATTGAATGTGTGCCGTCCCCGGATACTTCGATAGTTCTCAAGACGGAGACTGGTGAGGCGCCGGTTCACTCGTTCTCCTCCAGGAACGGTACCAAATCCTTCTCAATCAATGCGTTCACCTTGAGGCGCACGCTCTTCTCTCCGTCAACCGCTGCGTCAAGCAATGCTAGAAGATCGGATCGTAGCCCGAATGCAGCCTCGCGCAGTTCGGTCATTGGATCGGCAACAGATTCGGTCGGTGCCGCAATTTGTAGAGGCGTCAAGACAGCGAGCCAATTGTCCAGATGCGCAGTAACATCAACAGCCGCATCAAGTGCGCCCAAAGCCAATACCCGGCTGACGTTCGTCAGTTGAGCTATGAGGGACAGTTCGGGGCGACGACCGACAATCACTGTTGTGATCGGATTGGTTTTTCGCGCCATGTCAAGGGCGCGTGCAAGCCCCAGAACTTTCCGAACAATGTCTTCGTCCCGATCATGTTCGAGTGTGTCGCACACGAGCACTAGATCGCTGAAGCCTTCTGGCCCATGGAGTACGGCGTCGAAAGAGAATTTGACGCCTCGGATCATCAATGGCTCGGGCCATCGTATGAAGTCCCGCTCCTCAAGATAGGCAACAACAGCTTCAACTGGGTCTGAGACAGTCATAGGGACGTCTCCATGCGAAATTCCTGGAACAATTCGTCGGATGAAAGATCTCGAGCTAGGAGATCCCTTACACTCACCTCCTGTAGCCCGGGTTCGCCCGATCGCCTATTGCCAATCCTTCCCGGACTTCGCTGTAACCGCTCGGGTACAGCTTCACTATGGATGAGAACCGCCGAAGAATGGTCGTTGATCACGCCATCGGCGAATAGACGGCCCGCCACGCCGCCACTTGCGGCCACATAGATCGGAACAGATGTTTCAGACTTGCAAACTATTGCGCATGCGCGGGGAGCGCTTGCAGGGCTAGCACAGTCGAGTTTCCAAGTGTCTTTTTGCAATCCTTGACCCAAGATTGACAATGCTACGGCGGCTTCCGGTAGTCCGGAGCTTTCGACATCCGGATCGATGTCAATTTCATCCACTGTAGTGAGACCTATTGGCATGTAGGAAGCATTTTCGTTAGCCAAAACTCCCGTAACAGTGAGACGACGTACTCGGGACATGCCGAATAGTATTGCACTGGTGAATTCAACACACTTCGCTTTATCGGTGGGTTCCTCGCCTGCAATTCGGTCTCTCACAGCCTCTATTCCGTTAGCTACACAACCGTGCAAGACTTCATCGCGTAGATCCTCCGCTCGACCAGCGATTCGTTTCAGTTTCTCCGTATAAACCTGAAGAAGGAGAGCAAGAAGAAGTGGTTTTGCGAACGCACGAATCACGGATCCGTTCTTGATCGTGGCACGTTTTGGACCGTTGTATTGAGCGCGATAAACGTTTTCCAAAAGGTCGTCCTGCTTTGCACCAAGTTGATCTTCGGAGAACAGATAGGCAGGTGCATCCGATTCCCAAGTCCAGCTCAGAGTGTCGCGGGCTTCACGGAACAGGTATTGGATATTGTAGTCTTGCGCAGACAACCCAAGCATCAATGTCCTCTTTTGGCCGATGAGTCCTTTAAGATAATCCTTTATTGCAATAGTCTTATGGCTACTTCCCCAGTCAGCAATTTGAGCACTCCGGGCAACGATTAGTTCGGAGAAATAATTTGGATTATCTTTTGCACTAGCTGCACAGCCGTGGAATTTTATTAGCTTTGGCTTTGTTCCTTGATCTTGCAATTGATGAGATGCGACACAGATGGCAAGGCCATCTTCCTTGTCGGACAAATCTGCATAAGCCCTTTCAATTAGATCATCCCAATTGGCTGAAGCAATATCAGTGATAACACCCTCGATCATAAGCGCTGCAAGGCACAAGTGTTCCAAGTCCGGAGTAATGGTTGGATCAGCATAAGTGGAGATAATGTCTATACCTTCGTGGATAAGAAAATCGTTGTCTTCATTATCGACACGAATGTTGAGGAATTCAGAATACTGTCCTGAAAGCCGTTTCGTTATTGTTTTTGTAATGCCGAGATCCCAAGTATCGACTGGCTGCAATAGATCGAGTCCATCTTTCTGTATCTGTTCGAGGTCGGCCATGTCTAGGGCGTCAATAAGGGCATTGCGATACTTGCAGTTCGGCGCTTCGGGGTCGATACGGCTTCGGAGAAATTCCAGAACTTTAATTATCAGTCCGTCGAGCATAGGGAAGCGATCTCTGGAAATCCCAGAACCAACCCAAAGGACGAAATTTCCTGCCGCTAAAGCCTGGAGAGTGGAAGAAAATCGTTCATCAATCAGCTGTATGGTGTCCGATACAGTTACCTCATGCGCTGGCACCGACACTAGCATTCTCCATTTGTCGTCATTCGCGGTGATTGGAGGCCGGTTGCTGACCTAGGGCAACCGCTTCGAAATTTTCAGAGCGTTGGACTTTCTGGCTGCAACTGAAGGGTAGTGTCGAAAGAGGTAGCATGCATTTTCATGACTCCCAAGCGTCAACCATTCAATCCTAACTGCGGCTATGTTGGCAACCCGCGCCAACTGCTTCGAATCGGTCCTTATGACCTATAGCCCAATGGGTGTCTGTTGTACCCGGGGGACGACCGTCTTCGATGGGTTCAGTTCTTTCCGCAAGCTGATGGGCTGAACATCGAGACCGAATGCCGTGTGATTGTCGTTTCATATGGTGGAACATCTAATTTTGGACACGAGGGCCTGGAGCGCGCGCGGCAAGGGCCGGTCGAAGGCGTGCCGAGCGGTTTCCGGACTGTGTTGTTGAGTTTCCTGCCATGCGCGGAGTAACTGCGATTCTCAACGATATGTCAACACGCTGGAGCAAACGGAGGTGCCCGGTAAGGGCGCCTCCGTCCTTGCTTCAAGACGGTAACGAGCAGGTGCGTCGACAAGCGCATTGTCGACCGTGGACAAACTGGTTCGCACGGGGTCCAAGGGCACCGTGGCCACGCCTAAGGTAGGAGACTTTCAGTTTCAACGGCGTACAAGTCATGTCCGCATTTTCCTGCGCGTTTTCGTCGCCCACTTCATCGAGCCCATGCGGATCCTTTGGTGGGAATGCGGTCGAATGGGCTCGGACGTCTTGGCGTCCCCAGTTCGGCGCTCCGGGTCTGGCCCCTCAGTCGGGACCGTCCAGGGCCTGCGAGATCGCCTGGCCGATCCTCTCCGCGGCCTCGACGATCTCGCGGTCCCCGACATGGGCGTATCTCAGGGTCATTCGCGCTTCGCTATGACCCAACAGCCGCGCCACGACGGGCAGCGGAATCCCCTGCATGACCGCTTGCGAGGCGTAGGTGTGTCTCAGATCATGAAGCCGCACGTCGGCAAGGCCGGCCCGCACGCGCACCCGGTGCCACAGCGAAAGCCCGTCGCCCAAGGGCTTGTCCGGAACGACGGGAGAAGGGAACACGAAGGTGCCTTCCCGTCCCGTCCTCTGGCGGTCGATGACGGCGCGGGCGTCCGCGCTCAGGAACACCGTTCGCGGTCCGGTTTTGGCGTCGGCGAGACGGAGCGCGTCGCTGCAGACCTCGGACCAGCGCAGGTCCTTGATCTCGCTCTTGCGGCAGCCGGTATAAAGCAGGAGACGGATGATCTCGGCCTGCATTTCGCGGTCGGGCCGCTCGGCCACGCACGCGTCGAGCGCCTCGTGCAGGCGGACGATCTCCTCGGCCGACAGGAACCTCGTGAGCCGGGGCCTCGGGTTCGTCCTCGTCAGCCGGGCGGGGTTCGCGTCGACCAGCCCGTCGTCGACCGCGTGGTTCATGATCTGGCGCATGAGCGCCAGGCCCTTGTTGGCGTTGCCC
>JAJEAY010000191.1 GCA_022824145.1 Rhodobacter sp. | reverse complement strand
CCACAAAAAAGGGTGGAAATGAAAATCGGCATTGCCAGAATTGCCTGTTTCATAGTCAACGTTACCCGTTTTGCCTGCGATTTGCCTTGATATTCACGTTTCGCAGCAAAACGGAAGCAGGTTCAGCGGTTTCAGCACGGGCATGACGGTGGAACGGGACTTCTTCGGGCATTCGCTGCCTGTGCCGTTCTGTCCCATTTCTGAAGAGTGGCAATTCCGCGACGTGGTGGCCGCCAAACTGGGCGTGGAGTGGAGGCCATTGGATCAAGACCTGATTGACCCCACCTTAGGCGGTGCATATTGGATGCGGGACTTTCTGCGAGGAATCCATGGCTGACGCTCCCTGTTCGTTTCAGGACATCATCCTGCGTTTGCAGACCTACTGGGCCGCAAATGGCTGCGCCGTGCTGCAGCCCTACGACATGGAGGTTGGCGCTGGTACATTCCATCCCGCAACGACGTTGCGTTCCCTTGGGACGCGGCCCTGGGCTGCTTCATATGTGCAGCCCTCTCGGCGACCGACCGATGGAAGGTATGGCGAAAACCCTAACCGGCTTCAGCACTACTACCAGTTTCAGGTGCTGATAAAGCCGAGCCCGCCAGATTTCCAGGACATCTATCTCGGTTCGCTGGAGGCGATCGGGATCGATATGGGACTTCACGACATCCGATTCGTCGAGGATGACTGGGAAAGCCCGACACTTGGTGCCTGGGGGCTTGGCTGGGAGGTTTGGTGCGACGGAATGGAAGTCAGCCAGTTTACCTATTTCCAGCAGGTAGGTGGCCAGGACTGCCACCCCGTGCCGGGAGAGCTGACCTACGGACTTGAACGGCTCGCGATGTATGTGCTTGGCGTCGACCACGTGATGGATATGCCGTTCAACGATCCAAACGCTCCGATTCCGCTGAGTTACGGTGATGTATTCCGGCAGACTGAAGAGGAATACAGCCGCTGGAATTTCGACGTGGCTGACCCGGAGACCCTGTTCCGCCAGTTCACTGATGCCGAAAAGGAGTGCGCCCGAATTCTGGCTGAACCGGACACCGACCCCCGAACCGGCGGACGCATTGTCATGGCGCATCCAGCCTATGACCAGTGCATCAAGGCCAGCCATCTGTTCAATCTTCTAGATGCAAGAGGCGTGATCTCGCCAACCGAACGGCAGGCTTACATCGCCCGTGTCCGTGCTCTCGCCAGGAAATGCGTGGAAGCTTTCGTGCGAACCGAGGCAGGGGGACAGGCGGCATGAAACTGGAATCGTCAGTCCCGGTCCTGCGTTCCAGCGACTATGCTGTGTCCCGGAACTTCTGGACAGGTACGCTTGGCTTTACCGTGGGCGAGGAAGGCGGAAACCCGGCCCGTTTCGGCATATTCCACCTCGGCGGAGCCACTGTCTTTGTCGACTCATGGCATGGCGCTGATCCCGAACCGTCTCCGGGCTGGCGCGCATACTTTCACACCGATGACGTGGATGGACTCGCGGCTGCGCTGCGGGGCCGGGGCGTGTCTGTCAAGGGTCCGAAGGACACCGTGTACGGAATGCGGGAAATAGAACTTCGCGACCCTGACGGAAACGGTCTCTGCTTCGGCCAGGATATAGACTGATGAGTCGCGCACGGAAAACGCGGATCGACCTTATACCTGCGTCTGGAACTGTCGTGGGACGTGGGCTGGCCGGACTCAATGAGATGGGGCTGGATGCGGCGCATTTCGCAATGAGTTTTCAATGAAGGGACGGATCTTGGGAATCCTGATTGTCGGCAGTGCGGCGATCGCCGGAATTGGCGTTTGGTACCTTCAGGTCCACGCATACTATCACGAGGTCGCTTCCCCACACATGGAACTGACGTCCGCAGCAACAGGCCAGACCGTCCGGATTCCGGTCGATGGAGCAAATGCAATTGACGCCCGGAGCTCGCCTTTGCGTTACCGCGCCTGTTTCACAACCACGCAGAGTCAGGCGGTGCTGGCAACAGCCCACGTGGCATATGAAGGTGCCGTTCCGCT
Source organism: Rhodobacter sp. (assembly GCA_022824145.1). GTDB lineage: Bacteria > Pseudomonadota > Alphaproteobacteria > Rhodobacterales > Rhodobacteraceae > JAPOUP01. Next base: position 7,475 of record JAJEAY010000191.1, on the reverse strand, counting down.
CAACGCTCCCGGCTGGTTTGACTGTTTCAACGCCGCCGCCATCGGCTCGGCTCTAGAGAGCGGGGAGGCAATCGCACTGCTCGGCCTGGCCGGAATTCACGAAGGAGTGGATAGGGTCGTCGCGGTGTTCGGTGACGGCCGCGCGTTCTCATGGCACCAGCTCAGCAAGGAGCACCGAAACTGATGCAGGATCTTCTTATTGAGCTGTTTTCCGAGGAAATTCCGGCGCGGCTGCAGGAACGCGCGGCTGGGGATCTAAAGAAACTGGTCACTGACGGGCTCGTCGAGGCCGGTCTGACCTATACGCATGCAGGTTCCTTCTCGACGCCCAGGCGTCTGACTTTGGTGGTTGAGGGACTGCCGTATGAGAGCCCCGCTGTTCGCGAGGAACGGAAAGGGCCACGTGTCGGTGCGCCCGAACGAGCGGTCGAAGGATTTCTGAGATCCACCGGGTTGAGACGGGAGCAGCTCGAAGTCCGGGATGACAGGAAAGGGCAGGTCTGGTTTGCGGTGACGGAGCGTGTCGGCCGTCCCGCCGCCGATGTTGTCGCCGAGGCGCTGGAAGCTGCTGTCAGGAACTTTCCCTGGCCCAAATCGATGCGCTGGGGCGCCGGAACGCTGCGATGGGTGCGGCCGCTCCATTCGATTCTCTGCATTCTGAACGACGAGGCCGGTTCGAGTATCGTACCCGTTGAGATCGATGGATTGAAGGCCGAGGACACGACCGAGGGCCATCGGTTCATGGGACAGGGCCGTTTCAGCGTTGGATCCTTCGAGGAATACGAAACGAGGCTGAAGCGTGACCGCGTGATCCTACGCGCAGAAGAGCGCGCCGACCACATCTGGACTGAAGCGCATAATCTTGCCTTTGCTCATGGCCGTCAGGTTGTAGAGGACCGAAAGCTGCTTGCGGAGGTGGCTGGCCTGGTGGAGTGGCCGGTTGTGTTGATGGGTGAGATCGGAGCCGAATTTCTTGATCTGCCACCGGAAGTTCTCCAGACGTCAATGCGGGAACACCAGAAGTTCTTTTCGGTGCGGAACCCGGACTCTGGCCGCATAGATCGGTTTCTGACGGTTGCGAACATCGAGGCGCCGGATCAGGGTGCGGTCATTCTCTCCGGCAACCGCAAGGTGCTGGCGGCGCGGCTTTCCGACGCGAAGTTCTTTTGGGAGAATGACCGCCGGGCGGTTGGGCGTGCCGGGATGGCGGGAATGGCTGAGCAGCTGGCGGCCGTTACTTTCCATAACAGGCTTGGATCGATGGCTGCCCGTGTCGAGCGAATCGCTGTGCTTGTACGCGAGATTGCGCCGCATACCGGCTCCAGCGCTGATCTTGCTGAAGAAGCCGCACGGATCGCAAAAGCCGACCTTTCATCGGATATGGTTCATGAATTCCCCGAACTTCAGGGAACCATGGGGAAATACTATGCCCGAATCGCTGGCCACGGCGACGACGCGGCAAATGCCTGCGAGGAGCACTATTCGCCTAAGGGATCTTCTGACACAGTGCCGGCCCGGCCGGTTTCAGTTGCGGTTGGACTTGCGGACAGGATCGACATGCTGGCTGGATTCTGGGCGATCGGCGAGAAACCAACCGGGTCCAAGGACGCCTTCGGACTGCGGAGGGCGGCGTTGGGTGTGATTCGGCTTGTTCTGGCCAGCGACCTCCGGATTCCACTCAGTCCCATCTTCCAGAAGGCCGCCGAAATCGTCGGAGCAAGCGAGTCCATCCCGGACGACACCAGGGATCTCATGTCGTTCCTTCATGACCGGCTAAAGGTTCATCTTCGCGATCGGGGAATTCGCCACGATATCATCGATGCCTGCCTTGCAACGGAAGCGAACGACGACATCGCCGTTCTGGCCAAGCGCGCCGAATCCCTTAACTCGTTCATTGGATCGGACGATGGCACGAATCTCCTGCAGGGATTCCGAAGGGCAAACAACATTCTCGCCCAGGCTGAGGAGAGGGACGGCGGCGATTACCGTTCCGAACCGGAACCAAGTCTGGCGGTCGATGAAACGGAAAACGCGTTGTTTGAAGCCCTTGACGCGGCAAGAGGGAGAATCGTTCCTGCAATGCGGGCCGAAGACTTCGAGGCCGCAATGATTCAGATGGCGACCCTTCGGTCACCCATCGATGCGTTTTTCGAGGCTGTCCAGATCGATACCGATGACAGAGCCCTGCGCTCAAATCGCCTTCGACTGCTCCACCTCATTCGGGAAACCTGTCTGTCGGTGGCGGATCTGACCCGAATCGAAGGTTAGGTGCGCTGCCAGTTCCAGTTTGACGTTCTGCCGGAAGGGAAGGGCCGAGGAGGCCGCGTTCACGATCAGAAATGCATCTTGCGGGCGGATTGCTAGAGCGTATCATTCCGCAACACAGCAAAGGTTGCTGCAGTGCAGAGAGTAGTTACCCTTAAACCGTTCTCCCTGATCACGCCCACGGCTTCGATCGCGGTAGATACGCATGGTGGCCGCGCCAAGTGCCTTCAGCGCCTTCTGCGGCTCGGTCTGCCAGTTCCTGACACTGTTGCCCTGAGCTTTGAAACAGTACGCCGGATCGCGGCAGGAAACCTGCCTGATATGCAGGCGGTCCTCAATGCCTGCGGAGACAGGCCGCTGGTCTCAGTCCGCCCTTCCAGCATGGATCCGGACTGGGGCGGTCCACGTGCGGTCCTGAATGTTGGCATGACGGAGGAACGCCATGCCGCACTGTCCGGCAGTCATGGGGAACTGGCCGCTACTACGCTGTATCTGCGGTTTATCCAATCGTACGCCGTGCATGTCGCCCGTCTTGATCCGGACATGTTCGATCTGCCCGAGGTTCCGACGCGGGCGGAGATCGAACGAATGCTCCGAACGTTCAGGGAAGAGACGGATGAAGATTTTCCGCAGGATCCCGCAGTCCAGCTTGGGGAGGTGCTGAGATCGATTGCGCGGGCTTGGGAAGGCACAACCTCGCGGCTGCTGCGTCAGGCCAAAGGAGCGCCTGCCGATGCCGGTCTTGGGCTTGTCGTGCAGGAAATGGCGTTGGGCCTCGGTCCAGCCGAGAGTGGTTCCGGTGTTGTTCAGTTTGTTGACGGCTCAACCGGAGAAAGGCGGGTCGAGGGGCGCTACCTGCGGCAGGGGCAGGGCCGCGACGCTGTATTGGGGAGTCCAGGCGCCGCCCGCATCGCCTGTGATCCGAACGGGCAGTCACTGGAAGATCTGTGTCCGGACATCCTTAGGCAGCTTGTCGAGCATGGCCACACCTGCCGCAAATCCCTGCGGGAGGAGATGCAGATCGAATTCACGATCGAATCCAGTCGCCTCAGGATTCTCGATGCCGTGCGAGTGGCGCGCAACAGCCGAGCCGCACTGCGTATCGCAGTCTCTCTGGCGAATGACGGGATAGTTTCGCCGGATGAGGCGGTGCTGCGCATAGACCCTCGAGCGCTTACTGAACTGCTCCATCCCCAGGTCTCAGTAGATGCCCCGCGTGACGTGGTTGCACGTGGCATTGCGGCGAGTCCCGGGGCCGCGACCGGCCGGATCGTGTTTTCGTCTACCGCGGCCCAGGCAAGCGCGGCTGGTGGCGAAGCCTGCATCCTTGTCCGCCGGGAAACGGCTCCTGAGGACATACGGGGCATGCATGCGGCCGCTGGCGTTCTGACCGAACGCGGTGGCCAGACCAGTCACGCCGCGGTGATCGCGCGTGGAATCGGCCTTCCATGTATTGTCGGCACGTCCGGCATCAAAATTCGCCAGAGACAGGGGTCGCTTGTTCTGGAAGATGGACGCCGGTTTTCCGAGGGTGACCTGATAACGCTTGATGGTGCGACCGGTGAGGTGCTGGCCGGTGCCGTGGACATGGTTGGACCGACCTTGGACGATTCGTTCAAGACGTTGCTCGGGTGGGCGGACGAAGCACGGGACATGGGAATCAGGGCAAATGCCGATACGCCGGCGGAGGCGCGTGTGGCGAGCAGGTTCGAGGCTCAGGGAATAGGCCTCTGCCGTACGGAGCACATGTTCTACGAGGATGATCGGCTAACTGTGATGCGCGAGATGATTTTCGCCAAGTCATCCGAGGATCGGCAGGCAACGCTTGATCAGCTGCTGCCAATGCAGCGGGCGGATTTTGTCGAACTGTTTGAGATCATGCAGGGAAAACCGGTGTGCATCCGACTGTTCGACCCGCCTTTGCACGAATTCCTTCCAAGCGCGCGCGAAGACCAGCGGGCTCTTGCGGAATCCCTCGATCTTCCCATCGCTGAAGTGACATCGCGGGTGGAGCAGCTGTCAGAGTTCAATCCGATGCTCGGAATGCGGGGTGTCCGGCTTGGGGTCACCGTGCCCGAAATCTATGACATGCAGGCACGCGCAATTTTCGAAGCAACGATCGCGGCCAGCCATAGCGGTGCCCCGGTGGTGCCGGAGGTAATGATTCCTTTGGTTTCCGCGCGGCGGGAAGTCGAGATCGTAAAGACCCGTATAGATGCCGTGGCGGCGGCCGTTCGAGTGGAGACCGGGGAGAACCTTGACTACCGGCTTGGCGTGATGGTTGAGACGCCCCGGGCGTGTCTTCGGGCTCACGAGATCGCGGCTCATTCAGCCTTCCTGAGTTTTGGCACGAATGATCTGACCCAGATGACCTATGGGCTATCGCGCGATGACGCCGGTCGGTTCATGTCCGATTACGTCAACCAAGGTGTTTTTCTTGAGGATCCATTCCATATTCTTGATGTAGATGGCGTTGGCGAACTGCTGGTGCTTGGCGCGACGCGAGGTCGGCAGACCTCGCCAGGAATCACGCTGTCCGTCTGCGGTGAACATGGCGGTAACGTGGAATCCATTGAATTCTGCCGTGACGCGGGATTTGACTATGTTTCCTGCTCGCCATTCCGGGTTCCTGTCGCCCGCCTCGCGGCGGCTCATCTTGCGCTGAGGAGGCGGAAAGTTACCTGACCCGGCTATTCTGGCCACAGCCGGCGTTTTGGCAGGAATTCATTGGATGAAATTCGATCTTGCCCATTCTTGCCGAAATTTCTTGCAGCCGATCTGGTTCAGCCATCACATCTGAACCGTGTGTCTACGCGTTGCAAGCGTGCGGCGCACCTTATAACGTCACAATGGGTTATGCGGAGGGATTGGACAATGTGGGTGGAGAATTTGCCGGATGGAATGAGAGCCAGTTTGGGAATGCCGGACATATGCAATTGCCGTGATTACCTGAGTCATTGGCAGTGGTTTTCGGGGAATCCTGACGGTCTCCAGCGCCCTCGCCCTTTGCCGATGACATGCGCAGTCACGACTTGCAGAAATCCGCCTGAAGTTGGTGCCCATGTTCGGTTTCTCGATGAGCATTGGCAACTGAACACCCGGTACGGACGAGTCATATACATTCTGCCATTCTGCCATTCTGCAGAGCATGCAACTCCATGAGCCATAATCTTGCCTACCGCTATGAAGCTTGGGCAGACGAGAGATATAGTCCGGCATTGGCCAGCATTGAACGTACCTGTGGAAGACCGTGGTAACGGCCAGAAATGATTGGCAGTCAAGTGGCAAAGCGAAGGACGATCTGACGATTGGTGACAACCTTCGCGACTGCGCTGTCATCCGGCTCTCTAGACGCCATTGGCGGTGTATGGACCACCTGCAGGAAAGCGTCTTGCTTCCAGTCAAAGTGCCTGATCCAAAATACCGAATATACGCGGAGGCATGAATTCTCCCTGACCTTCCTGCCGTGCTTCCGGCCTGGTCAAAAGGTTGGAAAACGGGCGGATTCAGTTCACCGAGTATAGTATGTCTAAAGCGCTCTCGAGTTTATGCAGCCTTGCGAGAAGAGACCGGCCGTGAGCGTCAGCAGCCGGTTGAATTCGGGTGGATTCGATGCGATGACAGCGGAATAGAAATCCAGATGGGGAGTTCAGGGAAAGGTCAGGGAATGCTTGGGCTTGGAGACCCGCTGACCAGCGGTCCGATTCAGATATCGCGAGAGTGGACAGGAAGGTCGTGGACCTGCCCCGGCCTTACCCGCATCCTTGCCGGCAACGCAGCACCTGCAACAAGTGCAATTCGAGAGGCATCAGGTGGCGGGATCCTTAGTCTGAATGCACTTCGACTTGGTCACCACGTCTTATTGAAAACCGAAGCACCGCAGGGATCACTCGGGCAGGTCTTCGGTGCCATTGCTGCAGACCTCAGAGACCAATGACATTGGAGTATTGAGCTCATGTATATCGACTCGATCTGTATGCGGGAGTTCAGGACTTTCAAGCGGTCGTCTGTTGAGTTCGTTCATCCCGGCCTGCGGTCCAATCCCAATTCGGAGTCCGCAGAGCTGCGAAACATGAACCTAGTGATTGGAGCGAACGGTTCGGGAAAAACGACTCTACTGAAGGGTGTTGCCTTGTCCGCCCTTGGACCCGCGGTTGCCGAGTCCGGGCTTTTCCCATACTACCTTATACGAAGGGAGGCTGGTCAGCCAGCAGAGGGCGGAGCATTGATTGAGGCTGCTTTCACGCCAAATTCTCAGGACAGAAACCGGCAATTCCCCGATCGCATATCACGTATAGAGTCCCGCGTTCGCATCGATCTACGGGGGGACCTGGAGAGATTCAGGTGGATGAATGGCGACGACAAGCCATGGCATCCGATATACAGCGACAGTTCGGATGCGTTCTTTTTTGTGGGCTACGGCGCCAATCGCCGGGTGGAAAAAGTCAATCGGGTTGACGAGGCGGGACGCCGGGCATCTTCTTTCTCCCGGGCGCGGCGGATCATGAGCCTCTTTGAGGAAACCTACTCGCTGCTTCCCCTGAGCCACTGGCTGCCACGCTATGAATCAAGGAATCCAGGCCGATTTAGCCAGGTAAAGACTCTCATGAATGGCTTGATTGGCCGAGGGAGATATCGCTTCACGGGTGAGATGGAAGATGGCGAGTACATCTTTGAGCATGGAAAGGTTCGGGTTCCGTTTCCGGCGCTGTCGGATGGATACAGGGCCCTGCTCGGATGGATTGGCGATCTTCTGTACCATGTCTGCGAGACGTGCCCCAGCGGGAAACGCCTCGACAGGAATGAGGGAATTGTAATGATTGACGAGGTGGACTTGCACATCCACCCGGGGTGGCAGATGGAACTGCTCCCGAGACTTGCGCGAAAATTGCCTGGAATCCAGTTCATCGTAACTTCACACAGTCCGCTTCTTGTAGGCTCTCTGGAATGGCAGAACATCATTATCGCGAGGCAGCAGAGGAATGGAAGCAGCGCTCTGGCGCGATCCAGAGTGGATGTATCGAAGCTGGACGCTGATCAGATTCTCCTTACGAAGCTCTTCGGTCTTGGAGGGACCGATTCTCATATGGGGACATTTTCGGGGTTCTCTCCACCGTCGTGATTTTGCCAGTACGGGCCCAGAATCTTCCACGCCGCATCGAAGCGGTCTGACATGACCAACGCTCGCAGCGAGAGGATTGCCTCACCCC
>JAJEAY010000015.1 GCA_022824145.1 Rhodobacter sp. | reverse complement strand
CCGCGCGATGCGCTGCGGTCCCGGCGTTCGGCCGGGAGGGGGGCGTCAGGCGGTAGGTCGGTTCCGGAAGCGGTCGCCCGGCACGCGCCGGACGCAGTCATGGCTTCGGCGCTCGGCGCTCGGCGCTCGGCGCTCGGCGCTCGGCGCTCGGCGCTCGGCGCTCGGCGCTCGGCGCTCGGCGCTCGGCGCTCGGCGCTTATTGTACCGGAGACGGAATCGCCGGCAAGCGCGGCCTCGCGCGCGCGGGTGCTTGCATGACCGGGTTCATCCGCAAGCGCGGCATCGCGGGCCGCGCCATTCGTCCAGCCCGTCATCGTCAACAGTTCCATGCGCCCTACTCCCCCAACTTCCGATGCCACCGGCGGCAGGCACCGACCCCTGCGCGTCTTCCGGTTGCCGGAACGGCGCGCCATAGACAAAGCCCCGAAGAGGCCGCGCGGGCGGCCGGTTCGAGGACGTACGGAATTATTTGTGATTGATAAAGGATTGCAAGCGGTATGGCGGAAATATTTTCGTACGGGGCGGAACCGGCCGTTCCGGCCCCGATTTGAGCTGAATTTATATATACTGGATATGTCTGTTTCGTGATATTATGCGTTCACTATGAGCATTGGCCCGATCGAATTTCGGCGCGCGGCCGCCACGGGGAGGGACAATACCTTGAGCGAAAACGAGGAAACGGTTCGGAACTCCAACGCTCCGCGCGAGGACGAGCTGACGCGGAAACAGGCGGCGGGCCCGGTGGGCGACGGCGCCGCACACCGGCCCGGCGCGCGCCCCGAAGGCGGCGAAACGGCACCGGGTGCATACGAAACCGCGCCTGGTACCGCTCCTTCGCCCGGCGGCGACAAGCCGGCGCGACAGGCGGAGGCCCCGCCCGCCCCGGCGCCCGACGCCGGTCCGGCGGAACGCGAGTCCGCGCTTGGCGCAGCGATCCTGCGCATCGGCGCGAGCCTCGATCTGGATACGGTGCTGCGGGAGGTCGTGGCGAGCGCCCGGGCGCTCACCGGTGCGGCCTACGGCGTCATTGCGACGGTGGACGAGGCGGGCGCGCCGCGCGACTTCGTCACCTCCGGCTTCACGGACGAGGAACACCGGGCGATGGAGGCCTGGCCGGACGGGCACCGGCTGTTCGGCCGTCTGCATGGCCTGGGCGCGCCGCTCAGGCTGCCCGACCTCGACGCCTGGGTGCGCGCGCTCGGCTGCGCGCCCTTCCCCGTGCCCTGCGGGGCGTTCCAGGCGACGCCGATGACCCACCGGGGGACGGCGGCGGGCGGCTTCTTCCTGGGCGGCAAGGAAGGCGGGTTCACCGACGTCGACGAGAAGATGCTGGTGCTGTTCGCCCAGCAGGCGGCGGCCGCGCTTGCCAATGCGCGGGCGCACCGCGAGGAGCAGCGGGCGCGGGCCGACCTGGAGGCGCTGGTCGAGACCTGTCCCGTCGGCGTGGTCGTGCTGGACGCGGCCACCGGCGCGCCGCTCTCGCTCAACCGGGAGGCGCGGCGCATCCTCGCCGGTCTGGAGGTGACGGAGACGTCGCCGGCCGGGCTGCGCGACACGGTGGTCTGCCGGCGCGGCGACGGACGCGAGGTCAGGCTCGGCGATCTCGCGCATGCCGAGACGGTGCGCGCCGAGGAGGTGGAGATCTCCGCGCCGGGCGGCAGGAGCGTCCGCGCGCTGATCGACGCCACGCCGATCCATGCGGCCGAAGGCGATGCGGTCGAGCGGGTGGTGGTGACGCTTCAGGACCTGGCGCCGTTCGAGGCGCTGGAGCGCGCGCGGGCGGAGTTCCTCGGCCTGGTGAGCCACGAGCTCCGGGCGCCGCTCGCGGCGATCAAGGGGTCGGCGGCGACGGCGCTCGGCGACCCGCGCGATCCGGACCGGGCGGAGCTGCGCCAGTATCTGCGCATCGTCGAGGAGCAGGCCGACCGCATGGCGGGGCTGATCGGCGACCTGCTGGACGCCGGGCTGATCGGCGCGGGGATGCTGTCGGTGGATCCGGCGCCGCAGCCGCTGGCCGACCTGGTCGAGCGGGCGCGGACCGCGTTCGAGGCCGGCGGCGCCAGCCATGCCGTGACGATCGACCTGCCGGAGGATCTGCCCCGCGTCATGGCGGACGGGCGGCGCGTCGCGCAGGTGCTGGGGAACCTGTTCGCCAACGCCGCGCGCCATTCGCCGGAGAGCGCGCCGATCCGGGTGACGGCGCGGCGCGACGGCGCCGAGGTCGAGGTCTCGGTCATCGACGCGGGCGCGGGCATCCCGGCGGCTCGTCTGCCGCACCTGTTCCGCCGGCATGCCGGCGTCGGTGCGGGCGAGCCGGCCGGAGAGCACGCTGAGGGTACGAGCACCGGCCTCGGGCTGGTGATCTGCCGGGGGCTGGTGGAGGCCCATGGCGGGCGCATCCGGGCGGAGAGCGACGGGCCGGGCCGGGGCACGCGCATCGTCTTCACCCTGCCGGCGGCGGAAGAGGCGGGCGCCTCCCTTCCCGCCGCCCCGCCGGCGCGGGACGCGGCGGAGGGAACGCCGGTGCTGGTGGTGGACGACGACCCGCACGCGCTTCGCCAGGCGCGCGACGCGCTGGCCGCGGCGGGCTACGCCCCGGCGGCGACCGCCGAACCGGGCGATATCCCGCGCCTGGTCGAGGCGAAGCGGCCCGCGCTTGTGGTGCTCGACCTCGTGCTGCCGGGGGTGGACGGCATCGAGCTGATGCGTACCCTGCCGGCGCTCCGGGACCTGCCGGTGATCTTCGTCTCGGCCTATGGCGGCGGCGACACGATCGCCCGCGCGCTGGAGGCGGGCGCGGCGGACTACATCGTCAAGCCCTACTCGCCGGCGGAGCTGGCGGCGCGGGTCGGCCTGGCGCTCCGCCGCCGCGCCGCGCCCGGCGTCTTCCGCATCGGCGATCTGGAGATCGACCGCGACAAGCGCCGGGTCACGATGTCAGGCCGTCCGCTGCGGCTCACCGCGACGGAGTACCGGCTGCTGCACGCGCTCTCGCTCGACGCCGGCGGGGCGAGCTCCTACGAGGTCCTGCAACGCCGTGTGTGGGGGCCGGGCAAGGGCGATGCGCAGGCGGTCAGGAGCGCCGTGACCAAGCTCCGCCGCAAGCTCGGCGACGACGCGAGGAACCCCCGGTACATCCTCGGCGAGCGCGGCATGGGCTACCGGATGCCCGAGCCCGACCGGGCGTGAGGGCGCGTGCGCTACCCTGGCACCCCGGGGTTCACGGCCTTCGGCGGAATTGGGCCGCAGATCCTGGCGGTCCTTGTCGCCGGTCGCCGTTTCCGGCATTGGTGCGTCGTATCCACACCGACGACAGGCTTCGGGTACCGGAAGAAACAGGATGAACAGGGAAGCGGGCTCGAAAACGTATCCCATCTGGCTGATTGGCGATTCCAGCCCGCCGAGATGGGAAGAACATCTGCGCCAGCCGCTCGATCCGAGGCACCCGGCACGCCACAACATCTGGACCCCGATCCTGGACGGCATCCAGGGCCATGTATTCCGGGCTGCCCGCACCCGGATCGACACCACCGATCTCTATATCCGGAACGCCGTTCACGACGCCGCGGACAAACCGCCGTACCGGTCGCCCGACTGGGCATCTCAACTTGCGGCGAAGACCCGCGACCTCGACGACTTAATCGCTCGGCACCGCCCCAAACTGCTTCTGACGTTCGGAGCGTTCGCCTGCGAGTTCACGAGACGAAGCCTCGATCGGGGTTCGCCCCGCGCGGTCAGCCACTGGACCTCGATTGCGCTGGGAGACGAATTCAGGCGCGGCGTCGAAGACTTCGACCCCACGCGCGTCGGACACCTTCCGCTGCTTCATGTCAGCATCGCACGCGGACGTTTCCTGGAGAGCCACCGCGATTTCACGGGACAGGACCGTGCCAACTATTTCGACCATGCCGCGCGCGAAATCGCGGCGCTCCTGCTGGCGCACCGGGACGCGTTTGCCGTCTGGCAATAGCCGGGACCGCCCCACGTTCGCAATCGCCGGCCACCCAGCATCGCACTTGCAGGACCCGTCGCTGAATCTGTAGACGGCAAGAGAGTTACGCGGAGCCCGAAGATGATTATCGACGCCTGGGCGCAGCACCCCACCTTGAGGCACGCCCGCGACCCCATGTTCGACTCCCTGCGGCGCTGGAACCGCGAGGAGGCGCCGACGGAGGAGCTGCCCGTCGCGGCGACGATCCGCGCGATGAACGCGGCCGGGGTCGCCAAGGCGCTGATCTCGGCCTGGGTGGCGCCGCGCAACGTCATGATCTCGAACGACGAGGTCGCGGGGTTCGTCAACGAGTACCCGGACCGCCTGGTCGGCGTCGGCTCGGTCGACATCTCCCGGCCGATGCAGGCGGTCGCCGAAATCCGGCGCTGCGTCGAAGAGCTCGGCTTCCGGGGCATCCGCGTGCTGCCCTGGCTCTGGGAATTGCCGCCGACGGACCGGCTGTTCTATCCGGTCTACGCCGCCTGCTGCGAGCTCGGCGTGCCGTTCTGCACCCAGATCGGCCATACCGGGCCGCTGATGGCGTCGGAGGTCGGCCGTCCGATCTATCTCGACCGGGTGGCGCTCGACTTCCCGGAACTGGTGATCGTCGCCGGTCATATCGGCTACCCGTGGACCGACGAGGCAGTCGCCGTCGCGACCAAGCACGCCAACGTCTACATCGACACCTCGGCCTGGACAGTCAGGCGCTATCCGGCGCCGCTGGTGGATTGGCTCAGGGCCAACGGCGTGCGCAAGGTTCTGTTCGGCTCCAACTACCCGATGATCGCGCCGGCGAAGGCACTGGAGGGACTCGACGACCTGGAGCTGTCGCCGGAGACCCGGGCGCTGTTCCTGGGCGGGAACGCGCAACGCATCTACGGCGTATGAGTCGATGTAGCCGACAGGAATCCCAAGTTGTCGCCGCGTGTCGGAATACGTTATGTCGGATTGGTTTTCTTCCGCGAACGGTGCCGTCGAGTGCCAGCGGTGCCGCGGCCGGGTGATTCAATCCGCATACCTTTAAATTCGCAAGTCTCCAGCCGGTAATTTTCTTGATAGACTACGGTGTGTTAGGCTGATTCTCCATCCAAGCGCCAGCAAGACAGGATGGCTCAGAGTTCCGCTGACCCTGGCGGTCAAGCACGTGCTCGCCTTGATCCCGCTCATTGAGGGCAACCCTTGGGTGATGTCGAGGAGTGGCGTTCGAGAGGATCAGCATGTATAAATTGCGGCGCGACACAGTCCCTAGAAAATACGAGTGATATCAGTGAGACAATTGAGCATACCGCACTATGCGGCCGCACGAAGCATGTCCATCTGACCATGGATATCACCAATGGCGTAGATCCTCATGTCCTAACCAACGTCAAATTCCAGCGGGCTGACCTGACGGAACAGGCCAGTCGCCTCCAGTTCGGCGAGCACGCCTGCAGGAGGCCGGTCATCCAGATAAAGGAGCGCGATCGCCCCGCCTCCGATCGAACTGCGGCCCAGGGTAAAGTTCGCGATGTTGACGCCATGGCTGCCCATTGTCTGTCCGAGTGTGCCGATGATGCCTGGCACGTCTTCATTGGTGGTGTAGAGCATATGGCGGCCGATCGCCGCATCGATGTTTATTCCCTTGATCTGGATGAAGCGCGGCTTGCCATCCGAGAACACGGTGCCCGCAATGGATCGCTCCCGCAGTCCGGTCGAGACAGTGAGCTTGATGTAACCCTCGAAAACTCCCGACTTGTCCTGGGTTGTCGTCGAGATATCCATCCCCCGTTCGCGGGCGATCACCGGGGCCGACACCATATTGACCTCCGGATTCGAAGACTTCATGATGCCTGCGACGGCGGCTGACGTCAGCGCGGCTGTGTTCATGCCGGATACAACGCCGTCGTAAAGGATGTTGGTCGCCTTGACCGGTTCACCCGTCAACTGCCCGACAAAATCGCCAAGATGTCCTGCCAGCTTGATCCAGGGGCCCATCACCTGCGCCTCTTCAGCTGTCACCGACGGCATGTTCAGTGCGTTCTGGACAGCGCCCGTCAGCAGGTAGTCCGCCATCTGTTCCGCAACCTGGATCGCCACGTTTTCCTGCGCTTCGGTGGTCGCGGCGCCGAGATGCGGCGTGCAGACGACATTTGGCAAGTTGAACAGCCCGTTTTCGGTTGCTGGCTCCTCCGAGAACACGTCCAGCGCCGCGGCGGCGATATGGCCCGACGAAAGAAGTTCCGCCAGCGCCGCCTCGTCGACCAGTCCGCCGCGGGCGCAGTTGATGATGCGCACGCCCTTCTTTGTATTGCCAAGCGCCTCCCTGGACAGAATGTTCCGGGTCTTTTCGGTCAGTGGTACGTGAAGCGTGATGAAGTCGGAGTCCCGGAGAAGGTCAGCCAGCTCGACCTTTCGGGCGCCCATCCGGCTCGCTCTCTCTTCAGACAGATATGGATCGTACGCCACGATCTTCATTTTAAGGCCGCGCGCGCGGTCAATGACAATCTGTCCGATATTGCCGGCGCCGATGACGCCCAGTGTCTTGCCGGTGAGCTCGACTCCCATGAAGCGGGACTTTTCCCACTTCCCTGCATGGGTCGACGCGTTCGCGTCCGGGATCTGGCGGGCGACGGCCATCATCATGGCGATCGCGTGCTCGGCTGTGGTGATCGAATTGCCGAAAGGGGTGTTCATCACGATCACGCCAGCCTTTGAGGCGGCCGGGACGTCGACGTTGTCAACGCCGATGCCGGCGCGGCCAACGACTTTCAGACGGCTTGCGGCGGAAATGAGCTTCTGGGTCACTTTCGTAGCCGAACGGATGGCGAGTCCGTCATAGTTTCCGATCACCTCCTGCAGTCCGGCTTTGTTCCTGCCGAGGTCGGGCTTGAAGTCCACTTCCACTCCGCGGTCGTGAAATATCTGGACTGCGGTCTCGGACAGCCTGTCCGAGACGAGAACTCTGGGGGCCATATCGGTCTCCATTCAGGTTTTCCAATATTCAGTCGATGTGCCTTTACCGATTGCTCAGGCGGCTGTACGCCGCGACACCGTGTGCGAGCGGTATGCCCATTCGATCCATGGCATAAGCGCCTCGACATCGGAGGAATCGACCGTCGCGCCGCACCAGATACGCAGCCCGGGCGGCGCGTCTCGGTAGCTGCCGATGTCGTAAGCGACACCTTCATCCTCAAGCTGCTTCGCGATCGCCTTGGCAAACGGTTGCGCGTCGTCGTCTGGCATTCCGGTGAACCTGAGGCAAACGCTCGTTTTGGAGCGGCAGTCCGGGTCATTCGCCAGAAAGTCAATCCAGTCTCGGGCTTTGACGAACCGGTCAATTGCGTCGAAACTGGCGCGGGTCCGGGCGATCAGCCCGTCAAGGCCACCGACTGACTCGGCCCATTCGAGTGCAGCGAGGTAATCCTCGACACAGAGCATGGACGGTGTGTTGATTGTGGCGCCCTCGAAAATCGCTTCGATCAGCTTTCCGCCTTTGGTCAGGCGAAAAATCTTCGGCAGGGGCCACGCGGGAACGTGGCTTTCAAGCCGTTCTACGGCACGCGGACTTAGTACCAGCATCCCGTGAGCCGCTTCACCGCCGAGAACCTTTTGCCAGGAGAACGTCGTTGCGTCGAGCCGGTTCCAAGGCAGATCCATAGCGAATGCAGCCGAAGTCGCGTCACAGAGCGTTAGGCCTGCGCGGTCGGCTGGAATGAAACAGTCCGATGGCACACGGACGCCTGAGGTTGTGCCGTTCCAGGTGAAGCAGACGTCATGGTCATAGTCCAGGGACGCCATATCGACTATCTTTCCGTACTCCGCAGTGTGGACAGTGGCATTGATCCGGAGCTGTTTGACGGCGTCCGTAACCCAGCCGGAACCGAAGCTTTCCCAGGCCGCCATTTCGACGGGACGTTCTCCGAGGAGGTTCCACATTGCCATCTCGAACGCGCCAGTGTCGGACGCGGGCACGATTCCGATTCTATAGTCACGCGGAATTCGGAGGATGCTGCGCGTTCTTTCGATCGCTGCCCTGAGCCTCGGCTTTACGTCAGCGGCGCGGTGCGACCGGCCGAGCGCGGCGTCGGACAGTCTGCCTAGCGTGAATCCTGGGTGTTTGGAGCAGGGGCCTGACGAGAATCGCGGATTCGCCGGCCGCGTGGTTGGCTTGCCTATTGCCATTGATGGTATCCTTCCAGATATACGCCTCTCGTTGGGGAGAGGTGTCCCGAGCGCTGCCTTAATGAGACCGAGTGGAGTCCGCAACGGAAATTGCGTCGCAGTTCCGGCGAAAGAACGACAGGTTTTGCATGGGAGTCACTGTACATTGCATGTGATTACGTTGATCGCCAATCCCGAACGCCGGAATCTTGACGCTGCGCTGGTCGATTCGCTTCGGAACGCGTGGGGAGGAAGTCCTGCTGCCTGGCTCTCCACATGTGAGGCCGCAGAATTTGAAGTCCCGGAGATACCGGACAACCGCTGGCAGGTCTGGCAGGACTGCCAGGATATGGGAATCGACTTGGTGGCACAGAGATCAGGCCGGCGCCGGAAGAAGCTTCTGTTTGCGGATATGGACTCAACGTTGATTCAGCAGGAATGCATTGACGAGCTTGCCGCGGAAGCCGGGGTTGGTGGCCGCGTCGCTGCGATCACGGCCCGTGCGATGAACGGTGAGATCGACTTCGAAGAAGCGCTTCGGGAGCGGGTGCGTTTGCTGAAGGGGCTTCCCGCAAATTCGATCGGCAAGGTTCTTGAAGAGCGGATCACCTACACGCCCGGCGGTGGAACGGCGGTTGCTACGATGAAGGCGAACGGCGCCTACGCAGTGCTGGTGTCGGGTGGGTTCACCGCGTTTTCGGAAAAGGTTGCGGCGCGGCTGGGATTCGATGAGCATCGGGCGAATACTCTGCTTGAAGCTCAGGGGAAATTCTCCGGAGAGGTTGGCGAGCCCATTCTCGGGCGCGACGCAAAGGTCGCGATGCTCAGGGAAGTTGCAGCGCGGCATGGGATCCGGCATAGCGACGCGGTTGCGGTTGGTGACGGGGCGAATGATCTGGGCATGCTGGCGATGGCAGGGACTGGCGTCGCCCTGCATGCGAAACCTGCCGTCGCGGCGCAATGCGATATACGCGTTAACCATGGGGATCTGACCTCGCTGCTGTACATTCAGGGCTATTCGCGGGAGGAGTTTGTTTCGGGGTACTCGCCTGTATCCGGGACGTGAATTTCCCTTCCTTTGGAGCATG
Organism: Rhodobacter sp.; assembly: GCA_022824145.1. Taxonomy (GTDB): domain Bacteria; phylum Pseudomonadota; class Alphaproteobacteria; order Rhodobacterales; family Rhodobacteraceae; genus JAPOUP01. The sequence goes on along the minus strand of JAJEAY010000015.1, from coordinate 44,474 downwards.
CGGACAAACGTTCTGGCATGGCTTCTTCTGGCCAGCGGAAGGGGTGGAGGCTAAAGCTTGCGGCGGCGTAAATCTTAAGGTTAGTTACGCTCGCAGAGCGACCCTAACCCGATTGAACGAGGCTCATACGAACCCCACTCCTGTCAAACGATTTCTAGATCCGTCGTCGCTTCCCTTCACTTCCGGCAGCCGTTTTCCGCTTCGCGTCGACGGCCACCGTCCTTGCCGTCACATCGGTCTTTCTCCTCTTTGGCGGGACGGTTCGGCGCCGCTCGAGGGAAGCTTCAGGCAGCCCACGCCCTGAGACGACGTGTCGGGCAAGGCGGGAGGCTGTAGCGCGAAGGCCCGTTTCCGGAGAAAAGACCGCGAACATCGAGCTTGACGGGCGGAGGCTGTACTGCAATGTCCCTGTGCAGGGTTGACGCGCGTTCGCTCGCCTGACCTAGCAAACGGGGATTTGCATGAGTGCCGTTCTCTCCAAACAGGCAGGCGACATCGTCCGGCGCGATATAGAGGCCCCAATTTCCGAACAGGCGTCGGAAGACATACGGTTCAAGGAAAGCCTGCCGGCAAGGGGATCCCGTGACCCAGATCCTTGGATTCAAGCGGAAGGCAATTTCGGCAATCGAGCGAGAAACGAATTTCTGAAAGAGATTTCTGCGTTTGCGAACGCCGTCGGCAGCGCCCTTGTGCTAGGCATTGCGGAATCCGCAAGCAAACCTCCGATCGCCGAACGCATCGCTCCGCTGCCGCGCTGCGCCAAACTGGCGGCGCGTTTCGGGCTGGCGTTCCGCGAGTGCGTTGAACCGCAACTCCCGACGCTCGATATCGTCCCGGTTCCGACCGACGGGGACAAAGGAGTCATCGTATTTCGAACCGGTCGGTCGCGTCTCGAGCCCGACCGCGTCACACCCAAGCTAGTTTGCCCGATCCGGCGCACCGATCGGTGCAATCCTCTAGGCAAGTGGGAGATCCAGGACATGGCCCTCAATCTGGCGCACGGCACGGAAAGACTGGAATGGCGGCTGAGCGAGCGTTCCAGGAAGTTCGAGGAGGAGTTCAAACGTCTCGAATCCTCCGGCCACGCTTTCGGGTTTCGCATGGCGGCCATTCCCGTTAGCGATGAGCTTCGCTTCGGTTCTGTCTATTCTAGAGGCAGCTTGGTGGAAGAGCTGCGCCCACACGAAATCGAGATCATGCGTCGGTCAAACGACCGGGTTTCCCGATCGCGCACCATTCGAATCATGCATGACATACACTTCGGCGACTTGCGACCGATGCTCCAGGCCGTGCGCGTGGAGCAAGGCAGCGATTGGAACGTGGGAGTGCCAATATTCACCTATGCCGAAATCCACACCGACGTCCTATTGGAGTGGGTATTTGTCTCGAATCGCCTTAACCGTGCTTTCCCTGAAAATCCGGTTGAAATGAATTTTGACTCCGAATTGCCGGTCTCGATGCTGGCCCGGCCTCCCGCTTGGGCGGACCATGTGCGGCGGTGTGCATCGGCCCCTGCGCCGATAAACCGCAGTTCAAAGTTACGGCGGACAGAGTTAGTGTCGGAGGCAACGAATATAAGACAATTTTCGAGCCGATCGGATGGGATGATACTGATTTCCCTTTGTATCCTTTGGTGGCTTCGGACGAAATCGGCAGAACTGTTTCCTGATTCGAAAGGGATTTCTGGAACTACTTCGGCAAAGATCCCGGTTGGAGGAGTCGGGAGCCATTGGTCATTTTTCTGTTATGACTGCATCTGTTGTAGGCTTTAACCCGTGCCCACTCTGAACTGGCTGACCCGAGAGGAGGACGTCCGGGCCGCCGGGCGGGTCCAGTATAGGCTCCTTGAGGATGTTCCAAGGCTTTCGGCGGGGAATGGCGATACCGCCAACATGCTGATTCAGGGGGACAATCTGGAAGCTCTGAAGGCACTGCTGCCGTTTTACGCCGGGCGGGTAAAGTGCATCTACATCGACCCGCCCTACAACACAAGATCGGCTTTCGCGCATTACGACGACAATCTGGAGCATTCACGCTGGCTCGCCATGATGTGGCCGCGGCTCGAGCTGCTGCGCGACCTGCTGGCCGAAGACGGTTCCATTTGGGTTCAACTTGACGACAACGAAGCTCATTACGCTCGCGTAATGCTGGATGAGTTACTCGGTAGAAGGAACTTTGTTGCGGATGTTGTATGGCAAAAATCTTATGCCGTTAGAAGTAATGCGGAATTTGTATCTTCTTCTACAGAACATATTTTCTGGTATTGTAGAAATAGAGAAAAGCATCAGCCAAAAAAAATACCTAGAACCGAACGGCAAAGAGATCGCTTTAGTAATCCGGATAACGATCCTCGTGGCCCGTGGCAATCAATTACGTTTACTATAAGCCTATTGTCTGGTGCACGAGGCAGACAGTACGCAAAAACGGGAACTTCTCCCAATTTGTACGCGGTGACTTCGCCCTCCGGAATTTCCATAATGCCTCCACAAGGTCGATGTTGGGCTCGTTCTGAAACGGCATTTAGGGAATTGAATGAAGATGGGCGCCTTTGGTGGGGCAAGGAAGGGAATCGAACCCCGAGATTAAAAATGTTCCTGTCTGAATCTAAGGAGGGTGTGTTGCCAACAACCCTTTGGGCAAGCGGAGATGATTATGGATTTAATCAAGAAGGTGTTCGGGAACTCAGGGCGTTGGGTGCGGCATTCCCCACGCCAAAACCAGAACGTTTGATCCAGCGCATACTCCAGATCGCCACAAACCCCGGCGATCTTGTGCTCGATTCTTTTCTCGGCTCCGGCACCACGGCAGCGGTGGCGCACAAGATGGGTCGGCGCTGGATCGGCGTGGAGATGGGTGATCATGCGGAGAGCCATTGTGCGCTGCGGCTGCGCAAGGTCATCGACGGCGAGCAGGGCGGCATTTCGGAAAGTGCCGGCTGGCAGGGTGGTGGCGGATTCCGTTTCTACCGACTTGGCCCGTCTGCGTTCGATGCCGACGGGGCGATCCGGGCCGAAGTCGGCTTCTCGATGCTCGCCGCCCATGTCTGGTTCACCGAAACTGGCCACCCTTGGGACGGGAACCAAGACGGGCCGGAGGAAGGTCCGTCGCAGGATCTGCGGCAGGGCAGTGCCGGTTCCCCGGCACTCGGCGTCCATGACGGTCGAGCCTATGCACTGCTCTACAATGGCGTGCTCGGCGACCGGAGCGCAAATGGCGGCAATGTACTGACGCGCGCGACCCTCGCCCGCATCCGCGTGGAGATTGCAGCGGTTGCGCCGGGCTTCGACGGTCCGCTCACCGTCTATGGCGAACGGTCCCGCCTGACGGTGCCGACGCTGGTGCGCGAACGCATCGACTTCAAACAGACGCCCTACGACATCAAGGCGCACAGGTAAGCCATGCAGCTCAAGCAGTATCAGGCCGACACGCTCGCAATCCTGCGCCGCTTTTTCGAGGGGGCGCGCATCGCCGGGCCGTGCGCCGCTTACGAGGCGATCACTAGAGAACCAGAACAGGCCAGCCGGCTCGGCGGCTATGGCGGCAGATATAAGTCGTTGGCGGGCCTGCCGGACGCGCCCTATGTCTGCCTGCGCCTGCCGACCGGTGGCGGCAAGACGGTGCTCGGCGCACATGCCGTCGCCGTCGCCCGCGACGCTTGGGTGGAGAAGGATTGGCCGTTGGTCCTGTGGCTTACCCCGACCAAGACGATCCGCCAGCAGACCGTCGAGGCACTGGAAAATCCGCGCCACCCATATCGGAGAGCGCTCGACGACGCGTTCGACGGACGGGTACGGGTGCTCGATATCGCCGACTTCGCCCATATCCGCCCGCACGACATCCGCGACCGCTGCTGTATCGTCGTCGGCACAATCCAGGCCTTGCGCGTCAGAGACACGGAGGGCCGCAAGGTCTACGCCCATAACGAGAATATGGAGCCGCATTTCGCCGCCCTCCCGCAGAAGCTGGCGGGGCTGGAGACGCTGGAAGATGGAGGGCCGAAATTCTCCTTCGCCAACCTTCTGCATATTCACCGCCCTCTGATGATCGTGGACGAGGCGCACAACGCCGTGACCGGCTTGACCCGCGAGATGCAGGGGCGGGTAAATCCGTGCGCCATTATCGAATTCACTGCGACGCCGCGGCTCAACTCGAACATTCTGCACAGCGTTTCGGCTCAGGAGCTGAAAGCCGAGGAGATGATCAAGCTGCCGGTCGTGCTTGCCGAGCACGGGAGTTGGCAGAACGCGGTGAATGGTGCCGTGGCTGCCCGTGCGAAGCTGGCCGAAACGGCGGCGGACGACCGGGACTATCTCCGCCCCATCGTGCTGTTCCAAGCGCGAAGGAAGAACGAGGAGGTGACCGTCGCAGCTTTGAAAAAGCACTTGATCGAGGTCGAGCGGATTCCTGAAGAGAGGATTGCGGTTGCGACCGGCGACCAGCGCGAACTGGACGGGATCGACCTGTTCGATCCGGCTTGTCCGGTCGAGTATGTCATCACCGTCGCGGCGCTCAAGGAGGGCTGGGATTGTTCCTTCGCCTATGTCTTCTGCTCGGTCGCCCGCATCCAAAGCGCGAGGGATGTCGAGCAATTGCTGGGGCGAGTGCTGCGGATGCCCTACGCGAAGCGCCGCAAAGCCGGCGACTTGAACCGGGCCTACGCCTTCCTCTCCGAGCCAAACTTCGGCGCCGCCGCACGGGCGCTGGTAGACAAGCTGGTGGCGATGGGATTCGAGGAGGAGAAAGCGCAGGAAAACATCGAAACCGCACAGGGTTCCCTGGCTGCGGAAGGCGGTCTGTTTGGTTCGTGCGCCTGGCCGAAGCTCGTGTTCAGGCATGCCGTGCCTGCAACGCCGGCAACGATGGCCGTATTGCGCGAATGGGACGGCATATCGGTCAACAGGACGGATGATGGAAAAGCGGAGATTTCCATTACGGGTATGATCGGCGAAGTCTTGGAGTACGAGATCGCCAATGCGCTGCCGGAAGCCGAGCGTCAGGGCTTTTCGGATGCCGCGGCGGCACATCGCGCCGAAGCGGCAAAGCTTCTCTCGCCCGCCGAACGGGGCGAGACCTTCGCCGTCCCGGCCCTTATGGCGGATGTGCAAGGCAAACTGGAACTCGCCGATACTGATCTGTTCATGGAATGGCACGACTGGTCGCTGGACGGGCATCCGGCGCAGCTAAGCGAAGACCAATTTGCGCTTCGCGAGACGGCGCGTAGCTTCGAGATCGACCTAGACGGCAAGCGCGTCGTGTACAACTTCGCAGCAGAGGAGAAGCAGTTCGCACTCGATGTCGATGTCGAGGGCTGGACGCCGGAAGCCCTCGTGCGCTGGCTCGACTCCCAGGTACGCGCGCAGGATGTCGGACAGCAAGATCTGGTGCACTGGCTCAGCGATCTGGTGGGATATCTGATTGATGCCCGGGGCATGCACATGGCGGCGCTGATGCGCTGCAAGTTCATACTCGCCCGAAAGGTCCGGAGCAAGATCGGCACAATCCGCCAGCAGGAACGGAAGAGCGTATACAGGCAATACTTGTTTGCCCCGAATGCTGGGGTGGAAGTGTCCTTCGATTCGGCCTTCCGATTCCAAGAAGGCATGTATCGGGACGAGCGGCGTTACCGAGGGCCGTGGAGGCCACTAAAGCACTTCCTGACGCATGTTCCGGCATTCGACGGTGCCCCGGACGGCGAGGAATTCCAGTGTGCGCAGGCTCTCGACAGCCTGGAGGAAGTACGATTCTGGCTGCGCAACGTCGCACGCCATTCGGCGTCGTTCTGGCTCCCGACTGCAACCGACAAGTTCTACCCGGATTTCGTCGCGCAACTAAAGGATGATCGATTGATCGTCGTGGAATACAAAGGTGCGCGTGACATCAAAAGCGACGATACGCATGAGAAGCGGACGATCGGAGAGCTTTGGGAACGCAGGAGCGACGGCAAAGGGATCTTTGTCGTCGTGGAAATGAACAGAGACGGAAAAGATATGCGGACGCAGTTGGCGGAAAAGATCGCATAGGTATCTCAGGAAATTGATTGGGCAGTATTTTTCGCCAGGCTAGCAGATCTCTGAAAAAATGCGGCTGAAACAGCGATAACGTCTTGCTTCTGTGCGCCATGTCATTGACAATCGGGGCAGTACCGGGCACATAAACGTCGTTAAGCGCCGCCGACAGGGCGTTGTCAATGAAGGTGCGGTTGGCCGCGCCTGCGAACTCAGGGGACGGCATGACACCGGAAATGATCGCCGTAGTAGGAGTAGGAGTAGCCTTAGCTGGCCTGATCCTCAGCGGACAGCGGAGCGTCAACGTTCGCATGGACCGAATTGACGCTCGCATGGACCGGTTGGAAGGCCGCATGGACAGGCTGGAATCCGGACAGGCGGAACTTCGTGAGCGCATGGCGCACCTAGAGGGGTTGCTGGAGGGTCTTCGCGAAGCCATCGTGCATCGTGCAGCCGCCTAGTAATGCAGATTGAGTCGAACCTGCATTGCCATTAACCTTGCGATTGTGATGGCCTAAAAACTGCCCGAAAAGACGATAGACGCCATGTTTGCTTCCGACGCATTGCAGGAGCTGCTGATTACGCATAAGTCATTGGAACCAAAGTTCCGTTCTCCCTTATCGAGCTGTTCCTGCCCTATTGGCTCCACAATGCTGGTCCGGCTCGGATTCAGCCACGAAGATCACCAACATCACCGAAACGCCTAAGTTCGGGCGGTTACAGGCTGCAGCGCCAGTTAACCTCGCAAAGGTCAAGAACGGCAGCTGAAGACAAGCTGAAATTCGGCACGACCAGCGGGTGACCGGGAATGCCGCGGAATGTTTTTCTGTGGCGGTAGCAGTGGCGGTTCGTCATTGCTGAATCATGGAATGCCTTCACCGCCGCGTGGCCGCCAAAGGCGCCGGGCCGCGCTCGCAGCTGTCATGGACTGGCTGATGATGCCCGCCGGCCAGCGCGGCAGATTCCCGCACTTAAGTAACGGCTCCGAATCCGTTTGGCACGTTGTGCAGAACTGTGGCGGCTGTGCTGAAATAGACAGAAGAATCCGTTAACGAAGCTGAAATCATAAACGGATGTTCTCCCTGTCCTCTCCCCGGAAAAGAGGCAGGAACTGCAGTTTGAACCGAAAGTGTGAGGGACTTTGGTTCCAGTTGCGTGACGAAACGGGCTGGCGGTTGCATCCTTTTTGCGACATGGCTATTCGCAGACGCGGACGCTTTGCAACCGGAACGCATCTGACCCATGATGCGACTCGAGTCGGGCGGTCTGCGCCCGAAGAAATAGGCCGATCCAAAACGGCCAGGCAATGAGGCGAAAGGTTGAACGGCATAGGCAGGAGACAGATGCACTTATCGATACTTCACGGGCTGGCCATTCTCGCAACGGCCTTGACTGCCACTTCAGCCATCGCCCAGGCCGACTCGCTTGGGGAATCGAGAAACCGCGTGGCGGTACACACCGATTGGAGCGTGTTCGAGGAATCCAGCCCGACGAGGCACTGCTGGAGCGTGGCGCAGCCAAAGGAAACCGTAAACACACGCGACGGGAGGGTCGTGTCTGTCCGCCGTGGCAGGATACTGCTGTACATCTCTTTCATTCCCGATGAAAACGTGAACGGCGGTGTTTCGTTCGAGAGCGGCTATCCATTCCGTGACGGTGAGGTCGTCAAGGTGGACATCGACGGCCAGAGCTTCAGCCTGCCATTGACGGTTGGAGAGTTGGCCTGGACAAACTCGGATGAAGACGACAGGAAACTGGTCGAGGCTCTGAAGCGTGGAAACGAGGCGGTTGTTGTTGGCGTGTCCAGCCGCGGGACCACGACGAAGGACACTTTCTCGCTACTGGGCATCACCGCCGCGATTGAGGATGCCAAGAATCGCTGCAGCGGCTGAACAGGGGTGTTCCACCTTCCTGTGCGGACATTTGCAGGCATTGTGAACTTTGCCCAGTGCGACGCGATGGGAAGCGAATTTGACAGATCGTTCCGGTTTGGTTCCGCCAGCGAGACAGCGGCGCTCGCGGCGGCGCTGGCGCCAGTTCTGCGTCCTGGCGATGCAATCCTTCTTCAGGGCGGACTCGGTTCAGGAAAGACCCATTTCGCCCGGGCCCTGATCCAGACCCGGCTTGCTGAGGCAGGCAGGTTTGAGGAAGTCCCCTCACCGACCTTTACCTTGGTCCAGGTCTATTCGGACGGAACAACCGAACTTTGGCATGTTGACCTTTATCGCCTGCAGGGCGCGGACGACGTCGCTGAGCTTGGGCTGGAGAGCGCGTTCGACAATGCGGTCTGTCTGCTGGAATGGCCGGACAGGCTCGGAAGCCTGGCGCCAAAAGATGCTCTGAACCTGCACCTCGAAATGACCGACACTCCGGGAGAGAGACTCGTGCGGGCGACGTCATCAGACAGCAAATGGACGCATCGCTTCCTGCAGGTTGCTCCTGAGTCGCCCGATGGATGAGCGGCTGCGCCTTGCAAAGGCATTTGTTGACGGAACTGTATGCGCAGGGTGGGAAATGGCGCCGCTCGCCGGTGACGCATCGGCCCGGAGGTATTACCGCCTTAGAAGCGCTGGAAACACCGCAATCCTGATGGATGCGCCTCCGGAACGCGGACAGAGCGTCGGTCGGTTTCTGGACGTCGCCCGCTTCCTGGAAGATGTGGGTCTGAGCGTTCCCGCGGCTTTGGCTGCGGATCGGGTCGGCGGCTTTGCCCTTCTGGAGGATCTCGGCGACCTTGTGTTCTCTCGACTGGCCGAAGAACGGCCGGAAATGGAACCGACCCTTTACGAGGCCGCTACAGATGTTCTGGTAGAGCTTGACGGCCTCGCGGTCCCTGAATCTGCGCCAGCCCTTGGGCCGGAATTGATGGCGGCGCAGGTGGAACCCGCCTATGAATGGTACCGGGACGGTATCCGCGCAGCCCGGCGCGTCGGATTCGAGCGGCTCAGAACCGGACTCCAGGCCGCGCTGTCGGCGACAGCAACAGGTATGGGCCAGCCAACATTTCTGTTAAGGGATTTCCATTCCGAAAACCTGATCTGGATGCCCGACCGTGTCGGACTCCGGCGCGTGGGACTGCTCGATTTCCAGGACGCAATGGCAGGACCGCCGGGATACGATCTGGTCTCAATGCTGCTTGACGCCCGGCGGGATGTTTCTCCGGGTGTTTCCGCCGATGCGAAGCACCGGTTCGCCAAAGCGACGGGACGTGATCCGACAGCGCTCGAAGCTGCCTTCGCGGCGGTCGGGGCACAGCGCAATCTACGCATTCTCGGTGTCTTCGCCCGCCTGGCGGTCGAAAGCGGGAAGCCGCGCTACCTCGACTTCATTCCCAGGGTCTGGCAGCATGTAATGAACTGCCTGTCCCATCCCGCCCTGGCAGAGGTCGCTGGGATCGTTGCCGAAGACCTGCCTGAACCGACGCCTTCCAACCTGCTTGAGCTGAAGGGACGATGCCATCAAATCCACCGCTGATGCTGTTCGCCGCAGGTCTTGGAACCCGAATGTTGCCCTTGACCGAAACGCGGCCGAAGCCGCTGGTCTCTGTGGCCGGTCGGCTTTTGATCGATCACGCGATCGATATTGCGCGCGGGGCGGGCATCATGAGAATTGTGGCGAATACCCATTATCTCTCCGAAATGCTGGAACGGCATCTCTGCGGCACCGAAGTCACCACGGTATTCGAGCCGGAACTGCTGGACACTGGTGGGGGGGTCCGCAACGCCTTGCCTCATCTGCGCGCGGATACTGTCGTCACGCTCAACACGGATGCCGTCTGGAAAGGCGGCAATCCGGTCACGGCGCTTCTCGAGTCCTGGCGACCGGATCGGATGGAAGCCATGCTGCTTCTGGTTCGGCGGGACAGGGCATCCGGTTATCTGGGGGCAGGTGACTTCACGATGGACCACCACGGGCGCCTTAGCCGCGGATCCGATCTCGTGTATACGGGTCTGCAGATCATGAAAACCGCACGCCTGCACGACGTTCAGAACGAAAGGTTTTCGCTCAATTCGGTTTGGGACGGGATGGCCGCCGATGGCATGCTGTTCGGTTTGGAATACGATGGGGCGTGGTGCGATGTCGGGCGGCCCGAATGTGTCGAACTGGCGGAGAGGATGCTTGATGTTTGAGCCTGCGAAGCGACCTCGGCTGTTCGGCGTTCCTCCAGGCGTCGATTTCCCAATGGCGCTGATGGAGGGATTGCGGCGGCGGCTGCAAGGCCAGCCACCCGAAGCCGTCGCCCGGGTTGAGGTCTTCGTGAACACCCGCGCGATGCAGCGGCGGCTGAAATCGCTGTTCGCGAACGGGCCCGCAACGTTTCTTCCACGCATCCGGGTGGTCACCGATCTTTCCAGTGACGCGCGCTTTCCGGACATACCACGGTCGGAACCGCCATTGCGCCGCCGGCTGGAACTGACCCAGCTGGTTGGAAAGCTGCTGGAACAGCAGCCGGACCTCGCGCCCCGCTCGGCAATGTTCGCGCTTGCTGACAGTCTTGCGGGACTGCTGGACGAAATGCAGAGCGAAGGGGTTCCGCCGGAACGGATCAGAGAGCTCGACGTAACGGATGTATCGGGTCACTGGCAGCGCGGCCTTCAGTTCGTATCTCTTGTAGAACGGTATTTCGGGACCGAAACGGGCTATGGTCCGGGCGCCCTGGCGAGGCAGCGGCTGGTGGCAGAACGGCTTGCGGGCCAGTGGTCGGCCAATCCTCCTTCGCATCCGGTCCTTGTCGCTGGCTCCACGGGATCAAGGGAAGCCACAGCACTGTTCATGCGGTCGGTGGCACGGCTGCCTCAGGGGGCGGTTGTCCTGCCATGCGTGGATTTTGACCTTCCGCAGCATGTATGGGCGCGTCTGGATGACCCGCTTTTGACCCAGGACCATCCGCAGTACCGGTTTGCCCGCCTTTGCAGGGATCTTGGATGCGAGCCAAACGAAATCCAGTCTTGGGAGCCGTCGCTTGAGCCGCCGTCGCCGGATCGCAACCGTCTGGTTTCCCTGGCGCTGAGGCCGGCGCCGGTCACCGATCAATGGTGCTCGGAAGGCGCCGGCCTTACCGGGATCGAACAGGCAACGGCGGCGCTGACCCTGATCGAAGCTCCGTCTCTGCGTGCCGAATCGTCAGCCATTTCCCTTCTGCTCAGGGAAGCGGTCGAGGACGGCAGGACGGCGGCACTGGTGACACCCGACCGCACGCTTACCCGGCAGGTGACCGCTGCACTCGACCGCTGGGGCATCAAGCCCGACGATTCGGGTGGAATGCCGCTGCCGTTGACTACGCCGGGCCGCTTCCTTCGGCAGATTGCCGGTCTCTTTGGCCAGACTCTGACCGCAGGCGCTCTGCTCGCCCTGTTGAAGCATCCTCTGACCGGTTCCACTGGCCCCGGCCGTGGCGTACACCTTCGGCATACACGCGGTCTGGAACTGAAACTACGCCACTCGGGGCCGTCGTATCCCGGTGCCGGGGATCTGCTTCGGTGGGCCGAGGATTCTGGACTTTCGCGGCGGGATTGGGCGGAGTGGCTTGCCCGCCTGCTGGACGGGCTTTCGGAAATTGGTGAGCGCAGCCTGACGGAACATGTCGAACATCACATCCGCATTGCGGAAGCTTTCGCAGCAGGTCTTGCAGCGGAGGGTTCCGGCAGGCTCTGGGAGGGGCACGCAAACGCGAACGTACGGGTCGCGGTCGATGAACTGCGCCGTGAAGCGCGGCATGGAGGGATGTTGACGCCGACGGACTATGCGTCCCTGTTTGATTCGGTTCTTTGGCGGAACTCAGTGCATGATCTGACCGGTGTGCATAGTGGAATGATGATCTGGGGGCTTCAGCAGTCGCGCGTCCAAGGGGCCCAACTTGTGATCCTCGCGGGAATGAACGAAGGCATTTGGCCTGTTGCCTCCCCGCCGGATCCTTGGCTCAACCGCCAGCTGCGTGCGCAGGCAGGCCTGCTTTTGCCGGATCGGAGAGTTGGTCTTTCTGCGCACGACGTTCAGCAGGCGATCGCCGCGCCGGAGGTGGTGCTTTCCCGTGCCGTTCGGGATTCCGAGGCGCCGACGGTACCCTCACGCTGGCTCAACCGCCTGACGAATCTCTTGGGTGGGCTGTCGGACGACGGCAACATGGCCCTGGAGCGCATGCGAATGCGCGGAAGGTACTGGCTTGAGCTGGCGCAGCGTCTGGATGAGCCCGATGAAACAGCCCCAAGCGCGCCCCGCCCCGCGCCTCGGCCGCCGGTAACGCATCGTCCGAAAGGGATTTCGATAACCGAGGTGGAACGGCTGATCCGTGATCCGTACGCCATTTATGCGCGGCGGATCCTGGGCCTTAGGATGCTGGATCCTCTGCACCACGCCCCGGATGCGCCGATGCGCGGAACGGTCATTCACCAAATCGTTGAGCGGTTCGTCGGCCAGAGACCGGTAGTGAACCATGCCGAAAGCCGCGCCCGCCTGCTCGAAATCGCGGACGACGTTATGGCGACCGAAGTCGCATGGCCATCGACCCGGAGATTCTGGCGCGCCAGACTGGTGAGAATCGCTGACTGGTTCGTTGCCGGGGAGATCGAACGCCAGACGGAAGCGGAACCGGTTGCTCTGGAACGCAGGGGAAGATTCCTTCTGCCGAAGACAGATATCACTCTGCACGGGATGATCGACCGGATCGATCGGCGCGATGACGGTTCCCTGGCGGTGTTTGATTACAAGACCGGGACGCCGCCAACCAAAAACCAGCAGCGGCATTTTGACAAGCAGCTGCTGCTGTCGGCCATCCTGATTGAAAAGGACGCGGTGGAAAACATTGATAAAGGCAAGGTATCCAGGGTCGCCTACATCGGTCTTGGCGCCAGCCCCAAACTCGAGTCCACCGACCTGCAGGGCGATGAGACAGAAAAAACCCTGGAAGAACTGGAGTGCCTCCTGGCAGAATATCAGTCTCCCGATCAGGGCTATATGTCGCGGCGTGCGGTGAAATCAGTGTCGTTCGGAGGTGACTTCGACCATCTGGCCCGCTTTGGGGAATGGAGCGACAGCGACGAACCAGTTCATCAGGACGTCGGCTGATGGGAACCATGACAACCCCAGTGAGCGGATCGGTGACGGATGACGCGACACAAAGACAGAACGAGGCCGCTGCTCCGGATGCCTCGACATGGCTGTCAGCGAATGCCGGTTCGGGCAAGACACGGGTTCTGACTGACAGGGTTGCCAGGCTTCTGCTCAACGGCGTCAATCCCCAGAACATCCTTTGCCTGACCTATACGAAGGCCGCCGCGTCAGAAATGCAGAACCGGCTGTTCAAGCGCCTCGGTTCCTGGTCGATGACGCCAGACAGTGACCTCACAGCCGATCTTGAAGGACTTGGAGTCGACGGGGTTCGCGATCCCGAGCTGCTTGCCGCTGCCCGTCGCCTGTTCGCCCGGGCCATCGAGACCCCCGGCGGTCTGCGAATCCAGACGATCCATTCGTTCTGCGCCTCGCTGCTGCGCCGTTTCCCGCTGGAAGCAGGCGTGACGCCGGGCTTTCGCGAGATGGACGAGAGATCCAGCACGTTGCTTTTCGAAGAGGTTCTGGATGACCTGGCCGCCGGACCGGAGGTCGCCGCGGTGGATGCTCTGGCCGAGAACTGCACGGAAAGCGAGGTCGGCGGACTTCTGCGGGCGGTCGTTTCACTGCGTGAATCCTTCAGTGAGGCTCATAGCCTGGAAGAGATCCTTGACTGGTTCGGCCTGCCGGCCAGCTATGACGAAGCCAGAGCCCTCGAAGAGACGTTCTGCGGTGGCGAAAAGGCTCTCTTTGAAAGAGTTCTTTCGGCAATGGGGGCAAGTAGCGGGAAGACCGACCGGCAGTATGCCGAGCGTCTTGGCCGGATCGACTGGTCCGCTCCGGACATGGAAGCCCTGGATGCCTGCATCGATGTCTTTATCAGCAAACCGACTACAAAGGAGCCGTTTACCGCGAAGATCGGAAGAGTTCCGACCAAAGGATGCCGAAAGGAACTTGGACCGGACGCAGATTCACTCGATGAGCTGATGGCGCGGGTTGAAGCCGTGCGCGACCGGCTGTGCTGCCTTCGGGCCGCCCGGAAGTCGCATGCGCTTCATCGATTCGCAGCCGCGTTTCTTCCCGCAGTCGACAGGCGCAAGCAGCAGATGGGGTGGCTCGACTTCGATGACCTGATCCTGAGGACGAAGTCCCTGCTTTCGGACGAAGCAGTGGCGTCATGGGTTCTCTATCGTCTTGACGGTGGCCTCGACCACATACTCGTTGACGAAGCGCAGGATACCAGCCCGGAACAGTGGACCGTGATCGAGAGGCTCGCACAGGAATTCACGACCGGTCTCGGGGCGCGTGACGGCACCCTGCGCACGATTTTTGTTGTGGGAGACAGAAAACAGTCGATCTATTCCTTCCAAGGCGCTGACCCCAGAGAATTCGAACGCATGCGCCGGCACTTTGCCGAACGGTTGCGCGGCGTCAACCAGAAGCTGCGCTCAATGGAACTCGAACACTCGTTCCGGTCGTCGGACGCGATCCTGAAGCTTGTCGACAGTGCCATCGACATCGGTGGCGCACGGCACAAGGCGTTCCATGAGAGGATGCCTGGCCGCGTGGATCTGTGGCCCCCGGTGGAGAAGATGTCCCGGCCGGACAACACAGACTGGTACAACCCAGTGGACCTCAAATCAGACGACCATCATGACAACGTGCTGGCGCGAGAGATCGCGGGCGAGATCACGCGCATGATCGAACAGGAGACACTTCCTGCAAAAGGCGGCGCCAGACGGCGCATCAAGGCGGGGGACTTCCTTATCCTCGTGCGTCGCCGAGCGACTTTGTTCAACGCCATCATCCGGGAATGCAAAGCGCATGGCCTGCAGATTGCCGGAGCCGACCGCCTGGAATTGGGGGCGGAACTGGCGGTCAAGGACATCACGGCCCTGATGGCGTTTCTTGACACGCCAGCTGACGACCTGTCGCTCGCGGCCGCGCTCAGATCTCCATTGTTCGGATGGTCCGAGTCCGAACTGTACGGACTCGCGGCGAACCGCGGTTCCCGGGCGCTCTGGGAAGTTCTGTCGAGTCGAAAGGACGAGTTCCCGGATACGCTGTATGTTCTGGAAGACCTGCGCGGGCTGATCGACTATATGCGCCCCTTTGACCTGATCGAGAGAATCCTCACCCGTCATGACGGTCGGAGGAATCTCCTTGCCCGGCTTGGGCCTGAAGCGGAGGACGGGATCGACGCACTGCTCGCCCAGTCCCTGGCTTATGAGGAATTGGAGATTCCTACCCTTACCGGTTTCCTGTCCTGGTTTGCGACGGAGGACATCGAAATCAAGCGGCAGGTGGACAGTGCCGGAGATCTGATCCGGGTCATGACCGTTCATGGTGCGAAAGGTCTTGAGGCGCCGATCGTGATTCTGCCCGATACCGCCAGGCGTACGGTTCCATTGCGCGATGAGATCATTCCGCTGCGCCCGAACCGCATGGTGTGGCGCCTGCCGAAACTGAACCAGCCGAAGTTGATGGTGGAGGCGCTTGACCGGTTGCGGGAGGCGCAGACTGAAGAGGATCAGCGGCTTCTCTATGTTGCGATGACGCGGGCGGAGAACTGGCTGATCATCGCCGCATCGGGAGAGGTCGGGGACGAGGGCGAGAGCTGGTACCAGGTCGCCGCCGGCGCGATCGAGAATCTGGGCGATGCCAGAAATCTCAAGGCTCCGACAGGAGATGAAGGCCTTAGGTATTCGCATGGAGAATGGGAGTCCGGCCCGATATGCGAGTCCTTGGAAGCCGACCGTCCGGACATCGCTGTTCCTGCGTGGGTCAATCGTGTTGCTGTAGCTCCGCAGCCGACCAGTACACCGCTTGCGCCTTCCGATCTTGGCGGCGCCAAGTCTCTGCAGGGGGAAGATGCGCTGGAATCGAGGGAGATACTCCTTCGGCGAGGCTCGATGGTACACAGACTTTTGGATGCTCTTCCGAATGTGTCCAGAGATGGTTGGGAAGATGTGTCCGGTCAGTTGCTGGAAAACGAGTTCTTCGCGGTGCCGGATGAAGTGGCGGAGGTGTTTGAAGAGGCACGGCGGGTGCTGGAAACGGATGAGCTGGCGTTCCTGTTCGAGGGAGGCGTGCTGTCTGAGGTCGATGTCTGGGCGCGGGGGCCGAACCTTCCGCAGGAAGGCATATCCGGTTCGATCGACAAAGTCGTGGTTTCGCCGGACCGGGTTCTGGCAGTGGATTTCAAGACGAACGCGGTTGTGCCTTCGGTCGCCGGGGAAACACCGGACGGCCTGCTGCGCCAGATGGGCGCCTACCTGGCTGCGCTGGAATCGGTCTATCCGGACAGGGAAGTCGACGTTGCGATTCTCTGGACCCGCGAACCGATGCTGATGCGTTTTCCGCGGGAGTTGGTGATGCAGGCGCTGGAAAGCGTCGGTGCCTCTTGACCTGCAGCGGAAATGTCCGCACCTAGGGCATCTGACAGGAATCCCCGGGAGAGCATAAATGGCCACCATCGCCGTAACCGACGAAACCTTCAATGCCGAGGTCGAGCAGTCTGAAATTCCAGTAGTCGTGGATTTCTGGGCTGAATGGTGCGGCCCCTGCAAGCAGATCGGGCCCGCTCTTGAGGAGCTCTCAGAGGAGTATTCCGGGCGCGTGAAGATCGTGAAGGTCAACGTCGATGACAGCCCGGACTCTCCCTCAAGGCTGGGTGTGCGGGGAATTCCCGCCCTGTTCATGTTCAAGGACGGCCAGGTGGTCTCAAACAGGACCGGGGCTGCGCCAAAGACTTCGCTGCAGCATTGGATTGACGGATCCCTGTGAGACGTAGTCCCAGGTCCGATTCGGCAGTACGGCCCAAGCAGGTTTTCCCTGTCGTCAGTGTAGTGGCCGTCCTTCCGCAGCTGCCTGCCCTTGCCGACATTGACCGCGGAGGTGAATTCCGTGATCGGTCCGGGTAGTCTTCGGGCGCGATTTGACCAACTGACCCCAGTCGGTGCGGCATCGCCATGCCGGGAATTCGCTGGCCAGCGCTGCTGCGGGATGGAACCGTTCGCGACAGAGGGGTGACCCTTGGCAGCTGTCAACTGCGCTTCATGGAGCCGGATTCGGGAAGTGGTGCTGGAACTGCCGACCCGAACGGGGCCGGTCAATTTCCATCAGATTGGAGCGGAGAGAGCACTATGGCTGGCCAATCACTCCGGCACAGAATACGGACCCGTCGTCATCACAGGGACAAGCCTCCGCACTCGATAGGCCGCAGGGCTTCCCGCCTGCAAATCTCTTTCGCTGCATTCCTGTCACACTGCCGAATTCGCGGCAAGATGGCTCTCAGACCGTGTTTTTTCGGCTTTCGTCGAGATAAATCTCCCGCAGCCGCGTTGCCACCGGCCCGGGCTTTCCGCCGCCCAGTTCGAGGCCGTCAATTTCCACCACCGGCATTACAAAGGTCGATGCCGACGTGATGAAGGCCTCGTCCGCAGCCTGCGCTTCCTCAATCGTAAAAGGGCGCTCCTGAACCTGCATCTGCGCCTCTTTCGCGAACCGAAGTACGGCAGCGCGGGTGATGCCATGCAGTATGTCGTTGCTGAGGTTCCGCGTCACGATCACGCCGTCTTTGACTATGTATGCGTTGTTGCTCGTTCCCTCGGTAACGAGGCCATCCTCAATCATCCATGCATCATCGCAGCCGTCTTTCTTGGCCAGCATCTTTCCCATGGACGGATAGAGCAGCTGAACGGTCTTGATGTCCCGACGCTTCCAGCGAAGATCTGGCACTGAAATCACCTTGATCCCGACCTTTGATTGCGGAGCGTCTGCCAGGCCCGGTTTGGACTGTGTGAAGACCACGATGGTCGGAGACACTTCTTCAGGGTCGGGATATGCGAAATCCCTGTCTGCCGCTGCTCCGCGCGTCACCTGCAGATAGACAAGGCCGTCCTTGACCTGGTTTCGCGACACGATCTCGCGGTGGATTTCCAGCAGTTCGTCACGGCTGGCCGGGGATTCCATTTCCAGTTCGCCCAGTGATCTCGCGAGACGCGCTGCATGCCCGTCGAAATCAACAAGCCTGCCGTCCAGAACGCTTGTGACCTCGTAAACGCCATCGGCGAAAAGAAATCCACGGTCAAAGACCGATACGTTGGCCTCTTCCTCCGGCACGTAGGCCCCGTTCACATATACGATCCGGCTCATTGCTTCCCGTCTCCGTCTTCAGGCTGAATACCGCCAGGAATCCACTAACATCACCTCAGCCCCAAAGTTCCCTAGATGGCGGATGCACTTCGGAACCGTCATATCCAAGCGGTACCTCGCGGTCTTCGGCCAAAAGAAGCGGGCCGTCAAGGTCAACGACGGCGGCGTTCTGCGCCACGAGCACCGCTGGCGCCATCGCCAGGCTGGATCCCATCATGCAGCCGACCATGACACCGTATCCTGCCGCCCGCGCAGCATTGCGAAGGGCAAGCGCCTCGGTGAGTCCTCCGGTCTTGTCGAGCTTGATGTTCACGAAGTCATACCTGCCCTTGAGGTTTGGCAGTGACGCGCGGTCATGACAGCTCTCGTCCGCGCAGACCGGCAGCGGACGGGGAATCTCGGCCAGTACTGCGTCGTCCCGCGCCGGGAGTGGCTGCTCCACCAGTTCCACACCCAACCGAACCAGATGCGGGGCAAGGTCGCTGTAGATTTCCGCGGTCCAGCCCTCGTTGGCGTCAACAATGATTCGCGTATTCGGCGCGTTATTTCGGACAGCTTCCAGCCTGGGCATGTCGTCCGGTGTTCCGAGCTTGATCTTCAGCATCGGCCGATGGGAGTTCTCCGCCGCGGCCAAACCCATATTGTGGGGAGTGTCGAGCGAAATCGTATAGGCCGTTACGACCGGGCCCGGCGCGGAAAATCCTGCCAGTTCCCAGACCCGCCGTCCCAGCAGCTTCGCTTCCAGATCCCATAACGCGCAGTCAATCGCGTTCCTTGCCGCTCCCGGGGGCAGCGCCTCCTGCAATGCGGTACGGTCAATCCCGTCAAAGCGCTCGATCTGGCGCTGCACTGAATCGAGTGTCTCTCCATAACGGGCATATGGCACGCACTCCCCGCATCCTGTTATTCCGCCATCATTGACAGAAGCGGTCAGGACATGGGCTTCGGTTCTGGATCCGCGAGAGATCGTAAACGCCCTGACCAGCGGAAACACGTCACGCGCGACTGAGACTTTCATGCTGGGAACCTATCTGCCGACCATATGCCTGTATAGGGTTGAACACTGCCAAACTCGTTCTCAAGAGATGGCTGGGCAGGTCAGTCCGCGATCAGGGCATCGACCAGCCGCCCTGCACCTTGGCGGAAGGGATCGACCGTCGGAAGTTCCATCCGGGCCTCGATTTCGGAGAGGCAGGCCTCGGCGTCGCTCTCGTCAAGCGCAGCGGTGTTCACGGCTATGCCGGCGACCTTGCAGGAGGGATTGGCCACCTGCGCCAACTGAAGCGCCAGGTCTCGAACGGCTTCGAGTGACGGAAGCCGATAGTCGGGCAGTCCGCGCATGTGTTTCCGAGTGGGTTCATGGCAAAGCACCAGCGCATCAGGCTGCCCGCCATGGATCAGCGCCATAGTCACGCCTGAATAGGAGATGTGGAACAGCGATCCCTGACCTTCCAGAAGATCCCAGTGACCATCGTCGTTGGCCGGTGTCAGCCACTCCACAGATCCTGCCATGAAGTCCGCGACCACGGCATCCAGCGGCACACCGTCACCATCGATAAGGATGCCAGTCTGCCCTGTGGCACGGAAGGTCGCTGCCAAGCCGCGTCTGCTGAATTCGCGTTCCATGGCAAGAGTGGCGTACATCTTGCCTACGGAACAGTCCGTACCAACTGTCAGGCACCGTTTTCCCGAACGTGGTTTTCCGTTGGCGATCGGGTAGGGCACACTGGGCACCCGCACATCGTGCAGCGATCGGCCGGAAGAACTGGCGATGGCGACCAGATCAGGCTCGTCGCGGAGAAGATTGTGCAGTCCTGAAGCGAGGTCGAATCCCTTCTCAAGCGCCTCGACAAGTACCTTTTTCCATTCAGGGCCTATTAAGCCGCCCCGGTTTGCCACACCGATGACAAGCGTTTGCGCACCTGCCTCGCGGGCATCGTCGAGCGACATATCGGGCAGTCCGAGGTTCGCCCCGCAGCCTGGCATCCGGAACTGGCCGACGGCCCGTCCCGGTCTCCAGTCATTGATGCCTTGAGCCACTTTTGCGGAAAGCTGGTCAGGCGCATCACCCAAAAACAGCAGGTATGGTGCCTTTATCATTTTGCGAATCCTCTCCATTGGTTGATGTGGAACCAGCCTCTGGGGCGGATTCCATCCCTCCGTCTCCCGGACTTGAAGCTTTCGGGCGATGGAGGACCGGTTGAAACGGATCATTGCCTATCGCTGGCCTCGACCCGTGCTTCAATTCCTCGGCCGATTCCAGTCACCGTCAATCCCACATACTCGTCGAATTGACAAATGGATTGGGATTGTGGCCATCTAATTTCGCGGCCAGTGGACTGAAGGGTTGCAATTCCCGCGGTTCGGAACTCACCAGCCTTGCAGTGGGTATGGCAATAATTTACGTCGCCGGAAATCAAGTCACCGCCTTCTCAAAGGATCGCCGATGTCCTTCATAGTTCAGCCGACCGCTCCGTCCCGACCAAATCGCTGCCAGCTGTTCGGCCCGGGTTCCCGGCCGGGGATTTTCGAGAAAATGGCTGCAAGCGCAGCGGATGTGATCAATCTTGACCTTGAGGACAGTGTGGCGCCGGACGACAAGCCGCAGGCGCGCAGCAATATCGTTCAGGCTATCGGCGATATTGATTGGGGACGGAAGTGCCTGTCGGTTCGTATCAACGGACTCGACACACCCTATTGGTACCGTGATGTCGTGGATCTTCTGGAGCAGGCTTCCGAACGGCTTGACCAGATCATGATTCCCAAAGTTGGCCGCGCGGCCGACGTCTATGCAGTGGACGCACTTGTCACGGCAGCGGAGTCAGCTTCCGGCCGGACGAAGCGCATCAGTCTGGAGGTCATCATCGAGAGTGCCGCTGGCATTGCCCACGTTGAGGAGATCGCATCTTCGAGCCCCCGTCTCCAGGCCATGAGCTTGGGAGCGGCTGACTTCGCGGCGTCAATGGGAATGCAGACGACCGGAATAGGCGGGACTCAAGAGAACTATTACATGATTCACGATGGCAAGAAACATTGGTCCGATCCCTGGCATTGGGCACAGGCTGCCATCGTCGCCGCTTGCCGGGCTCACGGAGTGCTGCCGGTCGATGGCCCGTTCGGTGACTTTTCCGACGATGAGGGCTTCGTTGCCCAGGCGCGCCGTTCGGCAACTCTTGGGATGGTTGGCAAGTGGGCGATCCATCCCCGGCAGGTGTCACTCGCCAATGAGGTGTTCACTCCTTCAGAGGATCAGGTGTCGGAGGCACGGGAAATCCTCGACGCGATGGAGCAGGCTAGGAAGGAAGGCTCGGGAGCGACCGTCTACAAGGGGCGGCTGGTGGACATAGCTTCCATCAGGCAGGCGGAGGTGATCGTCCAGCAGGCGGCAGTTATCACGGAAACGCAGACTTCCTGACGCACTGGGTTGGAGCTTCGGGAAACGGCGAATCGGCGATGGCTGGATCAATTGTGAGTCCCGCGATTCGGTTTCCAGTTGAGCCAGTTCTGGAACGCGCGCTGTCTTTCAGATCGCGAGGCGCAGACTGACGCGATCCACCGCTATGAATCGAGGTTTCGCGGTAAGTGGATTCGGCCGGAAGTTGCGCTTCAGACTCGGATCCGTGCAGAGAACGGGCCGATGGCCGACGACGTCAAACAAGGTTCCGCCGATGGTTTTCCGGACGAATCCTTATGGATTGTCCGAGAAGGACTGAACCCGGCCACCGAATACGGCCGACCCCACCCGTACACTCGTCGCGCCCTGAGCGATCGCTCTTTCGAAGTCCCCGCTCATTCCCATTGACAGCTCCGACAATCCGTTTCGCGCTGCAATTTTGGCAAGAAGCGCGAAATGCAGGGACGGTTCCTCGTCAAATGGAGGGATGCACATTAGTCCAACGACCGGCAGATCGAGTCTCCGGCATTCGGCGATGAACCCGTCTGCATCCATTGGCATTACGCCGGCCTTCTGCGGTTCTTCGCCGGTGTTTACCTGTACGTAGAGTGCGGGGCAGGTGCCGAATTCTCCCTGCAACCTGGCCAGCGTGTGGGCAAGTTTGGGTCGGTCAAGGGATTCGATCGCGTCGAACAGCTTTATCGCCTGCCTTACCTTGTTGGTCTGAAGCGGACCAATCAGGTGCAGCTTAAGATCTGGGTAGCGTTCCCTTAGCGCTGGCCATTTCCCGGCGGCTTCCTGGACCCTGTTTTCGCCGAACAGCCTGTGTCCGGCGTCGAGCGCAGCCTTGATCCGGTCCAATGGCTGCAGCTTTGAAACGGCGATAAGCCGGGTCGAGCCGACCTCTCGCCCAATTCGGGCTTCTTCCGCCTGGATTCGTTCAAGGACATCATTCAGCGCCATTGTCAGCCTCTCATCCAATTTGCGCATTCCGGATTCAGAACCATCAAGTTTTTGTGCGGTTCTCAGGTCTGTTCTCGTCCTATCCGCGATGGATTGGCCTTGCCTCTGAAGTCTGCTGCCAGATAACTTGGGATCTTGGCCCTTATTTGGTTTGGTGGCTGTTTAATTGCAACCAAGATCATCGCCGGACCAGTGTTTTCAGCTAAGTTGGCCGCTGGCCGTGTAGCGATTGTTTCCAGCAAAAGTGGTGATCCGTTGGCTCGTTGGCTTTCCTGACATTGAGACTCTGGCGAAGATCAGGATTTGGATCGTCCGGGCGTGTTTCATCCTCGACGGAAACGGCCAGTCGTTTGGGACTTTAGGGGCGCTGCCTGTCCGCGACGAGCTCCTCAGCAGGTCCGGGCCATTCGATCAAATGTCATCGCACCTTCGTCACCCGCCCAGCAAAAAATGGGTCACTTTTCGGGCGTTTGTCTGGACGGTAGATCTGCCCCAAATGGCAACGTGAAGCGAATCTCCGTTCTGTTACCATCGTGCGTAGCTGATCTGCGGATTTCAATCATATCGCATCTTTGAGGCGGATTCCCTCCTTTCGCGATGCGGACCGCAGTCACAGAAAGCACGATCTGAGACTGGAGGGCAATTGCGTATCGCCGACCCTGGGCACCGGCGTAAGGTGCTGCGGAAGTTGGCTCCGCAGTCTTGGATCCTACGAATTTTAATTCGACCACAATGCTATTGTCGACGTACAGATCCAATCTTCCCCCACCAACTGAAGATCCTTCGGTTACCCTTATTTTTCTTGAACGGAAATGACTACAGAGAAGATCTTGGAGCTTAGCTTCGTTTTCTACGCCACTCACGATCAAATTGCCTTCGTACCATTTATCTACAAACCCAAACATCGCCTGCATGACCTTCCGGAAAGATTTCAGGTCTTTGTAAACCAACCCGCCTTTCAGCCCATTTCGAAGATCGTTCGTCAATGTGGCAGCGAGTTCGGGCCGTTCGGTCGCCCATTTTTTTGGAATTTTCAGGTCTCTGATTTCGATACTAAGCAAAGACCCCCGGTTTGATCGAAGCAAATTAGCAACTTCTTCATCGATCAAATTCGCTTCAAAGATACAGTTCAGCCAGCTGCTTATGTCCGAGTTTCCTGCCTTGATATAGCCATTTGCATCGCCGTTCATGGCGGCTCCAAACTTGACGAGAAACAATACCTTTGCCGAGAAAGCTATGATGGGCAGAACATCCCTAGGCGCAAAGACATAGCCAGTTCTTTTCTGCAAATCATATGCATCCGCCCATTTGACTGGGTTGAAGGAAAACTCGGGAACCTTGAGCGATCCATCAGGGTATCAGGCGAGAATCCGAATGGCATCCGCTTTGCGGCTTGGGATATCCACGATGATTTGTTCGGGGCAGATACGTTTGAGCGCCTCTGCAAGTGCGTTAATTTCTCCTCTGTCCAAGTCGGTGGATGACGATGCGAGCAATGCATTAGTCACTTTGTTCGCGAACTTATGGATGCAACGACCGAATTCATACCGCTTTGACAGAGAATCAAGGGATCTCAGAATGCGCCGCCACTTCTCATTGCATGTCTGTTCAGCGTTTTTCTTATCGATTCCTTCCGGTGCAGCAATAAATCTAGATCTGAACGCAAACGCCCGGTGCAGGAGATTGCGTTCCAGAATGCCACGCGCGAGGATAGCTGCGGATTGTGATTCGGTTTCAAATTTTGGATGTGACACTTCTTGAGAAATTATGTTCAGGAGTGTTTCATCGCCGACCGGAATGAATATCTCTTCAAGATCAAGACGACGCTCACGGTCCCTTTCCGCCACCAGTAGCATCCGCTGGGCCATAGCCTCCGCGGCCCTTACTTTGTGGTGGTGATATAAACGGTCATAGAGGAAGGTACGCCCAATGAGCATTTGCTCAAACGACCCAAATCCCGAAGATGCAATGCCGATCTGAGGAACATGATCAGGTTTCCTGTCGGCAATTCGCTGACGTAGATCGTCGTCTGAGTTAGGGGTATTGTCGTCCCTAACTTGGAGTAATTCAAGCCGGGACAGGAGCCGGTCAGTATCGAATCCGATCTTCAGTCCTGAATGGTGAGCGTCCCTCGCAAGGTAATCCATTCGGTCTGCGTCCAGTTGGCCGCAAATCACTGTGGAGAGGTGGTCTGCGCCCGGACCCTCAATGGCACCGATGATACAAGCTGTCAGTTGCTCCTGAAGTGATTCAATGCCGTTCCGCCTCGGAATGTTCAGCTTGTCGTTGCCCAGCAGTTCCTTGACCGGTTCCGACATGACAGTCATCACGGACAGAATTTCTGAAACGGCCGGAACGGCGTTCAAGCGATATTCGTCTGACAACAGCTGACGCACTGTGCCTATATCGGTGCGCCAGCTGCTCGTGGTGGTTTCGGTTGCTTCCCCTAAAGGTGAAGCAACCTCCAATACCGGTTCAATTGCATGACTGTACGGGCCATGGCCTAAGTCATGGAAAATTGCAGCAAGCCGCAAGCGACACCGATCAACCATGTCGATCCGTTCCAAGGGTGCCGCGTCCCTTTCTTTTCCGCTATTCCAACGATCGACTTGGCGATTGAGTGCGTCTACCATTGTCTCGGTAGCTCCAACAACACCTATCGAATGCTCAAGTCTGTCGTGAGACGCTCCGGGAAAGACTAGGTTGGCCAATCCCAGCTGGCGCACTCCGCGCATCCTCTGCATCAAGCCGCTATCCAAGACGGCAACTTCCCACGGAAACAGCTCGACCGTCCCCCAGACGACGTCGTTTATCTGTTTTGGTCTTGGCTCGTTGGCGGAAATTCGCTCGGAAGATGTCTTCAGCCAACAGTTGCATAGACTGTCAATTTTCCTGGAAAGGATTGGCGCGTCCTTCCTAAGCCTTACTTGCAGAGAATTCGACATGAGGATCCCGCGAGTCAGGCAAACGCTCTGTCTCGGTGCCCTTCGTCTTTGATCTTGGAGGCGTGGTCGAAGAGACTCTTTCCAATGCTCCTAGCTTCATTGAGACTTAGACCGTGTCTGATCGCGATCACGTCCGCTTCATCCTTGCTCAAGTTAACTAGTGTAGAGAGATAAGTTGGGTTGGGTTCGCTGGTCAGCATCGCTTCCTGTGCCGCAAGCAGGATGTCGGGAAGTTCGAAACATCTGAGCCCCACTCCTGTCACGCTGAACTTCAGGGTGGAAAGCGGTTGTGGCAGTTTAGGTGCCATGGCGTGGAGGGCCCGGTCGAGGATGCCATGGGATGTCGGCATCAACTTGCCGTTGGCGCCCAGCGTCCAAAGAGCTGCAAGCATCTCAGCCTGATCGTAACGTCCAGTCATTGCAATTTTCCTCCCCTTCTGACTTTCACTCATTGTCACATATAAAGTATACCGTGCTTGATGGAACCCAAGGTTTTGCAGTGGAGACCGGATGGAATGACCATGTCTTTCGTCTCCGGGATAGTGGACGCTCCGCTGTGCCCGTGCCGCCGGGGCGTTGCTCAGGCTTTGTTTCAGGAATTCAGATAACATCGTGCCAGAATCGGTCGCACTTGCACGATGCAGTGCGAAAATTTGGAGTGGCTGACCATCAGGCGTTCTTAATGTCACACGCTTGGGCTGAATCTCAGTATGGTACGTGAAGGCTTGATGCGGCATTTGAGCAGCCAGACCGGGCACGTCCCGCATCCGGCATTTTCGTTCGCGGCCAATCCCAAGCGGATCACCAATCCAGTCAAAGAACGACAGGGCTGCCATTCTGCCAAACCTGCCGCAGGGTTCCGGCACCTCCGATGTGCAGAATGTCAGCGCGGGCTCCGGCGGAAAGCCGCCCAAGACGATTCTGCCGGATCAGATCGGCTGGAATGCGGCTGGCCATTTCCAAGGCAGATTCAAATGACACGTCCCCCAGCCGCGAGACATTCTGAACGGCATCCAGCAATTCAAGATGGGCCCCCGCCAAGGTGCCATCAGCCAGGGCAAGCCGGTTGCCGTTTCGGTGAATCTCCCGCCCATTCAGCCGGAAGCCAGCGATATCCGACCCCACTGTCGCCATTGCATCGCTGACCAGAAACACATGCCCCGGTCCTGCCTTTGCGTGGATGGCGTTTCGCATGGAAGCCGGATGGACATGGATGGCATCTGCGATCAAGCCCGCCGAAAGCTCTCCCAACGCAAGCGTCGCCCCGACCGTTCCAGGCTCGCGGCTGCCCATCTGGCTCTGTGCATTGAACAGATGCGTCACACAGCGCGCGCCAGAATCCGCCGCCGCACGGCATTCGTCGTAACTCGCGTTCGTGTGGCCCAAGGATACAAGTATCCCCGAATCTGCCATCGATCGGATCTGTGTGTCTGAAACGCTTTCCGGCGCTACGGTGACTTTCAGCACCGGCAGTCTGACCGCGGTCTCCAGCAGCAATTCCAGATCTGCCTGTTCCATCGGCCGGATCAGGTCCGGATCGTGTGCTCCTTTTCGAACCGTGGACAGGTGCGGTCCTTCAAGATGCAGACCGACGATACCGGGCACACCTTCCTTGATTGCCGCGGCAACCGCCGAAACTGCGCGTTTCGTGATTTCGGCAGTATCTGTAATCAGCGTTGGAAGGATCGAGGTCGAACCGATCCGGGCGTGTGTCTCCGCCATGTGGCGCAGAGTCGCGACCTCAGGCGCATTGTTGAACATCAATCCGCCACCGCCGTTGACCTGAAGGTCGACAAGACCTGGCGCGAGCAGACCACCCTCGACCTGCACGACTCTAGCGTCCTTCGCCAATTCCGAATCCCGCTGAACGGCTTGGATCACACCTCCTCGATGAAGCAGGGCATGGCTCTGCACGACACCTTCCGGTGTCAGAATGTCTGCCCCGACAATTGCCTGAAGTGTGTCGGTCATTCCGTTTCCGTCACTTTGTTCAGATGCCGTGGCGTGTCGGGATCAACGCCTCGTGAGACCGCAAATGCCTCGACCATGGAATAGAAGGACACGATCAGGCTCAGCGGGTCGGTTAGGGCATGCCGCGTGCGCACGTGATCTATGCAAACAGCCCACCTAACCTTGTTCGTGGTCGCGAACACATGCGCACCTTTGGATCTGATGGCATCCGCGACCGTGGCCAGTGCAGTTTCCGCCGCGTCGGCGGCGGCAAAACCCAAAACCGGAAACCCGTCTTCCACAATCGAAACCGGTCCGTGCGGAACTTCAGCGGATGAGTAGCTTTCCGCATGCAGTTGACAGGTTTCCTTTAGCTTCAATGCAGCCTCGTGCGATACCGCCAATGACTGGCCGCGACCTAGAGTGAACAGCGACGAATGCTCCCCGATGGCTTCCTGGACCTCGGGCCAGTCGATGCGGGTCGCCTTATCCATCCGTTCCGGAAGGGTTCGAAGCGCGGCCAGAAGAGGCTCGTTTCCGCTCCATTCCGCGAGCAGCCAGAGACCGGCAGCTGCCGATGTCACAAAGGTCTTGGTTGCCGCTACGCTGAGCTCAGCGCCGGCATGAATGTATATCGGATGCGCACTGGCTGCCGCTAAAGGCGATCTGGGGTCATTCGTCAACGCAACGGTCAGTGCGCCATCCCGTTCTGCATTGCGGGCAGTGGCGAGTATGTCCGGGCTCTTTCCGGATTGGGAAACGCAGAGGAGCAGTCCTTGCTGCAGTTTCAACACTGAATCATAAACCGATGCGATCGAAGGGCCTATCGACGCAGCCGGTATGCCCAACACCAATTCGGATGCGTACTGTAGATATGTGCATACATGGTCGGACGACCCCCTTGCCGCAGTTACGATGAAAGCCGGGTTCAGTTCACGCGCCGCTGCGGCGGCAGTTGCGATGTCCTTTCCACCTTGGATCAACAGCCGTTCCAGGGATTCAGGTATCTCTTCGATTTCCCGGCGCATCCGGGTGATCTGCTGCTGCATGTTCTGTCCTAGCTGCTGGCTGGAACTCAGGTCTGCGACGAAGTCAAAGGCTTCGCCAAGGTAGAGGGAGCGGGTGTATTCAATGTCCCGTCATCTGGACATGCATGACTTTCGGACGACATGTGGATCTTCCGCTCGCGCTCAGCAAGCTTCTGCGCCAATTGCAAGGCTCCGTCGATCGCCGTTCCTTTCGGCTCGGTTAGCGCCTGCTGCATTTTCAGTGGCAAATAGCCTGCGTAATGGGGCGCAACGCCACCTACAGCGCAAATCGGCTCGCCCTCCGCGAAGCCAAGTGCTCGTAACCCTTTGGAGATGTAGTCTGCGCCGTCCCGCATCAGTTCCAGCGCAATTCTGTCACCTTTTTCAGCTGCGGCCGTGATCCGGGGGGCGAATTCTGCGAATTCCGCCGGGCCGGAGACGCCTGAAAACGCCACAATCTGCATTGGATCATTGCCGAACCGGCTGCTGATTTCCTGTGTCAACGGGGTAGGGGGCAAAATTCCGTCTTCTGTTAGCAATACACGTCGCAGCAGCTGAGCGCCCAGCCATTTGCCCGATGCCTCGTCACCAATCAACGGCCCATATCCGCCGATAAACCGAATCCCGTCTTCGGCCTGCCGGGCCAGAAACGAACCGGTACCTATGCCAATCATGCATCCGTTTTTCGGGCCTAGTGCCCCTACAACGGCTGATCTGCGATCATCTTCGATCTGGATGATACGCGGTGGGAGCCGTTGCGCCACCTCATGAGCGGCTTCTTCATCAATGACACCGGCAAGTCCGGCGTAGACCGGAATGTCCGCCAGCGCGGCCCGCGGCAGCCTCGCTTTGTCCATCAAGGCGTCCAGTCCTGTATTCAAGGTGCGTATCGCGGCAGCACGATCGGTGAAGACATTGGCTGTGCCAAATTCGGCGTTCAGTCGTCCAGCGGGTGTCGCTATGGCAAACCTGCAGCGCGATCCGCCACCGTCAATTGCAATGAGGTATGGGAAGGACTCAACCATTTGGATACCTCTACGAAGCCTTTCGCCAAAAAAAGACCCAGACCCATGCTTATGCATACGGGCGATGGTCGCCACAGGCAGCATTTTTAGTTACTCCTAATCTGTCTGAAGTGCGCTTGCTTGGGTAGAGCATGCGGAGCAGTTTAACGCATGGCGCTGAGAATCCGCTAGGCAGCGACAACAGCCCCGATAAGGATCGGAGAAGAGCCTTCGATGCCGAAGGACCGATGCAACCCAATGAATGCGGAAAGATGCCAGATGCACACGACGGGACAGGTAGCCATTCGAACAGCGCGACCTCAGTTCGACCAGAGTGCAGAATCCAGGCGGACTGCGTGAATTCCGGTTGAGAGGCGGATTACTGGGCTACCGATACTTCGAATCTCAGCGGAGTGCTGACGAGCGTTGGAGCGCAGCCTTCTCGGCTCGCGATAGGATGACTCCGGAGTCCAGGATGATGACAGAATGGGGGGTTGGATCAGAATTCGGCGTCGGCTGTGCTGTGAGAACCGCCAGTTGATGGCGGGCGGATGGATATACGGATCACAACCGGGAAGATTGGATGGGTGGAAGCCATTGCGGCGCGTTACGCTCGGACTCAATGGGATTCCGCCGTTTAGGGGCGGAATCCGGTTGAAAGAGCGGGGAACGAAGGGAATTTTTGCTTTGAACTGGCAATAGTTGTTCTCTACCAGTCAGTCCGTCGGCCACTGGGATCAGTTCTGTCGACGCTTGACGTGGCAATCCTGTCGGTCATGCGCCAATATAGAGTTTTCGCTGCAGTTGGTCCGCACATCATGCCGGAGGCGTAGAATGATCCGGGTTCTTGTAGCAGGTCTTGGAAATATGGGGCTAAGCCATGCATTGGCGCATCATACCCATAGAGAGGCCAGAATCGTTGGGCTCGTGAACCGGTCCGGAAGGGTGTTTCATCCCGATTTGCAGGCTTATCCGGTCTATACTGATTTCGGTACCGCTCTGACTGACACCAAACCCGATCTGGCTGTGATCGCCACCTATTCCGAAAACCACGCAGACTATGCATGTGCGGCGATGGATTCGGGAGCACATGTCTTTGTCGAAAAGCCATTGGCTACTACGGTTGAGGATGCCCGACGCGTCGTGGCAAAGGCGGTATCAACCAACCGCAAGCTGGTCGTCGGATACATTCTGCGCCATCACCCTTCATGGATGCGGTTGATTTCTGAGGCGCGCGCCTTGGGCGGTCCCTACGTCTTTCGGCTGAATCTCAATCAGCAGTCGACCGGCCCGACCTGGGAAACGCACAAAGCACTGATGCAAACAACTTCACCGATCGTTGACTGCGGTGTGCACTATGTCGATGTGATGTGCCAGATCACCGATGCGTTGCCCGTCCGCGTCAACGGAATGGGCCTGCGCCTTTCGGACGAGATCGCTCCTGAGATGTACAACTACGGCCAGTTTCAGGTCTTCTTTGCTGACGGTTCAGTGGGTTGGTATGAGGCAGGATGGGGTCCGATGATGTCTGAAACCGCGTATTTCGTTAAGGATATCGTATCACCCAACGGTGCCGTGTCGATCACAGAAGGCAACAAGGGGAATTCGGACGATGTAGGTGGACACACGAAGGTGGGTGGCATTGTGGTCCATCGACCTGACGGTGACACCTTGGTCGAATTGGAAGGGGAACCCGGCCATCAGCAGCTTTGTGACGCCGAACAGGTCTATGTTCTGCACGCCATAATGCAGGACTTAGATCTGACTCGCCATATGAGCGATGCCGTGCAATCCCTGCATGTCTGCCTTGCTGCTGACGAAAGCATTAGAACTGGTCGGCCGGTCGATCTTTCGGAGACGTGACGTGATCGCCCTGACACTCAGATAGGTGCGCTACTGATTCGGTCAGATCGAGTTGCTAACCCCACCACCACTCCGAAATTCAACACTCGGTTTCCCGCGGAGCGGGCAGCAGTTCACGTCATCAGGAAATTTGAACCCCACACGTCACGTCCATAGCGAAAGGTTTGATCCGTTTGCTAAGGTGTCACAGAATGCTGTGCTTTCCGCCACGCACCCGAAACGGCGAACCGAGCGCGGAATCCGCGTCGGCGGTGGCAGAATTGTCACAGCGGGCCGACGCCAATACGGAAGGTGAATAAGGGAAATGGCTTGGAGCATGTCAGTTGCGCATCGAACGCGTTGGGCGGAATGCCGCCTGGACGCACAGCGACGCGGCGTTTGCCGAGTGGCAGATTCTCGGCAAGGATTGTGAGCGATTCCTCTGGACTGTGTCGAGGATGTGGCCGCCTTGGGCGTGCGGGAGTTGGTTGACAGCTCCAGCTGCTCCGGACCATCTACAAAGACAGCTCTTCCAGATCTCACCCCTTCCTGAGTGCCCGGACCTTGCAGCATAAACCTTCACTTACCTGGCCGATTGTCGCCTATTCCGCGATCACTTCCGCACTGTCGCCCCTGGCGCGTCCGATCCTTCGGCGTCGTCTAGCCCACGGCAAGGAAGATCCAGAACGCTGGCAGGAAAAGTTGGGAATGACAGACTTGCAGCGGCCTCCGGGTCATTTGATCTGGATGCATGCGGTCAGCGTGGGTGAGTTGCTGGCTCTCAGAGGTTTAGTCGCCGAACTGTCCTCCCATGCGCCGAAAGCGGTTTTTCTGTTGACCTCGATTTCGAAGGCATCATCCGTTGCGATCACCCAGCATATGCCGGAACGAAGCGTTCACCAGTTCCTGCCTCTTGATTTCCCCCGACCCCGCCGACGGTTTCTCGATCACTGGAAGCCCGATCTGGCAATATGGGCGGAACAGGATCTCTGGCCTGGTCTCGTCGCTGAGGTCACGCGTAGGGGCATTCCCCAAGCATTTGTCAATGTCAGGATGAATTCCTCGGCCTTCAGGCGGCGGCGATTGACGCGCCCTCTATGGAATTCTCTGTATGGAAACATTGATATGATTTCTGCACAGGACATAGTTTCGGCAAGACACATTGAAGCGCTTGGAGCTCCGGCGCCGGTGCAGGTAACCGGATCGCTTAAGCCCTTGGCTCCTCCCCTTTCCCATGACGCGGCGGCAATTGACGCCTTCCAGGGATCACTGGCGGGACGGCCGGTCTGGGTTGCGGCTTCAACTCACTCCGAGGATGAAGCGGCAGCATTTGCTGCTCATGAGGCAATTCTTGCAAAGCGGCCTGACGCTTTAACCATCATCGCACCGAGACAGCCCGGCCGTGGAAAGGATGTGGAAGTGGCAGCGCGCGCGGCGGGTTTCCAGACAGTCCGGAGAACGGACTGTGCGTTTCCCGCACCTGATGCGGCAGTCTATGTCGCGGACACAATGGGCGAACTGGGGCTTTGGTACCGAGTCGCTGATGTTGCATTGGTTGGCGGGACGTTTTCCGAAAGCGTACAGGGCCACAACCCTTGGGAGCCAGTCCGGCTGGGATGCGCGGTTCTGCACGGCCCGCATGTAGCTAATTTCACCGACGACTATGCGGCGCTTGCTGCTGGATCCGGAGTGCGGAAGGTTACGGATTCGAATGAACTGGCAGCAGCGGTGCTTTCTGACGGCTTGGCTGCAATGGCTGACCGGGCTTCGGCGGTAGCTAACATACAGGCCAGCCGTGCCCGGGCACTTGCATCCGAAATCGTTTCGCTCTTGAAGTCAGACGATGAGTGAACCCCTTCGTCTGCCTGGCAGGTTCGGTCGTGCCTGTTTCAGGAATGCATCTGTCTTCCTGTTCCCGTGTCGTGCGCCATTTCGAGAAGTGCTGCATGTTAATGGCAGTGAGGTTTGACACTTAGAAGACCAGAGCGCTGCGTAGCGGCACCGTTGCCCAAAGTCCCCCTCGCCTCTCGATCAGTCATAGATTACAGGAGGTTGCGGTCATGCACAAGAGCAATTCATGTGCATTGCACATGGGGGAGCCGCAGCCGCTGGTGTTGAGACCGAATCGGCAGAGATGGATGGTGGGCGACGTCGAGATCATGACGAACACGCTCGAGCAACTCTTCCAGGGGAAGGCGATCGAGAAGCTCGGCGACCAGGTCGCGTTCGTCCGCGACGCAAAGGTGACGGAGATGGTCGCCGACGGGAGGTTCGACGAACTGTTCCTGGCTTTCGAGAAGCTCGTCGGGCCGCAGAACACGGAATGGCTGTTGGCAAAAGCCGTGAAGGAGTGGCACGGGGCCAGGTCCGTCGAGGTGTTCGTCAGGGACTGCCCTGCGGGAAAAGGATGACGTGCCAGTGCGGAATCGTTCCCGGCACGGAATCCGGGCCGGGACGTCCGGAATCTAACGACGTTGTGGAGGCGGGCCGGACGGTCTTCGGTGCAGCCTGAAGGTGGAAGAGGGGCAAACCGGCACCAGATTGGAGAGTTTCACCTGAGCATCCGGCGGCGACAAGGCAGTCATGCTGTCTGCTGCGTTGGCCTGAATGTCGCCGAAAGAGGCCACTTTCTTGGGTTCGTCGAGTGCTTCGCTTCCCTTGCGGCCGTACGGTCAGGCACCGCCGTCATTTGGCCGATTGCATCGTGGCCGGGGCGCAGACCCTGCTTTGACGGCGACGCCGAACGTGATCCGCGATTCGTCTGGGGAAGTCGTCGACGCGGTGTCTGAATTCGGTCTTGCCGGCGACATGCCCGCTCTGACCTGCACCATGTCCGTGTGCGCCGGCGCCACGGCCCGCGCGCATCGCCCCGCCCTGCGGCAGGACTTCGAGGCGGTCCTGGTCACGTCAGCTTGGGAAAGCGACATCCCGAAGCGCGAGGTCAATGGGCTCATCAGCGGATTCGCGTGGAGGCGGATCCGACGGGGCCTGCCGCTCGCAATACGGAAGACGGACGATGGGGAATGGCCCGTCGGAGCGGTCTGGTGGCGGGTACGCGACCTGGCGCCGGAATATCGCGGCCTTTCGCACAACGCCGGCCGTCAGTCTGCGGGCCGCAAGCGCGAGGTCAGGAGGAAACTCGATGACCCGGGGATCGACCGGTCTTCCATGGGTGTGTTGCTCTGGTGCCCAAGGCGGGTCTTCGCCATCGAGACCGGCCAGATCGGTGGCCTGTACCTGTTGCGCCACGGAGTCGCGGAAACCCTGATCGCCGAGGGTTTCGGGAACGTGCGCGGCGTGCATTCCGTCGGCAGCATTGGTGACGACACCCTCTGAAGCCTCTTGCAGGACTAGGAGGCAGCTCTCGACATGGTGCTTGCCCCCATGTTAGGGACGAGCGCCGCTGACGACATCTGCGATCAAGGAGTGGCACGCGCTGCTTGCGTGGCACCAAGACATTGCGACTGGCATCGACTCGTTCGGCAACAGGGTCGAGGTGCCGCTGCGCAAGCGCCGTTGGAAGATCAAGCCGAACAATCTCCGCCGGGCCGGCGGACATGTCCACGAACACTTTCCGCCCGAGCAGGTCGAGACCGAGGTGGAGCACTTCCTGAAGTTCCACGAGGAACATGCCGGATCGGATCGCGTTCCGAAGACGGAAGAGGCCTGACTACAAACATGAGTTCGTGCGCATCCATCCTTTCCAGGATGGCAACGGCCGCATGTCCCGGCTGCTGATCGCCTACGTCTATGCCAGGTCAGGCGAGTTCGTCCCCGTGATATCGGCGGCGGGGAAGGACGGCTACATTGTCGCGCTGGAACTGGCAGACCGCGGCGACCTCCCTGAATTTGTCCGCTATCTCGGAGGGATGGCGGCACTGGGTTCGGAAGCGGCGGTCCTCCCCGCCGAAGGTATCCTGCTTGGTCGCACCGCATACCGCCACGGCAACGGCGGAATCACGTCAAACGGGGTCTGCCATCCGCCGGAGAAACTTGCCCCGGGCTCTGATCGGCGCTTTGCCGACGATGTGGTCGTCCTCTCCTGCGCGGTCTCCGAGCGGATTGACGCTGCGGCTCCCATGCACGGCGTCACGCTACCGATGAACATAGAGCAGATCCTGCAGATGTCGGCGCAGGCATGCGACGTGCCGGAGACCTAGGTCGACAGGCTTGAACGCAAGATCGCGCGGAAGCGGGCCGAGACCGACTTGTGGATCGCTGCGGCCCGCAAGATCGACGAGGATGGGAACCTTGAGTTCAAGGCCCGGTTCGAGGGGAGTCCGGGCTACGCGGAGCAGGCGCAAAGGGACGCATACGATGCCCTCGTTATCGGAGGGATGAGCCGCCTAGAGCGCATGGAGCGGCCGCCCGCCGGGATCGAGCGGCGCGTGGACCGCGCCGTCGTCGCGACGCGGCACGGACTGGCAGAACCTTGCAATGGCCATGGCAGCGACGCTGGAGCGCGGAACCGTGCCTGCCGCCGACGCCATCCCAAATGAGCGGGAAGCCGTGCTCGGGCAACTGCTGGATGGGACGGAGGCAATGGATTTCCGCGAGGAGGGGACGTAGCTGCGCCGGCGTGGAGTTCCATGATCTCTCGGAAGGAAAGGGAGCGTCCCTTGAACGACTGCCCGACGATGCGGCTCGGACACGGCCAAGAGCGGGTTGCGAACAATCACGGCAGCCATGGAGAATGCCATTGCGAACTTCGTATGTCTGAAACTATGCAAAGTGCGCCGACCAATCGATGCACTGACCACTTGCTGTGGCAGCTACTTGACAGATCGGCACAAGCAATGCAGGAAGTCTCTGGCTGTCCATCATCTTGGGCCGAGGAACTTAGAAAATGTGGAGTTTCGAGATTGATGTTGATGTAGACGGAAAAACTTGGCTGACTCATTCTAGTGGAATGCCTATACAGTTCCAAAGGGCGAGTCGTGGAACGGTCCAAGACAATATAAATTTTCCTGAAATGCTACTGCTGCTGGGTCAATTGACTACCCCCATTTACGCGTCCGGCGTATCATTGTCCGAACACTGGGCTTGGATCAGATACCTGAAGGCCGTAAATTGCGATGAATCACATCTTTCCATCACTAGGGCATTTTCCGGACTGGACCCACACCAGAAGACCATTCTCAGTGACGACTTTGG
The DNA here is from genome assembly GCA_022824145.1 of Rhodobacter sp. Lineage (GTDB taxonomy): Bacteria > Pseudomonadota > Alphaproteobacteria > Rhodobacterales > Rhodobacteraceae > JAPOUP01. The sequence goes on along the minus strand of JAJEAY010000015.1, from coordinate 7,985 downwards.
TGTTGGGATTTCAGTGTATTGGCTCAAACAAAGTTGGGGTTGGAGTACTTTTGCGACGGGTTCTATTTCGCCGAAAGCTTGGCCCGTCGCTTTCGGGCGACAGTGGCAGAGAAGACAAACAAGCAGGGACCGAGGAAGGCTCCGGACTACATTTTGACGGATAGAAATGGCCGGTATCACGTCGTTGAGTGCAAGGGAACACAGTCCTCGACGAAATACAGGGATCGACAATTGTTTTCGCTCGACCGAAACGGCAATGAGACTGGGGGTGTGACACAAAAGAAGACCATATTGTTTCCTGCCTCCTCGGCCGGCGAGAGGCTAGCATGTGGAGTTTTCCTGGGTGCCGATGGCGGCACTGAGAAATCTCACCTGAAAGTCGTAGATCCAGTAGGAGAGCCGATCCTCAGTCTGGATGAGCAGAGCATGGAATTCGCCTTTGATCCCTTTGTTCGTTCTCTTGCGGCTCGTTCATTCGTTCTGTTAGGATTGCCGGCGAGCGCCGGGAACTTCGCCTCTCCAGATGGATTCATTGAATTTCCTGACCAAATGCATGTCTCAAAGAGCTTCAAAGAGAGCAGGAGATCTTTTCTCGTGGAAAGGCGTGAAGCCGCACGGCGCGAACTGGAGAACCTTTCTGGTGGTGGTGTCGCCCCTGCAATACGCGAGCACGCAATTGATTTTCCGTATCCAATCAGCGTACGCGGGCGTAGTTTCACGAAAGTGCTTGTTAAGCACTTGGTTGATAGGGAGTGTGTCTTTCAGGCAATTGAAAGTCCGATGGCGGATGATCCTATTCGATCTGATGATGTATTTTGGGGCAAGAAAATTGGCCCAGTCGCGTTCACGTCGAGTTTTGAAGACAAAGAAGAAGAACTTGACAAAGAAATTCGGTCGACGATGAAATTTGGAGGCATTTCGAGTACTGAAGTCATTATTTCCTAACAAGATCTCTGTTACGCGCGAAGAGTTCCTGCGAACCAGGTGCGGGCGATCCTGTCACGGACATGCTGGCAGGGGACACGTCGCCGGCAGGGTCTGGAGCGTCTGCCCGATTGACCGGAAGCACCGGCGTCCAGCGTTGGAACGTCCAGGTGCCCAGAGTGTTCGGCGACGGGCGGGACGTGACAATTCGAATGAAAGACCCTTGTCCGGACGGAACATGACCGGCGTCCTTCGTCAACAGCCGTACGCGTTGAAGATCACCGTGAGAAACCGCTCGTATTCGTAGCCCCTCCGCTGCGGCGGATGGTCAAAGAGACCGATGAGTTTCCGCGAAAGCTCTTTTGCAACTTCGTCGGTTGGTTGGAAGGCGCCCGGCGACGCGGGATCGTCCCGCGTCGTGTCCGGACGGTGTAGAGTGCCTAGGAAGTCTTGCTCATTCAACTCCGGTACTTTGATGGGCCGGCGGAGGAGGACCTCGTTCAGGCGTTCGATCTCGTCCCGCTTCAGCGGCTCGCCCCTCCCCCGCCGCCAGGTCATGGACCGCCGGACAATCGCCAGAACGAGGGGGCCGACCTTATGCCGTCGGCGGTCGAGCATCGCCGAAAGGAGGTGGACGATCGCGGGACGTTTGCTCCCCACAACCCAAAAGTCTGCCGACTGCACCGTAGCGGCGGCCAGTGGGAATGCGGTGCGAGAGTTCCCGCTCCCGGGCAGGAAGTTGTATAGGGGGGCGGCGAGATCCTCCACGCATTGTTCCTCCATCAGGTTCATGTCCACCACCACGGTCCGGAGTGCGGCGCGGCGGACGCACCTTTGACGGCTCGGTGGAGGGTATCGTCGCTCACCACTCAATCCCCAATCTCTCTTTTGCCTCGGGTGTCTTCGCCCAGGGGTCGCCCGGGATCTGACAGATGAGTCTGTCGAAGATGGCCCTGACGGCGTGACCGGTCGCATCATCGTTCATGCATCCGGCCGAGTCGGCAGACAATAACGGTCGCAGATCCATCAAAGGGTTGCCTTTCGCGAGCTTCGCGAGCATCCGTTCTTCGGCCAGCGCACGTGAGATCTGCACGTCGCCGTCGGTCAGGTATCGGGCAAAAAGACTGACGATATGGGCGCAATCGAGACCGCCGAAGACGTCGAGCCCATGGGCCAGATCGTACAGGTCTCTGCCCTTGTCCCTTTGAAGGAGCGCACGCAACTTTGTCGCCAGCATCTCCTCGTTCGAGAATGTCGGTATCGTTGACACGCCGGAGAACCAGGGGTTCTCGACGGCGAACGGGGCCATCACTACGGGGTCATAGGCGGTGCGTTCACGCGTGTTGATTTCGAGTTTGAGGCGGATGGGATGTTCGCCGCCATCCTCCGCCTGGATCCGAAAGCGGAATTTAGGTGCGATTTGGCTCTGCTCGAAGCGGGCGGGACCGAGCCACGGCTCGAGGAGCTCTCGCAATCGGTCCAGGATCGGACCGATCGCATCTGCGGAGGTGCGGACGAGATCGATATCCTCCGAGTAGCGGAGCGGCTCCGGGAAATGAAGTTTGTTGAGGGCGGTTCCGCCCCTGAATCGGAGCTCCGATGCGAGGAGCGGATCGCCGAAAATTTCCACGAGGGCGCGTGAGATGATCAGGTCCTGCTCGACCTGCCTCTGCTCGGCCCACGGTGCCGTCTGGCTCCATTCGACGATGTTCTGGCTCGGGATCATTCATCGACCTCTGGAAGCCGGCGCACGACGACCCGCCATCTCTGGTCCCGCTCGACGGGGTCGGGTGTGAAGAGCCGATCCCTAGCCTCCGCCCGATCGAGCTCGGTCCACTGCGGTTTGCCCCGCGACGACAGCATCTCGTGCATCTTCCGGGTGATGCTGCGCCGGTCGAGGATGTCGAGCATGTAGCCCAAACGCTGCACGACCGGTTTCTCGAACCGGAGGGACAGGAACGCGAGCTGATCGGCGTCGATTTTGGAGCCGAGGTCGGAGAGGACGGTGGCGACGTTGTCGATGCCCGCCGACCCCTTGCGGTAGCGCATGAGGTCGAGCGCGGTCAGCGCGGGGGATGAGAGCTTCATCCGTCCGGTATCGGTCTTGATGTCTTCGATCCCGTCCATGATCGCGGTCATTTCCTTTCGGTAGTAGAAGACGATAAGGCTGCGCCCCGCGCGAATACTGGACATGCGCTTGCCGGTCACTGCCTGAAACTCCATGACGGCCTGATGGGTCGCACCGTGCAGCTCCGCGGCCTTAAGGAGGCCGACGTAGTAGGGTTGCCGCTCCTGCCGCATGAGGGCGTCCACGTACCAGGATGGGGGCGGCGCGCCCCAGGAGGCGAACTGCGGCGGGACGGCGACGTAGAATCCCTTGCGCGGACTGACCAGCAGACCACGTTTCTGGAGGCGCTGAGCGGCATCCAGGAACGCTCCGCGGTTGGTGCCGAGGGCCGCGACGGCTTCCTCCGCGGCAAATACGACCCGGCCCTTCGACTGAAGCTCCGTCACATATTCGGCGAGGGTCACGCGCCTTTCAGGAATCATGTACGTAAATCCTTGAATTGTGCGGACTAACCTACATGACTTTTCCATATGTGCCAAGTCATGTTGCGAACACCGCATTTTTCGCGGAGTACGGACATGAATCACTGATCACCCATCTCGACGGCAAGTGCGCCTAACTCATCTGCATCGACAGTCGTTCATCCGTCAGAGGCTTCCCTCGTTGACCCGGCGCTTCCTTATCGACAGGGTGTGCTCACTCGTGATTTGGGGCCCTCCTGCTATACTTCGGTTGCTTGCAACACCACGGGCGCGTCTCTTCCTTCTTCCACCGCTATGGCAAACTTCAGTGATCTAAGCGAGCGCGCTTGCCTAAGCGGCTCGGCCATAAAGTCATGCCGAGGTGTACCACTCGCCCGCCACGCTCCAAGCCCCTGGTCGAGAAGTATCGTGATATTGCGACCGTCGCCCAAGCGCAAATTCAAGCTTCGTTCGTGCGGGAGTTGGGCCTTTTCGCAAATTTCAATCTGAGCATTCGGAAACAGCTCTTGCATCACGGCGCGACGCATCCCATCCTCAACGAAATTGTGGAAGACTGCCTATCCTGCAGACTTGCTTCTGGATGCGCGGGCGGTTGATATTTTGAGACTTTCTATTTTGCCTTTCGGGACTTGTCGTAGGATCTCCGAAAGAAGTCGCACGTTGAGCGGTGTCAATAGATAGCGGTCACTGTAGATCACAGTGTGGATTCCGTGTTCCTGCATCGACGCCGCCAAGATTGGGTCCGCTGCGGCTAGCACCTTCCAGAAACTGCGTCCAAAGGGGGCCACTCGGCCGTCAAGTTGAGCCGCCATTCGAACAAGCCGAGCATTGCCGCCAGACAATTTGATCAACCGTTCCCCGGAAAAATCACTGACATCTGGTATATTGCTTGTATGGCCACGGACGAGAGGCGCCTCTTCGCCTAGCCCCCAATGCGGGCCAGGATATGCTTCATTTTTGGCGGAAACCGCGACGGATTCGTAACCTGCAGCGCCAGGTGAAGATCTGGCGGCAGGAAAGGGTCCGGGAAGCGATCTTTGGATCATCGACCGACGAGTGGGTTCCGCGGGGCGTTCAGACGGACACGGGCGCGCGCTGGTCCTGAATGTGCGGGAACGTGACGGGTGGAGTCCGCGACGACCGCGATCCTGTGGAACCGTGGACGAGCCCTCCGGGCCGGCGCTAGCCCGCCAGGCCGTGTGGACAGGCGGTGGACAATGCGGGGTGTTGACCACCGCCTGCTCACACTCCCGCGCCTCTCGCCCACGAATCCCACAGGATCCGCAACAGCAACCGGCTTCTTGTACATTGGAAACTGAGGAAATCCGGAAGGGTCGGTTTGTCACCGAAATCAACCCAAATGCGACTTCCAGAACCGCCGGGTCTCCGGTAACATTCCTGATGAGGCAAAGGTGCGGCCGAAAGTAACATTCCCAAATGAGGCAATGCGGACTCCCATGCCAAGATGGATCATTAGTCGCTTCTTTGTCGGGGGAGGGCTGGACTGTCCCCGAGATTCCGTTGGATTGGCCGGCAGGATCTCATAGATGACTGAGATCGAGGTTGTCGCGCCGAACCTGAGTCGACGCCTGTCCGGTGTCACTGCTACCATCGTACGCCTTGTTCCGCTCATGGCGAAGGAAATGGGTGTAGTGGCGACCGGTTCGGGCCTTCCACCGCATGTTCCTCACGTTTCGTTTGTCCGCGCTGCCACATTGTCTCGCGACCGTTGGCGTGTCTGGCACGCGCGCCGGAATATCGAAATGCTCTTTGGCGTCGTTCTGAGGCATATATTCAGAAGGCGATACAGGCTATTGTTCACTTCCGCCTCGCAGCGCAGGCATACAGGTTACACACGTTGGCTTATCTCGAAGATGGATGCGGTGATTGCCACGTCTGGTAAGTCAGCGGACTATCTCGAACGGTCTTCAACCGTGATCCTTCATGGAATCGACACGGTTGCATTCCGTCCGCCTGCGCACAGGGAGGAAGTGAGAAGACGGCTCCGCCTGCCCGAAGGAATACTGGTCGGATGTTTCGGACGAATTCGGCCACGGAAGGGTACGGACGTGTTTCTTGACGCGATGATCCCCTTGCTGAAGCGCCGGACAGACGTTCATGCTTTGGTTCTTGGCAGGCCGACGGAAAAGTTCCGGAATTACCGGAAAGACCTGGAGAATCGGGTGCACGAGGCAGGCGTGTCCGGGCAGGTTTCGTTTCTGCCGGAAGTTCCCACCCATATGGTCGCCGATTGGTACAGCGCACTTGATCTCTACGTCGCGCCGCAGAGGTGGGAAGGGTTCGGTCTGACCCCATTGGAGGCAATGGCGTGCGGGGTTCCGGTCGTGGCAACGACCGTCGGTGCATTCCCGGAAATTGTGCCGGCCGGAGCCGGACGTCTCGTCCCTCCGAACGAGGTTGATCCCATGGCGGAAGCGATCAGCGAGATAGCTGAGGACTCCACGATGCGCGCCGCTCTTTCCCGCACCGCGCGCAAGCATGTAGTGGATCACTTCGCTTTGGATGGCGAAGCGAAGGCAATCATGAAGATCTATCGTGACCTTCTCAACTGAAGCCAGCAATGATTGCGGCATCCATAAGGGAGGGTCAGATATAGATTCGCATCCTCCGGCTCGCATCCCATCGTCTCCGAATGCAGCTGGAGCATACGGATTCCCTTCTCAAACATCGCTCCGGTCTGGATGGCCAAAGGAGGCAACGGGGTCTGAATTGCAATTTCGATAGGCGGCAGACAGGTGGCAGGGCTTTACCGCTTGCGGACAGTCGATCCTCCGATGCATTCCGATAGTCCGTTTCCGGATCTTCGGCCGTAGGCCTGGTTTCACGAAGATTTGGTCGACGGGTCAATCCAGCAACCGTTTTCCAACGTTCTCCTGCAATTGCTCCGGTCACAGATGGATGAGCCTTCACCGTGGCTGGCCCTGGGAGCAGTTTGATCGGCACCTGGTTTTGGCATGGCCGGAACGCCGCCTGCGAGATCTGTTATTTCCGCTGGAAATATGTTTTCCAAAGCCAGATTAGCAGCATCGACCCCAGTACCGCGCCGACGAAGCCGCCCAACAGTCCGGTTACCGACGTGAGGAATCGAAGGGCCAGACCGCCAGCGAGCGCTCCGAAGATGCCAATGGCAATCGTTGTGATTGGATCGGTATCGAGCTTCATAAGCCGCGTAGCCATGAATCCGGCGGCTGCGCCAACAATGATCAGGGCGACGACGGTCATGCGTCGACCCTACCTTCGGCGGCGTGTGGTCACAACGTGAATCCTGTCAGTTTCCGAACAGATCTTTCGGCTTGGCTTCATTTTGAACCCAACGGTACCGAACGGCCGGCCTTGAGATCTTTTCAGCTTTTCCTTCAGTCACCGCCCTCTTTAGCCAGAGATCTGTTTGGCTCTTGTTCAATTCCAGCCGGGAGCTAACTTCCTTTGGCTTCATAGGTCGTTCCTCAAGGAGCGCCATTAGATGGAGCAGGAAAAGATCGTAGAGCTCCATCACGCAGGGATTCCGTTCGGATATGGCTGCATCAGGTCTTTGGGCGGAATTCACTGGCGATACGCATGTTCTCTGGACTGTCGGCATCTCAGTTTTTTCTTTAGGACAAACCGGTTCAGACTTCAGCACGGATGCGGAACAGGGAGCGGCAAATAATTCCGAAGGCAGTGGGAAACTCTCGGGCAACCACCGTGCCCCTAATTCCACCAGCTGGGAATTTCCCGAATTGCCTGCCGTGTCTGGCTTCACCCAGAGCGGCACCCACTTTTTCCTTAAGTTTTCGGTCGCCCCGTTCCATGTCCCCCCACTCCCAGCTGCAGAGTGGATAACTACTGCGGCGTCGGCCATGCAATAGATCAAGCGGTTCCTTGCCATGGCAGTTCCTACGTTGAATCCGGCTTCTGGATTGAACGGGGATACCAATACCAGGTCACCGGACATCACGTGTTTGCGGTAGCGTGCGGAGACAGCTGATCGGAGCAGGCTGTCCGCAAGGATGCCCACGGCCGTTCCATCGGATTCCAAGGCGCCCAGCATGGCGCTCAGATCGACGCCTCTAGCCCCACCGGAAAAAACAGAAAGGCCTTGCTGGGCAGTTTCCTTTCCAAGACAGGCTGTGGCCTCCAAGTCCTCGTCTGAGGCGTTTCTGGAACCGACCACCGCCAGTCCTCGGGAATTCAGCAGAGATTTCTTGCCGCACCCAAACAGAACGGGAGGAGAAGCGCGTCCCAGACGATCCTTTAACCGCATGGGGTATTCCTGGTCCGATCTTGTCAGAGTCCAGAGTCCGGCACGTTGCCATCTTTCGAGGGCGAGGCCAAGCGCAGCGCCTCTATCGAGTAGCGACTGGATACGTTGAGCCGTGACCGATCGGTCTATCCATCCCGATAGCTGGGTGTGGATGTCGCCTTTAAGCAAGGCGGCAGGATCGAGATTCTGGTCCCTGAGCCATGCCGCGAATTTGCCCCACTCACTCGCCGATAGCGGCTTTGCCTCG
>JAJEAY010000038.1 GCA_022824145.1 Rhodobacter sp. | reverse complement strand
ATCGCGGAGAACGGCGAGGCAAGCGCCTTGCATCCATATCTCGCCAGAAACGCCTGAAATGCTGCCGCGTGCGGTGCCGCAAATGCGCGGCAGCAACCCAACTGGTGCGATTGTCTAGTAACTAAGTGATCAATGGGCAGGGCGCAGCGGGTGGCGAAGCGACCTGTTGAATCCCGAAACTCTCTATGCCGGTGCCTTTGTGTCGGTGATAGCGGGGGCAGCGCCGGGAACGCCGCTACGGGCGAGGTGGACCGGACCGACCGGGGCCGGAGAATGTCGCAAAGTCTTGACAGTACCGTCGAGGTCGGGGAGCCGTGTCCATCGGGATCCGGCGGACGGAAGCGAGGCGTCGCATGGACGGAACCGAAGGTGGGAAACACGTGAAGACACAGAGCTTCGCCAACGTGCCAGCGAAACAGGAGCGGATAGCCGAACAGGCGAGAGCCTGCCCGGACCTGGTGTTCACCGCACTGCACCACCACATCGACCGTGAGTGGATGCACATGGCCTGGAGCCTCACCCGCAAGGACGGGGCGACGGGCGTGGACGGCGTGACGGCAGCCGAATACGGGATGGATCTGGAGGCCAGCCGCCCGGACCTCCTGAACCGGATCAGGTCCGGCTGCTGCCACGCGCGCCCGGTTCGCCGCCATTTCATCCCCAAAGCGGATGGGAGGCAGCGGCCCCTTGGCGTCCCGACCTTGGAAGACAAGGTGACGCAGCGGGCCATTGCAATGATTCCGGAGCCGGTCCACGAGGCGGATTTCCTGCCTTGCTCTTACGGCTTCCGGCCCGGCCGGTCTGCCCACGGCGCACTCAGCGACCTGTGGGACGGGTTGGCCGTGGAGGGTCTGCGATGGGTGATCGACGCCGATGTCAAGGCCTGTTCTGGCACGATCGACCACCGACGCCTCCGGGAGTTCCCGGCCTGAGGATCAAGGTCGGCGTGACACGCCGCATGACCGACAGGTGGCTGAAAACGGGAGTCCTGGATTCGGGCGTTCTGCAGCGTTCGGAAACGGACACGCCGAAGGTGGGGTCGTCCCGCCGATTCTATCGAACGTCTTCCTGAACCATGTGCTGGATTCATGGATGATGGAAACGGTGCAGCCCGGATCGGGAGCTTGCCGGCTCGTGCGCTATGCGGATGACTCTGTCATCGCGCTCGAATGCCGTCTGGACGGCGGGCGTGTTCTCGCCGCCTTGGGTGCGCGCCCTGCAGAACATGGGCTGGCGCTCCACCCGACCAGGACGCGGCACGTGGACTTCCGGCCAAAGACCGGCGGACATGATCCGTCGAACCGGTTTGGCTTTCCCGGCTTCACCCATCTCCGGGGCAGGACGCGGAAAAGGGCGCTGGGCCGGGCGGCGGTTCACCGCCAAGGCGCGCCTCGCGCGGGCCGTCAGGTCGGTGCGGGACTGGTGCAGGGAGCGTCGGCACATGCCGGTTGGGGATCAATGCCGGCATCCTGCCGGCGTGATCCGGGGACACTGCGCCTGCTACGGCCTGACGGGCAACGGCAGACGGCTCTCCGGTTTCCGGAACGCCGTGGCCGGAAGCTGGCGGCTCTGGCTCGGACGGCGCCACCGCAGCGGGCGGATCTGCCGGGATCGGTTCAACGCCGTTCCCGCCCGAATCCCCTGCCAGAAGCCACGGTCACGCGGTCGATCCACGCTCCTTGAGCGGAACCTGCCATGCGAGGAACCGGGTGTGTCAGTCACGCACGCCCGGGTCTGTGGGGGACGGGGCTCGGCAACGGTCCCGTCTACCCGGCCCCAAGCCGCCAACATAGGGCAACGAACCTGGAGTTGTGATGACATTAATCGTTATCTGGCAAGTCGCAGCGATAGCCATCAGTCGATCCGCCGAGCCAGACTGTGACATTTCACTTCTCTACCACAATGCCCAGCATACGAATTCAATGACCGAATTTCGACAGAACGTCCGCTTTGAGAAACCGCTCTATCACCATCATGAACAGAACCGAGGGGACCAACAGAATCAGCGCCGTGATTGACGCAATCTGATAGTTGCCTTCCATGCTGGCTGTGAAGAGTAGGAGCGGCATGGTTGTGATATCTGGCACCCCTACGAAGAAAGTGCCCGTAAACTCGTCAAGCGAGATAAGAAAGACGAATATCGCGCTGGCGAGGATTCCAGGTAGGGCCAGGGGAAGGGTAACCGTGCGAAACACGGTCCAGCGGTTTGCCCCCAAATTGGCCGCCGCCTCTTCAAGTTCGTGGTCCACGGCAGCAAATGCGGCGGTGGCGATCCAGACCGAGAACACAAGGCCCTGGATCGTGTGAACGAGGATTACGCCCGCATAGGTTCCGTTCAGCCCAATCCCATAGAACACCCGCGCGATATTCATATGCACGGCAATTGACGGAAAAGCCTGTGGGAGCAGGAACAGCAGTAGTAGGATTGCCCGCCAAGGAACGTTACCTCGACCCAGCGCCAGTCCTGCCGGCACTGCCACGATCAGGCTTACGATCACAGTCAGGCAGGCGATCAGGACCGAGTTTGACAGCGAAACCATGGCGTTGCCCTGTGGGCGGAACACCCTCTCCCAGAACTTGAAACCCCACTCCTGCGGCAGCTTTCCCGGGAAATACCAAACTTCTGCGACCGACCAGATCAGCATGTTCATGATCGGCCCGAAAATTGCGAAGGCCAGCAAGGCCAGCAGCAGCGCACGAAGGAGAGACCACGCGCTCATACCGCGTTCCTGTGCTCGCGCAAGCCTTGGCGAAGGTAGAACCACGCAATCACAGCGGTCATCGCATAGGATATGAATCCGAGTGCGTTGGCTACGCCATAGTCTGAATAGGCATTGATGCGCCAAGCCATGTCAACGGTGATCATGGTCGGCGTCTGGGCATTTATCATCAACGGCACTGAAAGCACTGACATCATCGTTACATAGGAGAGAATCAGTCCCACCATTAACGTGGTGGCCGATTGGGGCAGTGCGATCTGCCACAAGACCCGAAAGGGCCGTGCGCCCATGTTGCGTGCGGCTTCGAAGGTGGAGCGGTCTAGACTCGCCATTGCACCAGCGAGCAATAGTGCCACGAATGGGGTCTGTTTCCACACGAAGGTGATTACAATGCCCCGCCAGTCGAGATAGCTGACGGTCTGCATAGGCTCCAGGATCCCCGAACCTACGATAAGATTGTTCATCATGCCGTTCTTGGCCAAGAAGGTCCGCATGAGCTGGGCTGCGACCACGAAGGGAATAAAGAGAGGCCACCGGTAAAGCCAGCGCAGTAGCGCGACGACCGCCGGTTTCTCTCCTAGTGTCAGATAACCCGCAATCGCGACGGAAATCGCAGCGATCAACACGGTGGAGAGTGTCACAATGATCAGAGTGAACAGCACATCTTTGGAATAGAGCGCGAAAGCTCTAGTGAAGTTTGTCAAACCCCAGGCACCGGTTTCCTCCACCCTAAAGGCCCAGAGCAGCGAGTAGCATAACGGGTACAGAAACAGCCCGAAGAGCACCAGGAGCGCCGGCGCAATCAGGATCAAGCTGTTTCGGTGCTTGGAAGTCATGCGGGCCTGAGTATGGATGCGCCGGACCCGATTGAGGGTCCGGCGCGGTCACTTTTAGTTGGACACTTTTTCTTCGTATGCCTCGCGGATGTCGTCAAAGAACGGCCCCAGTGGGAACGGCTTGCCTTTGGCAGCGAGATCGGCCGGCGTTACGTCCGTAAAAAGTTTCGCCCAAGCGGCTGGATCAAGCGCGCTTTGCACATGCTCGGCGTCGATGCCGGGATACCAGTTGAACCGGGTCACGATGCCTTCGGCCTGTACCTCAGGACTGGTTGCGAGTTCGATGAACCTACGCGCCATCTCGGCGTTCTCCGCCTTGGCCGGGATCGCGTAATAGTAGGGCTGACCGGGCATGCCCGGAGCGGGCAACAGCAGCTTGAGGTTCGGGTTCAGGCGCCCGTCAGACTGCCAGGTGTAGAACATGTCGACCCAGACCGGCCCCATCACGATCTCGCCCCGGTTCAGCATGTCCAACGTGCCGGCATTGCCTGGGGTGAACGTCACGTTTTCATTAAATTTCTTCAACTCGGCAAGTGCCGTGTCCCAAGAGGACTTCAGTTCGGCATCATACGGCCCGTTCATCAGCTGCTCGGTGTTGCCGGCATAGGCGTACATCCAGCCCGCTGTGAAAGCGACTCCAGACATGCCGTTCTTGATGCCGTTGTAACCGAATGAACCCTTGTTGTCGGCGGTCCAGACTTTCAGTTCGTCGTAGCTCTGCGGCGGTGAGGTGACCATATCGGGGTTATATGCAATCGCGGTTTGGCTGTGAAACATCGGCATGACGTAGCCTTCGACGTTCGTGCCTAGCGCGAGCCTGGCGGTATCGCGAGTGGCCAGATTGCCGGTGGAAATGTCATCGACATAGGATTGAAGCAACCCCGACTCGACCATTTCGCCGGTCTTTAGTTGGGTTGTTACGATGACATCAGTATCCCAACTTTCCGATGTGGCTTGGGCCTGTAGTTTTTCCATTATGATCTGGGAGCCGGCGTTGCCGGGACCTGTGCCGACGACATGAACATTCCAGCCCGGATTCTGTTCCTCGAACAATGGGCCGAGATAGTCGGTTACATAGTCGACCATGTTCTGAGATCCGCCGGAGGCAACATTCAGCGTGCCTTCCGCCTGCGCGAAACCGGCTAGCGCAAACATCGACGTGGAAACGATGAGGGTTGTAGTCTTAAGTCGCATAGTGCTTCTCTCTACTGTTAGGGTTGGATTCGATCTTGGGTTCGGCCTCTGACCCGGTTGCGGCGGTGCTTTCCATGTCGAAGAGATTGAACCCCGCAGCCGGAACACACATGTCGGCGGCCGTGCCGACATGGATTCTTTCGGGATGGTCCACCATCACTTGATGTCCGCAGACATCAAGCGTGTGGCGATAGACCGATCCGAGATAACTGGACTGACGCACTGCGCCAGATGCCCGGAAACCTTCAAGTCCTGACGAACCTGCGGGTGCAATCCGGGCTGCGCCACTTCGAAACATCAACCGGAACCGCCGGCGCCCTGCCTCTTTTGAGGTTGCCAGGCGCGGCACCATCTCACCGTCTTTCTCCACCATCACGACCGGGAGTTCATTCTCCGCTCCCATGAAGCGAGCGACGTAGGTGGAGGTCGGACGGTGATAGACCTCTTCCGGCGTTCCTGTCTGGGCGATGTGTCCGTCCTTAAGTACTACTATCCGGTCGGCCATAGTCAGAGCCTCCGTCTGGTCGTGGGTAACCAGTATCGCCGTCAGCCCCATGCGCTGCTGTAGCGATCTGATTTCATGCCGCATGGTCGCGCGAATCCCGGCATCTAGGTTTGAAAGTGGTTCATCAAGCAGCAGGACGGGGGGATCGATTGCCAGTGCCCGCGCAAGCGCCACCCGCTGCCGCTGGCCTCCGGACAGCGCCCCGGGCCTGCGGTGGATGAAGTCGCGCAGCCCAACCAGGTTCAGGATGTCATTGACCTTGCGGGCTGTGTCATCTCGGGACTTGCCTTGTAACCGCAACCCGTACCCGACGTTCTGCGCGACGGTCATATGTGGCCACAACGCATATGACTGAAACATCATCGCCGTACCGCGCCGTTCTGGCGGAACGGCGGCGATGTTGCGTTCGTTCAGCAATATTCGACCTTTTCGCAGAGAAATGAAACCTGCAATAGCGCGCAAAAAGGTGGTTTTGCCGCAGCCCGACGGTCCAAGCAGGGCCACGAATTCACCGGCGGAAACACTCAGGTTGATATCCCGCAGGATGTCCGTTCGGCCATAACCAACGCAGAGACCATCAAGCGTGACACGCGATCCGATCAGCTTTCGGCCTTCACTGGAAGTCATTTCGAAATTCCGATTAACGTTGTGCTATCGTGCGCACTCTTCTCTTATGGCATTATTGCAAATGTTTTATGACACATGCTATGTCGTATTTCCATCACATTCTACCAATATGAGCAGGTGAGCACATTTGCCGGAATCTGAGAGACATCTAGGCAGCCCATTGACCAACAACTTGTTCTCCCTCTGGCTGCTGTTTCCCAAAGAAGTAGCCGATAGACTGGCAGCGCATATTTCATGCATCTCGGATAAGATTGGTGGCCCATCTTTCGAACCGCACGTTACCCTGGCAGCCGACATCGCGCTCGGCACTGCTGTCGAATTTGAGAGGCGGGCACTGGCGATTGATCGGCAGCAGACCGACCGCGCGGAGTTCTGTCCGATTCAATTCGGAGGCACCTATTTCCAGTCGCTATATCTGCCACTAATCCTGCCCGATGCCTTGGCGGAGTTACGACGCGAGGCTTTCGCCATAAACGGCGCGGTGCCCTTCTTTCCCCCCCACGTCAGCTTGGCCTACGGTGCCGACGATAACGCACGGGACCTTCCTCTCATTCGCGAGATAGAAAGGGAATTCGAAGGAAAAAAGGTCGAGCTACAGTCGCTGGCACTCGTCGCATCATCCGACGCGCGCCCTATTGCGGATTGGAGAAAGCTGCGTGCGACCGCGCTCGACCGCCGCGCCAGAACCTAGTGAGAGCCACGCAGCACCAATTGAGGCTCGATGGAAAGATGCCTGCCGGGGCCGTCGGGCATCGCCAACCTTTCAGACAGAAGCGTACGAATTGCTTCAACCATTTGATGAACCGAATTTCGAACCGTGGTCAATTCAAACGTGGGCCATGCCGCCATCGCGATATCGTCAAACCCTATGACGGAGAGATCCTCTGGGATGTTAAGTCCAAGTCTATGCCGGGCCGCCGAAAGAACACCGAGGGCCATCGCGTCGTTGGAACAGAATACCGCGTCTGGCTGGCCGGAGCCAGCCAGCAGTTCCAAGGCCGACCTGAATCCACCTTCGAAACTGAAGTCGCTGCTTATCATATTAGCTGGCTTGAGCCCGACGGCGCTCAGTGCACCAACAAATCCCATTGCTCTCTCCTGTTCCGAGAACAGGTCTTTCGGCCCACCTATGTAAGCGATCCTGCTACGTCCGCGTTCAATGAGGCACCGTACCGCCAGACCGGCGCCGTGCGCGTTGTCGCAGCAGACAGAATCTGTTCGATCAAGACCATCGGTGCGTCTACCCGAAAGAATGAGAGGAATGCCGAGTTGTCGGCATTGTTGGGCGATTTCGGCATCGACGCTACCGGCACGCAGTACCATTGCGTCAAGCGGGTAGGCCAGTACGTCGAGTGTGCGGTCATTTCGTATGTCTTCGGAACCGCCACCCAAGACGACCGGCCATTTGCCCATGGAGGTCAGGAGTTCAACTAGGCAACTGACGACTTCGGCGTCGTAGTGGTTCGACAGATTCCCTGAAACGATGGCAATGAGGCGCGAACTCTTGCCTTTCAGACCAGCAGCCAGTGCGTTCGGCCGATACCCTAACTCCTTTGCTGTTGCGACGATAAGGCGGCGCTTGCCTTCCGCAAGATATGCGCCAGGCTTAAAGCAACGCGATACAGCGTGACGGGAAACGCCGGCTCGGTCAGCAACCTCCTGCGCCGTCACCCGTCTGCCTTTGACGGACTTCATTCTTTGATTCCCATACCGCCATCCAGCGCAGTTGTGATCTTCTTTCGTCTTCAAGCCGGGACATTCCCTGACGGGCATGGGAGGAGATACCTCAGAAATGTTCCCCCAACCCTGAATTCGAGTTGATTTCACAACTATCGCTGAGAAAGAGTATCGCTACAACCCCGCTAACCAGTTCGAGAAGCACAGTTGCATGGAAACTGCTTACGATGCACAGGGCTCATCTCGATCCTCGCCTCGGAGGGCGCTTCGCCAAGTTATGGAACGGCTGCCCATCGACTCGACACGAACAGACGGCCTTTCTCTCTCTTGATCCGCGGCAACCGGAATTTGAATGCAGCAGTGGTTCAGTCTTGGCTTTTTTGTCTGTCGGGCGTATTGCGAAATTGGCACTTGCCGCTGATTGTAGACGGATATCATCGGAACCTACCGTGAATCACGAGGTACAACGGTTCCAAACATCGGCAGCTTGCGAAGTGATGCCTGATCCACTTTTCGGAGTGGAAGTGAGGCGAATACAGGAGCCGACGAGTTTTTCGACCAATTTTCTGGCAGAAGGCTTCAACGCACCAATAGCTACTTCATTCGCCGCAAGGGAGGGGAATACGACATGAAGTGCGTCTTCCGGGTTGCGCACGTCTAGATTGGGCAGATCGCGCTCGCCGCATGATTAGCCAAAAGCAGCCAGAATGCCAAAAGTGAACCATGCGAGCGTTATTGATTCCACTAAGCGGTTTGTGCTGACCTGATTGGCCAAACGAACCGCACAGGCGAATCCAGCCTGCGGAATGGACGAGATGCGGTGGCTGGCGCATCGCCACCCGAGCACGTCAGCCGCTTCGCAGCGCCCGCCAGCCGATGTCGCGCCGGAAAAAGCCCGCAGGCCAGTCGATCCTGTCCGCCAGCGCATAGGCGCGTTTCGCCGCCTCGGCTAAAGAATCTCCCCGGGCGGTCGCGTTCAGCACGCGTCCTCCGGACGCGACGGTCCTGCCGTTCCGCAGCGCCGTACCCGCATGGAACATGATGTTGCGGCTGTCCTCCGGACAGTCTCCAAGCCCGCGGATTTGGGAACCCTTCCGGTAGTCGCCGGGGTAGCCTTTCGCCGCCATCACTACCGTCAGCGCATGGTCTTCGGCCCAGTTCACCCTGGCGCTGTCAAGCCGGCCCTCAGCGCAGGCATACATCAGGTCGAGCGCCTGTGCGCCAAGACGGGCCATAAGCACCTGGCATTCCGGATCTCCGAAACGGACGTTGAATTCCACCAGCCGAGGTGCGCCGTCAGCGATCATGAGACCCGCGTAGAGCACGCCGTGATAGGGTGTTCCACGCCGTGCCATCTCCGTAAGGCAGGGCTTCACGATTTCTTCCAGCGCCCGTTTCTCAACTTCAGGGCTCAGAACCGGTGCCGGCGAATATGCGCCCATTCCACCCGTGTTCGGCCCGGAGTCCCCTTCATAGGCGCGTTTGTGGTCCTGCGCCGTTCCGATCGGAAGCGCCGTCGTGCCGTCGCAGAGGACGAACAGTGAAGCTTCCTCACCTGCCATGAACTCTTCGATCACGACTTCAGCGCCGGCTGCGCCGAAGGTGCCGCCGAACATACTGTCGACAGCGGCGAACGCAGTTGCATCGTCCTCCGCTACGATGACGCCCTTTCCGCCCGCGAGGCCATCCGCCTTGATCACAACGGGAGCGCCGTTCGTCGCCACATGGTTTCTGGCGCTGTCTCTGTCGGTGAACCGCGCCCAGGCCGCGGTCGGCGCCCCGCACGCGTCGCAGATTTCCTTGGTGAACCGTTTTGATGTTTCGAGCCGCGCCGCTCCCTGGCTTGGACCAAGGCAAAGCAGGCCAGCCTCGCGCAGCCGGTCCGCAACGCCTGCCGCCAGCGGCGCTTCCGGACCGACGATCACGAAATCCACGTTGTTTGACGCGGCGAACTCGGCTACTGCGGCGGCGTCCCTGATGTCCAGTGACGCACATTCCGCGATGGCTGCAATGCCCGCGTTGCCGGGCGCCACGATCAGCCTGTCGCATCTGGGATTCTGCATCACGGCCCAGGCAAGCGAATGCTCGCGGCCGCCACCGCCCAGTATAAGGATGTTCATCGCGCTCTTTCCCCCAAGCCCCCGGTGTTCTAGACTCGGGCGGCGGATCGCACAAGGCAACGGCATGTCAGAGATGTTCGAAGACTTCGGAGAATCCCGTGGAACGGGCAGCAACGCGCCGGAATTCACGGTTTCGGAAATTTCCGGCGCGGTTCGGCGGGTAATCGAGGGAGAGTTCGGCCATGTCCGCGTGCGCGGAGAGATCGGCCGTGTCAGCCGACCGAGATCAGGGCATGTCTATCTGGACCTGAAGGACGACAGAAACGTTCTTTCCGGTGTGATCTGGAAGCGCACTGCGATTGGAATGCGCACGAAGCCTGAGGAAGGACTCGAGGTCATCGCCACCGGACGGCTCACCACGTTCGGTGGACAGTCGAAATACCAGATTGTCATCGAGGACATCCGGCCTGCGGGCGTCGGCGCGATGATGGCGATGCTGGAACGGCGCCGGAAAGCGCTTGAGGCGGAAGGGTTGTTTGCGCAGGAGCGGAAAAAACCTCTTCCGTTCCTGCCCGAGGTGATTGGCGTGATAACGTCGCCGTCAGGAGCTGTCATTCGGGACATTCTGCATCGCCTACGCGACCGGTTTCCCCGCAGGGTTCTGATCTGGCCGGTAGCTGTACAGGGAGAGCGCTGCGCACCCGAGGTGACCAAGGCGATCCGAGGCTTCAACGCTCTTCCGCAGGATGGGGCGATTAACCGCCCCGACCTGCTGATCGTCGCTCGGGGCGGTGGGTCCATTGAGGATCTATGGGGATTCAACGAGGAATCCGTGGTCCGCGCCGCTGCGGCGTCGGACATCCCGCTGATTTCCGCAGTGGGACATGAAACGGATACGACCCTGATTGATTATGCGGCTGACTGCCGTGCGCCGACGCCAACGGCAGCTGCGGAGCTGGCAGTTCCGGTTCGTCTGGAACTCGTGGCACAGGTCGAAAGCATGGATGCCCGCCTGACCCGGGCGATGGCCCAGGCTGTCAGCCTGCGGGCACAGCGGCTTCGGGATCTTGGCCGTGCGCTGCCGAGACCCGAATCACTGACGTCAGCTGCGTCGCAGCGGCTCGACTTATGGTGCGGCCGGTTGCCGACGGCGCTGGCTGCGGCGGTGAAGGACAGGCGGATCCGTCTGGCCGAATCCGCTTCTCTGCTGCATCCGGCAACGCTGACCCGCTCGCTCGCGGACCGGCGGAGGCATATGGAACAGGCGGGAAGCCGTCTGGCGCCCGGCCTTCGGCGTTCGCTTCGGGATCTGCGGCGCGGACTGGAACAGCAGACGGGCCGTCTAAGGGTTTCGGCGCTGCGGCGTGATCTGGAGCGGAGCCGTACTGCCTGTGAACAGCTTGCAAGTCGGCTGACGACAGCGGAATCGGCAAAGATCGAGGACTGGTCCAAGCGACTGGACGGGCTTGAACGGCTTCGCCAGACGCTCGGATATGCAGCGACGCTGAAGCGGGGCTATGCGGTTGTCCGCGGAAACGGAACAGTGGTCACCACCAAAGCCGAGGCCAAAGCGAGTTCCGCTCTGGAAATCGAGTTCACCGACGGAAAGCTGCGGCTCGACGCCAGGCAGGCGCGAAAGAGGAAAGTTTCGCCGCAGGAGCAGGCCAGCCTGATCTGAAATCGGAGGACGCAGAGGTCCGGATTCCGGCGGCGGTCGCTGATTGGTCCGTGCAGTGCCGCAGATGCATCCCGCCTGCCATGTTCCCGCCGAATACGGCGCGGCCAGCCGTCCTCAGATTTTTACCGTTCGCCGACACTGATCGGGGAAGGATCGGATGCCATGCATGAACCGGGTTGTTCGCTGTCTCTGGGCAGAAATCCGCCAGATCTCCCGTTACAGGTGCCCTGCCTCACATTAGGATGGAGATTGACGCACTCGGTGCGGGATTCGGTTCCGTCCATCCAACTCTCAAATGATATGGCTGATGCGCCAGTCCAACGCCGCCGCATAACCGGAAGCGATGCGCGCCGTCCACCGGTCTCATCGAATCCACCAGCTAAGGACAGTCAGCACTGTGACGTCACGAAAACACCTGCTTTCAGATCCGGTAAAGTCCGTCGTATCCTGATTTCGGCAGTATCCACCAATCCGCTTTGTTCGCGTTCGGAGTTCGGATCTTCAGGCCTGCAAAAACTCAGCGTTTCCGCCCCAGGCATCCGCATTTTCATGTATCTGTTGCGCCATAGGTGAAGAAGCCGGATATTGGCGGGGTTGCGGCGCTTAAGGGAAAGCTCATGGCACCCCGGTATGCCGGAACGGATATCTGCGTGAGGCGGAAGAGGCGACCATGTCAACACGAGTTCCGCAGATCCGGAACCTTCAGGCGTTCGCGGCCGCAGGCAGGCTTGGCAGCTTCAAGGCTGCCGCCGAGGAACTGAACGTCACGCCATCCGCGATCAGCCACCGCATATCCTCGCTGGAGCAGTTTCTTGGCGAAAAACTGTTTGAAGCCAGCGGCAGGGGCGCGGCGCTTACATTCTCCGGCCGGACTTACCTGCAGTCTATCCAGCGCGTCTTTGACCAGCTGGATGTCGCATCGGACAAGATCAAGCACCGCGGCGTCTCCGGACCTCTAACCGTCCGCCTCTATCCGGCCTTCGCCCGACGCTGGCTGATTCCACGCCTGAGCAGTTTCGCCGAAATGTATCCCGACGTGGAGCTGAATCTCGTGATCGTCCAGGAACCGCTGGACTTCTCGCTCGCCGACACGGACGTCGCAATCGAATACACCGCAGGCCGGCTGAGCGGCTACAGATGCGACACCCTTATGGTGGAAGATGTGATCGCCCTCTGTAGCCCGCAGTACATCGAAAGTCACGGCGGCTCGATGCTGCCCGAGAATCTCGACAGCTACACGCTGATCCACAACAGTGACCGGCCCGAACAGTGGCGATGGTGGAGAAAACAGGTCGGACTGAAGGCAGGACACAGTGGAACAAACCTCAACGTTTCCAACCGGGATGCAGCCGTGGATGCCGCTGCGGCCGGCCTGGGAATCGCGCTGGCTCACGCGCCCCTGATCAATGATGCTCTCCTCAACAGGCAGGTGGTCTCTCCCTTCAGCTTTTCGGTGCCGGTTGACCACCGCTACTATCTCGTCACGACTTCAGACCGTGCCGAGCTGCCGAGGGTGAGCGCGTTCCGCGACTGGATTCTGGCAGAGATTTCGAAATGAGCAACGGCCGGGCTGTCGGAATTTGATGAATGCCACTTATTCAATGATGAGATTTTTTCATTGGAAATGCCGTGAAAGATTGACCATTGTCAACTAGCCCGACTAGGCGGTATGAATACCGACATGATCGGTTCGGCAAAGACAGAGGAGAACTGGCGCTGCTGTCCAGAAATCTGAGCGGAAAGTCTCCATCCAACCGTATTTGCGCAATCATGCGAGCCAATGCGGGTGAGGTGTCGATGCCGTGCAGATGCCTGCGCTTCGCAGGTAGCTGAAAGTAGAATCCTGCAATTGGGAGACCCAAGCATGACAGACATGAAGAACACTGATCCGCGATTCGGATCGCTGGCCTATTCGGATGACCGGCGCTTGCACGAAATGATCCGCCGCGGCGCGTCCCGGCGTGACGTACTGAAGTATTTCATGGCTTCGGGCGCAACGCTCGCGGCCTCGGGCCTGCTGTTCGGAAGCGCGTCGAAGGCGATTGCGGAAACTCCGAAACGGGGCGGCCGCCTGATTATGGCGGGTGACCAGCACGGGCCCAACGACACGTTGGATCCGGCGCTGTTCACTTCGGCTGTCGATTATTTCCGGGGCCGGATGTATTACGGTTCCCTGACCCGCCTGACCGACAGCCTTGGCTATGAGCCGGAGCTCGCCGAGGAAATCATTTCCAACGACGATGCCACCGTCTGGACGTTCAAGCTGCGCAAGGGCGTCGAGTTCCACAACGGCAAGACCCTGACCGCCGACGATGTTATCTACACAATGAACCGCCATATGGGGGCGGATAACGTATCGAACGCGTCGTCGCTGGTATCGATGATCGACCGTTGGGAAAAGGTGAACGACCACGAAGTCCGGGCCGTGCTGAACTCTCCCAACTCCGACCTTCCGATCGCCCTGGGCACGTTCCACTTCAAGATCCTCCAGGATGGGGTCACGGATTTCTCGACCGCAGTCGGGACCGGTCCCTACAAGGTCAAGGAATACGCCGCGGGCGTGCGCACGATCGGGGTTCCCTTCGAGAATTACTGGGGAGAGGGCGGTTACCTGGACGAGCTGGAGCATTACGGGATCGGCGATCCGACCTCGAGGCTGAACGCCTTCCTTGCCGGAGACATCGACGCCATGGTGAACCTTCCTCCGAAGGCCATCGAAGAGGTGGAAGCGACGGAAGGCAGAGAGATCTGGTCGCTTCAGTCGGGAGCTTACGTAAACATCACGCCGCGCCTCGATATGGAGATGTCGTCCAATGTGCATCTCTACAAGGCGATGCAGCTGCTTCAGGATCGCCAGCGATTGGTGAAGGGAGTAATGAAGGGCCAGGGCTCGCTCGGAAACGACCATCCGATCAACGCGGCCTATTTCGACCACTGCGCCGACATTCCGCAGCGGGAACTCGATCCGGACCAGGCAAAATGGTACTGGGACCAGTCAGGCATCGGATCGACCCCGGTTCCGGTCGTCTGTGCCGAAGTCGCGCCTGGCGCCGTCGAGCAATGCCTGTTCATGCAGCGTGAAGGCAAGAAGATCGGCGCGAACTTTGACGTAAAGAAGGTCACGACCGACGGTTACTGGGGCTCGGTCTGGCTGGTGGAGCCCATTGCCGTCGCGTCCTGGAACATGCGTCCAACGGCCAACATCATGCTCACTCTGGCATTCCACGGAGATGCCAAGTGGAACGAGACCCGCTGGAAAAACGACCATTTCGACCAGCTTCTGGAAGATGTGCGGGGCGAAACCGATCCCGATACGCGCCGCCAGAAGTACTGCGACCTGCAGACCATGGTTCATGAAGAGAACGGCATGTCACTGCCGATGCACCGGAACTACGTGGATGCCGCAGCTAGCCATGTGAAGGGTCTCACATACGTACCGCTGAACAACTTCGGCGGTGCCGAGGCGCCGGTCACCCTGTGGCGTGATTCCTGACATTGCCAAGTGTCTGGTGGCCCCGTTCCATGAGCGGGGCCACCGAATGCAGCCCGGCAATCGGATGACTTCAAGGGTTAGGCAATGCTGTCGTTGATTCTGAAACGGCTGGGCATTGGCGTGATTACGGTTCTGGCCGTGTCCGTCATCATCTTTTTTGGCACCAAGATCCTGCCGGGGGATGCAGCGCAGATACGTCTCGGCCAGGAAGCGACCGAAGCCAATATCGCCGCGCTGCGGGAACGTCTGGGACTGGACAAGTCCTACGCGGAACAATACCTCACCTGGCTCCGCAATTTTGTTCGCGGCGATCTGGGAGTGTCGCTTTCCGGCGACGCGCCAATCACGTCGCTGATCGCAAACCGATACGAGAACACGCTTTACGTCGCTGTGCTGACTGCCATGATCGGCGTGCCGATCTCGCTGGCGCTTGGCATCGCAGCGGCCATGTTTCCAGGTTCGTACTACGACCGTATCCTGACGTTCGTATCGGTGTCATTGGTTGCGGCCCCCGAGTTCTTCACTGCGACGGTTCTTGTCCTGCTCATGGTCTTCGTGCTTGGAATCGGCAATGCAGTCGTAGTGGGTTCCGTTGAGGGCAAGGGTTTTTTTGAACTCATCGCGCATTTTGCCCTGCCGATCACGACGCTGTGCTTTGTCATCGCCTCGCAGCTCATTCGCATGAGCCGCGCCGCGGTTCTGAACGTAATGAGTTCGCCCTATATCGAAATGGCCATACTCAAGGGGGTGCCAAGACGCAGGATCATTCTGCGCCACGCCCTGCTCAACGCGATCGGCCCGATCGTGAATGTCATCGCGCTGAATCTCGCCTATCTCGTCACCGGAGTGGTCGTTGTCGAGGTCTATTTTGGCTACCCGGGGCTGGCGACGCTGATCGTCCAGGCAGTGCAGACGCGCGACTATGTTCTGATCCAGGCGCTCGGCATGATATTCTGCCTGACCTACGTGCTGCTGATGCTGGTGGCAGACGTCGCGGCCATTACGTCCAATCCCAGACTGAGGCATCCGAAATGAGCATTCCGGCGCATCATGAACACTATGTCGCGCCCTTCGACGAAGGCGTCAGTTTCGACGAACTTCCCGACGCGCCGCCCAGCCAGGCATACTGGCCCACCGTTACGGGCTGGGTAGGGATCACGATCACGTCGTTCTGGCTTCTGGTCGCGGTATTTGGATCCTGGCTTGCCCCTTACGGCGAGAACGACCTGCCGTTTCCGGATGATTACAGCGAGTTCCAGAAACCCAAGGAAGGCGCAGCGCTGGGAACCGACGTGGAGGATCGGGACGTGCTGTCGAGGATCATGTTCGGCGCCGGCCGCACCATCGGAATTTCGTTTGCGGCAACCGTTCTTGCCTATTTTGTCGGCGTGGTCCTTGGAATCGGCGCTGCGGTTTCCGGTCCGAAAGTCGATATGGTCCTGTCCCGGATCAACGACGCGTTTCTCAGTTTGCCGACAATTATGCTGGGCCTTGTCGTTGTGGCCGCCGTCGGATCCTCGTTTCCGGTTTTGATCTTGACGGCGGGACTGATCTACGCATCGGTCGTTTACCGGCTGTCCCGCGCGATCGGCATGGAGATCATGGTCATGGACTATGTCGAGGCCGCCCGGGTCCGTGGAGAAGGCCGCTGGTGGATCATCACCCGCGAAATCTGGCCTAACGCCCGGATGCCTCTCATTACGGATTTCGGTCTGCGCCTGATCTACGTTATCCTGTTCATCTCTTCCCTCAGTTTTCTGGGGCTCGGCGTCCAGCCGCCCCAGGCCGATTGGGGCAGCATGGTGCGCGAGAATCTCGGCGCTCTCCAATACGGAGATTCCAAACTGGCAGTCATTGCTCCGGCCCTGGCGATCGCCACGCTGACGGTGTCAATCAACCTGATCGTCGATGACGTTTCCGCGCACGGCGGCGGCAAACTGTCTAAGAGGATGTAAGCTTGCCCAAGGATCTCGATACCCCGAACGTGATCTTCGAAGTCGAGGATCTCATAATAAGCGCGGTTCGTGACGACGGCACCGACCTGCCCATCGTAAAAGGCGTGAACTTTCAGGTTCATAAGGGAGAAGTCGTAGCCCTTATCGGCGAAAGCGGATCCGGGAAGACCACAATCTCCCTGGCTGCTCTGGGCTATGTCAAGCCGGGCCTGGCATTCACGTCGGGTGAAGCGCGGCTGCAAGGCAGAAACATTGCCGGTCTCAGTTCAGATGTGCTCAGACCGGTTCGCGGAATCAATGTCTCCTATCTTGCCCAGAGTGCCGCCGCCACGTTCAATCCATCGATTCGGATCAATGAACAGGTAACCGAAGCGCCGGTGCTGCATCGCACGAAGACACAGGAAGAGGCGGACAGGAAAGCGGCCACCCTGTACCGGGCCCTGGATCTGCAGGAACCCGACACGATCGGAGAACGCTATCCGCACCAGGTGTCCGGTGGCCAGCTGCAGCGGCTCATGGCCGCCATGGCGCTTTGCGGCGATCCGGAACTGCTGGTTCTGGACGAACCGACCACAGCGCTGGACGTCACGACCCTGATTGAGGTGCTGAAAGCTTTCAAGAAGGTCATAAAGGACGAAGGCGCGGCGGCAATCTACGTTACGCACGACCTTGCTGTCGTTGCCCAGATCGCGGACTACATCGTCGTGCTCTACGACGGCGAGGTGAAAGAGGCCGGCCCGACGGATTTGATCATCAACAGTCCGCACCATCCCTATACGAAGCGGCTGATGGCGGCCATCAACCCGTTGCCGGAGGGGGGCGCCGAGACGGTTCCTGGAACGGAGGCGCCAGCTATTGAGGTTCGGAACCTCGATGCCGGCTACGGCAGGCTCAGCAACGGTGAACCGGCGGCGATGATCCTAAAGGATGTCAACGTCACGATTCCCAAAGGCAAGACAATCGGAGTCATTGGGGAGTCCGGTTGCGGCAAATCCACGCTCGCGCGGGTGATCGCCGGTCTTCTGCCGCCGTTCCGCGGTGGAATATCGCTTGACGGTCAACCTCTTTCGCCCAGGCTTGAGGACAGAACCCCGGAAGAGCTGCGCAAAGTGCAGTTTGTGTACCAGATGGCGGACACGGCCCTGAACCCGCGTCAGAGGATCAGGGACATAATTGGCAGGCCGCTTGCCTTCTATCACGGAATGAAGGGAAAGGACCGTGAAAGGCGCGTTCTAGAACTGCTGGGGATGGTCGAGTTGCCCGCTCCTTTCGCGGACCGCTATCCGCACGAACTGTCCGGTGGACAGAAACAGCGAATCAGTCTGGCCAGGGCGCTGGCGGCAAATCCAGAAGTCGTTCTCTGCGATGAGGTGACGTCGGCGCTGGACACCATTGTGGCCGCCAATGTCATCGACCTCTTGACCCGGCTACAGAACGAAACGGGCGTTTCATTCGTCTTCATCAGCCACGACCTGTCCACTGTCGGTTCGTTCTCCGATGAAATAGTTGTGCTGTATGCAGGGCGTGTGGCCGAGATAGGGCCGGTGAATGAAGTGCTTTCTCCACCGTTCCATCCTTACACCCGCCTTTTGATTTCGTCGGCTCCGGAACTCCGTGTCGGTTGGCTTGAGGAAACCGTTCAGACCCAGATCCAGCAGGCGGGTCAGTCCAGCGGGGTGGAAATTCGGCGCAAGGGGTGCCCGTTCGCTCCCCGCTGCCCGCTTGCCATGCCCGGAACCTGCGACACCGTTGACCCACCGAAGCGGACCGGTGCGAACGAACACCGGATTGAATGCCATCGCTCGCTTGCCGAACTGGCGTAGACCGACGCCAGCCGACGGCAGCGAATTTCCGCACTGGTCACTGCGGGGGCGACGGTAGAAAATCGAATCGGTTTTCTTGAATGGTGCCCTTTGTCTGACAGCTGGCGCTGCCGGTTTGCCGGACTGGCTTTTCAGCGCACTTCTGTCAGTTTATCGCGTGTGAAACAACTTTATGGTTCGTGCGCCATGTTCAGGTTATCAGATGGAGAAGGTTCATGGCAACATTATCCCTGGTCCCGAAACTGAAGTGGAGGATGTTCATTAACTGGTCGAGATCGTGGTCTCTGGAATCTTTGACCTGATTGGGGCTGGCGAAAACATTCAGTCCTACTGTGATCTGTTGCGAGCTGTTGCGCGCATTTGTCAGTGAAGAGTGTCTCGCATCGTGTGCAGGTTTGGTGAATGGCCGCAAATCGCTGCACGGGAACCCCGGAGACTTTGATGGTTTCGATCCGGTGCTGAGGGAGGAGCAAGGGTAATGACGGTACTGATCAGACGCAGGGAGAATCGCCGGGCCACCTATCAGGACGTTCTCGATGTGCCGGCCCACATGGTCGCCGAGGTGATCGCCGGAACCCTTCATACCCATCCGAGACCCGCCACACGGCATGCGCGGGCGAGTTCCGCGATCGGGGCCAAGATCGCAGCGCCACTTGATTTTGGTGATGACAGCGCTGGCGGCTGGTGGATCATCGACGGTCCCGAACTGCACCTGGGCGAGGATATCGTGGTGCCGGACCTCGTTGGTTGGCAGCGCCAAACGATGCCCGAATTTCCGAATATGGCGTATTGCACGATCACGCCGGACTGGATCTGCGAGGTGCTCTCACCTTCCACGCGGCGGCTGGACCAAGGCAAGAAGCGAGATCTCTATGCCCGCGAAGGTGTCCGCCATCTCTGGTTCGTCGATCCCGATGCACGGACGCTTGAGGTCTTCGAATTGCGTGAGGGGCAATGGTGGCTTCTGGCGACGCTTGTCGATGACCTGCCGGTTTCACTTCCTCCCTTCGAAGCCATCACGTTTCCGCTCGATGCCCTTTGGCTCGAAGTGATCGAAGGCGCCAAAGACGGAGAGAGTCCATAACGGCGGGAAATGTGTGCCCTTTGTGGTCGCGGCAGCGGCGTGGTTCCTTCACCTGCGACACGCCGTTCTTGGGAACAAGATCAAGCAGGCTGACACTTTCCGCGACATGAAGATTGGTCCCGGTCTCTGCGGAAAGGATAGCATCCCAGTTGGCCTGATCGGCGATATCGTCAAAGAGATCGATGGGTGGGAAGCGGGATCGAACAATCCTGTATGTGTTGGTCAATTCCACATGGACAGTATCGGGCTCGTTCAGGCTCAACTATCTCGAACGGAGTCAAGATAGCGTCGCACGCGCATAATGCCCGTCAGTTCGCCGGCAAGCATGACCTCAAGCGCAGTCGCCCCGCCAAATGCATCGTTTGGCCGTTTCACCCATCGATAGCCGCGCTCGGACTCTGCGAAGATAATCTGCAGCGCTTTGTGAATTCCCATAAGGTTGGAGAGCCGGGCTTTGAGGTCGCGCGGGACGCGGCCGATCATACCGTTCTTCCAGCGCACCCAAGTGCGTGGTGACCGGCCACCCAGCAGGACACACGCCTGTGCGTCAGTCAGATCCCATCGGGCAAAGAGGTTGACGACCGTGCGACCCATGGCTTCGCCTTCTGTGTCCGAGATTTTAGGAACAGCAGGCTGGAAAGCTGTTTTCTCAGTGAGTTGCAGCTGAGGCATAGCCAATCCCTTTCTTGCCGTTTGGGAGAAGATAAGATGGTTCCTGCCAACTTGCGGATCAAGCGCAAAGTATGAAGACGGTAAAGCGGAAACGGAAGCAAAGGAAAATCCGGGCACTTGTGCCTCGTAAAGATTTTGAATTTCCCGCGATTGTTCGGAATGATTCTTATGATGTGGCAGTGCAACTCTGCGAAGTGCGTATGGGAACTTCAGTCACGGCCCATTACGAGGCGAAGGATTGTGGTCAAGATGCTGACCTTCCCGTCTTGGATGGAAGTACCCGCTCCTTTCCGTGAAACCAGATATCGGAATTGCGGCGTGGGAGTTGGGCGTCAAATGATCGGTTAGAACCGTTAAGGCAGATGCTCCGGTGCCTTGAAATGCCGGATATTGTGCTGTCGGGCGAGGCTGTCAAGATCGCCCGGAAGGCACGTCTGCGTGACCAAGAAGGGCACGATCTTTGGAATCGAACGGGCATCCATGGCTTGCATGACCGCACGGTATTTGATGCACTGAAAGATGCCACGCCGAAGGTCTGCATCGTCGGAATCGAGGGACTTAACCTCGATCGCGACAGTGCTGTCCGGCCCGTAATAGACGACATCGACTCTGTCTGCAGAATCCAGAACGACTTCGGTATCTGTCTTGACATTGGCGTAGTTTCGTCGAACCCGTCCTGGATTGTCTCGGATCCAGAGTCGGAGGTTCTCGTGGTTTTTTCCTTCGCCATGTCTTGCGTTTCTGATTCCGTCACGTTCAGTGCCTCGGGACGAGGAGAAGGCAGGAAGCCGGTGGCCGAACGCATCCTTGTAGACACGGTCCCAATCGGAAAATGCGTACACGTTTCTGCAGATTTCATCAAATGCGTCGCGCCACTTGTCCGGTTTGTTCTTGCGAAATTCGCGCTCCGCAAGCTCTGGTCGGTTCAGATATATGGCCATGTATGGGCCAGCACCGACGCCGGGCATGCGGTCGCTCTGCTTCACGAGCAGGACATTGAGGAGCGGGCAGTCTTTTTTGACCTTGAGCATCTTGTCCATTAACGTCCCGGCAGGGATTCCCATACGGGTAGAGAATATCGTGCTGAAGCCGATTTCGGTTTCCAATCGCCGCCTCGCCTCGCCGTAAGTGACCGACGAGCGCTGTATCGCTGCATGGATCAACCACTGAGCAACCGGTGCGGCCGCATGCCTTTGGAGATTTTGCTGTGTAGCCTCGAACTCAGGCATTGTCCTGTCCTTCCGAGTTGTTGTGTGCGGCCGCATGCTCTTGGAGATTTTGCTGTGTAGCCTGCATCGCGAGTGTGCCCAGAAGCAATTGCGTCAGACGCAATGATTTCACAGGCGCACTGCATTGCAACCAAATTTTGCAGTAGAAGGGCTTCAAGCCATGATGCCCGTTACAACGCAATATATCGAATTGGATGAGCCTCTTGCGATACTTCGTTGTCGTGTGGGTTTCCTTGTGTTGAGCGCAATTTCGGTGGCTGGGCTGCCTGAGGTGTGTCAGCCACACCATATCGGGAAACAGCCCAATGACCTTACGTGAATCTGTGTTTGATTCTTGGAAGTGTTTTTTTGGCATGCTTCCGGAACATTGCGAACGGGAGAAATATAGGTGGTTGTGAGGGCGCCGAGAATCCGGAACACTCGACCGAGCGCAGATCCTGCTGAAGGAACACGGACAAAGCGGTGAGTCCGCAGACCGGCCGGAGAATACCTCGGATTTTGCCGAGAGGACGCCGTAGATCGGGGCATTGGCCTGGTTTAAGGAACGGGTTGCCGCGGTCTCAGATCAGAAAAGACTAGCCGCGTGGAAACCTTTTAGCACCCTCTTGGATTAGAAAGTTTCTAAAGGATGGGATTGGGCAGTAATAGCTGCTGTCTGTGCGTCTCTGTAGCGCACCTTGGTGGGTCAGCAGCTGCAGAAAATTCTCAGGGTCGTAACCGGAAGGCAGAGCCCATCCCCATCCAAAGCGGCTCGACGCCTTCGTAGCAATCAAGTCGATGATTTCCATTCTGGACATTCCTTCAACGAGATCGCTCATCACCGCACCGACAAGGCATTCTCCCGCCTCCATAGCCGCGGTTCGTTGTCCACGGTAATAGCGCAGGCGGCTGTGGGCGGCGCGTGCTTCGGCGCGGTTCCAGTCGATTTTTTCCAGATCACCGTCTTCGGCGAGGGCCTCCTCTCCCAGAGCTTGGAGCGCGAAGTGCAGATGCCGGGGCCATCCCTGGGCTGGCGCGGCGAGGTCAGCAAGCCGCATCCCGCAACCCGAGGTGCGCAGTCCGAAACGCTTGCAGAACCCTTCCATAAGGGCCTGGCTTTCGTCCTCTGCCAACTGCCCGGCTTCGTGCTGCCGCAACCCACGAGTCAGCCCCAGTTCCCGTGCACGATCCAGCGTATCACCGAGGCCAGCCAGAACCAGCGTCAGCGGCAGGCCAGCTTCTGCGTTATGGATTTCCTGGAGAAGGAGTGCATGTGGTGACCGTGCGTCTGGAGGAAGGTTTTGGGCCTCGTCGACCGCGATGATCACAGGAGCGTCCCAAGCCTCTGGAGGTGTCGCAGCAGCTAAGGCGAATAAGTGGGAAGGGGCCTCTTCGTTAGATCGCGCCGATTCCACAGTCATCCCCGCAAATCCGACGGATGCGGACAGGCGCCCCGTAAGCCGCGTGGCCCAATTGGCCCATTCGTTAATCGGCATCCTGCCAACCGCGGCTATGGACGCAAGAACGGAGCTCCGATCTTCGGCGAGCCTTGTACTCGAGACAGCAAGTACACGTGGCATTCCCTTGTTCAAAGGTGCAGCGAGGCAGCGGGACTCCAGTTCGGCTAGGATCGAGCTTTTCCCAGCTCCTGGGGCACCTTGGAGAATGCGTGTGGCACCTGGCATTCCGTGACCGAGTCCAGGGCGCCAAGCTAGCCGGGCTGCGCTTTCGATGTCAGCAATTGCCTCGGCCCGACCGACGAAGGCCGGAGGAGGCGACATCTCGCCTCCAGCGACAAAATCCCTGAGACCGATCCTATCGAATGTTTTGGCCATTCGCCTCACCTTTACCTTGCCTGACCGTGACATTAGCGGAATCCGCCGGTCCAATCCGGATTTCCGTGCGCCAATTTTCAAGGTGCCGGATTTGTTCTGAAGCGACAATAGCTTCGAATTGGTTGCGGATGAAACAGAAAACAGGAAAATCTGACGGATTTCGGGCGCCCGTTTGAGGACATACAGCTGGGAGCGGGCCGTCACAGTTCGAGTCGCTCCTTTAACGATCGGATGGACTTTCGGGTGTTGTGGTGTGCTGGCTGCCTCTGTCTGAAACATGCGCGCACCATGTGAGGAGATAGATGACCGGTTCACACGTTCGGCTACATTGAGTCAGAGCGCAGCAGCTGACATCTCTTTACGCACTACGAGGAACGACGATCACAGATTTTTTTCGAGGAGCAATTGCGAGGTCAGCCGTGCGTCAACCTCGAATTCATGGCCCTGCAGTGCGGATACGCCGACTGGTTGGCGCATTTCCTTCACATTCCGCAATCACAATCGGTCGACCGGAGAGTTCGGGCAGGTTCCACTGGTGCCGTAAGTCGGGCTTGGATCGACACATACGACAGTCCGCCTTTCACATTCCCTGCCGGTTGGTGTCCAGCCAAGCTTCAGTCCTTTGCGAAGAGCGCATGATCGCTGAGGCAAACGGCACAGGTTAAATTCCGTCCACCGGAATCGGCCCCTTTCAAGTCAAGCCGAATTAAATTACCTCGGCGTGCGGACTGAGCAGGGCACGGGTGAATGGCGTTTTTTCAAAAGCTGAAGGAGAGGCTTGTCAGGTCGTCCTCGAAACTCGGAAAGGGTCTTGATGAGATAGTCGAAGATGGAGGCGCGGTGCAGTCCGACACGCCGGAAGACCGTGCCGCTGCCGATGCTTCGCGGTCGCC
This sequence comes from Rhodobacter sp., assembly GCA_022824145.1. Classification (GTDB taxonomy): domain Bacteria; phylum Pseudomonadota; class Alphaproteobacteria; order Rhodobacterales; family Rhodobacteraceae; genus JAPOUP01. The sequence continues at coordinate 24,584 of JAJEAY010000038.1, read as the reverse complement.
GCCGGAATCCGAGACTGAGACCTCTGAGCCGCGACCGGGGATGGTCGGAAGGATTCTGGGCTTGGGTACAAAGGCGGCAGTAACAAAGCGCGTTCTTGATGACGACATGCTCGAAAGCCTGGAGGAACTGCTGATCTCGGCGGATCTGGGAGTCGACACCGCACTTAGGGTGACCGGCAACATCGCCGAAAGCCACGCCGGAAAAAGACTTGGCGCCGACGAAATCAAACGTCTTCTTGCGGACGAAATAGCCCGGGTCATGTCGCCGGTTGCAAGGCCGCTTCCGCTCTACACCAAGAAACCGCAGGTCGTGCTGGTCGTAGGGGTGAACGGTTCGGGGAAGACCACAACGATCGGAAAGCTCGCCAGCCAGTTCATGGCGGCCGGCAAGTCCGTGGTGATCGCTGCAGGCGACACATTCCGTGCAGCGGCGGTTGAACAGCTTCAGGTCTGGGGTGACCGCGCCGGCGTGCCTGTGATGACCGCCCCGGAAGGCTCGGATCCCGCCAGCCTTGCCTTTGACGCCATGGCAAGCGCCGAGGCGGAGGGCGCTGACCTGTTGATGATCGATACGGCGGGTCGCCTGCAGAACCGGGCTGACCTCATGGAGGAACTGGCCAAGATTGTCCGTGTCATTCGCAAGAAGGACGGGACTGCGCCCCATAACACACTGCTTGTACTTGACGCCACGACAGGCCAGAACGCGCTGCGTCAGGTTGAGATCTTCCAGAAGGTCGCCGATGTCTCCGGCCTCGTGATGACCAAGCTGGATGGAACGGCCAAGGGGGGTGTTCTGGTGGCGCTCGCAGACCGCTTCGGCCTTCCGATTCACGCAATTGGCATCGGTGAGCGAATCGACGACCTCGCCCCGTTTGATCCAGACGATTTCGCGAATGCCTTGACAGGTCTTGACGCATCATGACGGCGTGGTCCTCACTCGCCGCCGCGGCAGTTTTGGATGCGATAGGCGCGAATCGGCGGCAACCGTCCCTGCATTGGAGTTGGCATTCCGACCGTGAGCGCTTGGTTAGTCTCCCTTGAAGGTACGGCAGCTGGCGAACAGCTGGCGCTGGCGCTGGTCATTTCGGCTGCCGCGCTGCATGCCGTGTTCGGTGCGCTGCAGAAGGGACGCCACGACCCCTGGCTGTCCCGCGGGGCGATTGACTGCTGCTACGGTCTCATGGCCGCACCGGTCGCGCTCTTTGTCGTTCCTTTTCCTGAGCCGCATATGTGGCCGATCTTTGTCGGCGTTCTGCTCATTCACACCGGATATAAAGTCGCGCAGGCCATGGCTTATTCCCGTGGCAACTATACCGTGGTTTACCCGGTCGTAAGGGGCACAGCTCCCTTGTTTACGGTCATTGGCGCGTACTTTCTGTTTGGGGAGATATTCACGGTCACTCAATGGGTTGGTGTCGTCGTGCTGCTGACGGGCATATTTGGTCTGGCGGCTTACAACCTGCTTTTCCTGATCGTTGACCGCGACCTGCTGCCCGCGGCGCTCTTCCTTGCATTCATTACCGGTGGCTTTGTTGCGGCCTACACGACCTATGATGCGTTTGGCATTCGTGCTACGGCTGATCCGTTTACCTTCCTGGCCTGGTTTTTCCTGATTGACAGCTTTGTGATGCCGACAGTTGCATATGTGCGCTGGCGCACCATGCTGAATCCGCCGCCGGCCATTCCGCTGGCCGTGCGTGGCGTCGTCGGTGGAATCGTGGCCTTTTTCAGCTTCGGATCGATCATGCTTGCAACCCGGCTCGACAAAGTGGGTGAGGCGGCCGTACTTCGTGAGACCTCGCCGGTGTTCGCTGCGGCGATTGGCTGGCTGTTTCTCAGGGAAACCATCGGACCGTGGCGGTTGTTCCTTATTGTTCTCATCGCGGCAGGCGCGTTAATTGTCGAACTTGGAAACTGAAGGAAATCGGATGGCAGGCGATCAGGCGAAACCAGGACTGAAGACGATGCTGGAGCTTGGACCCATCATTGCGTTCTTCGTCGGCTACATATTTATGCGCGACCGAACGCTGACCGTGTTCGGAACCGATTATTCAGGATTTGTGGTCGTTACGGCGTGTTTCATTCCGCTGCTGGCTCTTGCCACCTGGGCGACATGGCGGGTGACAGGAACCCTTAGCGGCATGCAGGTGGCCACGCTGGTCTTGGTGACCGTCTTCGGAGCGTTGACGGTTTGGCTCAATGACGAGCGCTTCTTCAAAATGAAGCCGACAATGATCTATGCGCTGTTCGCGGTGATTCTCGGCTTCGGTCTCGTCCGCAAGCGGTCGTACTTGAGATTCGCGATTGGCGACTCCCTTCCGCTTAGTGATGAAGGCTGGATGATTCTCACCCGCCGCTTGACGTTGTGCTGCGTTCTGCTGGCGGTGCTCAACGAATTCGTTTGGCGCAGCTTTTCGACCGATGTCTGGGTAAGCTTCAAGACGTTCGGCCTGCCGATCGGAATGTTCGCGTTCTTTCTTTCGCAGGCGCCGCTGATCCGACGGTACGGACTGGCTGATAAAGGAAGCGTTGACTGAGTGTTCAGGAAGCGATCGCGGGCTTGATCCGCGCGTATCGGTATACGGCTGCGGTTCGGCCACAAGTCGCGGAACCGTTGCCGGATGCAAAGCGAATGCCTTCCGCCGATGGTTGCCGCGAATCGGTCGTCGCTCTCAGAGCCTAACCTAAAAGTCCGGTCATTGCACATCATATTGTGATTTAGGCCGAAAAAGACCACCAACGAAAACAATATATGGTATTTTAGGTCAGGCTCTCAGTGCCTGCGGTTCCTTTTACAGCCCAAACCCAGAATCGTAATCAGTGGAACATGTCAGCCCTGACCCGATGGAGCCAGAGACCGGCATTTGTTTGAACCGCGGCATGCTCCTCGTACGCCAATGAGCGGTCCCGTGACATTGCGCTCAATGCACTCGACGATACGGACAGTTTGGCACGTTGCCGAACGGGACGTTCAGATTATTCCTTTCTGGCGAACAGATTCTGATTGGTTCAGGGAATTGACAGCGATTTGCCATGGCATTATCGGTTGTCCTGTGGCGATTTGTTCACCGGATTGCGGGCCACGTAAAACAACCGCTAAAGAGGTCAGGGACATGAACCCCCGGCGCTCGAAGCGGTGGGGGTTTTGTTTTGCGCAGTTATAGGAGCGCAGATCATGGATAAACACTGGAGTTCACGCACAAGACTCGTGCATGGAGGAATCCGGCGCAGTCAATACGGCGAGATGGCCGAAGCGCTCTACCTGACACAGGGCTTTGCATACGACAGCGCGGAACAGGCGGAGGCCCGTTTCATCAAGGCGGAGGAAGATGAATATATCTACGCCCGATACGGGAATCCCACGGTCAGGATTTTCGAGAACCGAATCGCCGCGCTTGAAGGCGCTGAAGACGCCTTCGCCACAGCAAGCGGAATGGCGGCTGTCAACGCCTCGCTCATGTCTTTGCTGAAGGCGGGTGACCGCGTCGTCAGTTCCCGAGCGCTGTTCGGATCATGTCTCTATATCATCGAGAATCTATTGCCGCGCTTTGGCGTTGAGGTCCGCTTTGTCGATGGGACGGACAATTCGCAGTGGATGGAGGCGGTCACTCCCGGCACAACCGCCGTATTTCTCGAAAGCCTTTCGAATCCAGCTCTGGAACTGGTCGATCTTGTGACGGTCGCCGGGATTGCCCGTGGCGCGGGAGCCAAGGTCATTGTGGACAATGTCTTTACGACACCGATCTATTCACGTGCTTTCGAGTTCGGCGCGGACGTCGTCGTTTATTCGGCGACCAAACACATCGACGGGCAGGGGCGATGTCTGGGCGGCGTGGTGTTAGGATCGCGGGAGTACATCCGCGGGACACTCGAACCCTACCTGAAACATACAGGAGGAGCGATCTCGCCATTCAATGCCTGGGTTATGCTGAAGGGAATGGAAACCCTTGATCTGCGGGTCCGTGCGATGTCGGCCTCGGCACTTAAGATCGCCCAGGTTCTGGAAGGGCATGACAGCATCGAGAAGGTTATCTATCCTCATTTGCCCTCGCATCCGCAATACAGCCTGGCGAAGTCCTCGATGGAGCAGGGCGGTACGGTATTTTCCTTGGATGTCAAAGGAGGACAGGACGCGGCCTTCCGGGTTCTGAATGCGCTGGACTTGTTCACGATTTCCAATAATCTGGGAGACGCGAAGAGCATTGTCACGCATCCGGCAACCACGACGCATCAGCGTCTTGGTGAAGAGCAGCGGGCATCGCTTGGAATCACGCCCGGCCTGATTCGTGTCAGTGTAGGGATAGAGGACGTAAACGACCTGCTGCAGGATCTTTGGCAGGCTCTGGACGCCGCCTGAACGGTGGTTCTGTCTTACGAAGCGGGAATCCGAAAGGAATCCTGGGGCCACTTGCATATCCAAGGCTATGGACACGGCCGCATCCAACAGACCAGTTTCCGAACGGGAGGCAGCACTTGTATCTCGCCCCGAACCAAGAGCACCGCGTCGAACGCGAATCATACAGGGCTGGATTTGGAACGGCCGGATCTGCCGAACGTTGGAAATCCGGCCCATCTTGAGAGAGACTGCGATGGAAACTTACGGAAAACGGGCCGGAGCGTGTCCTGTGCCCGAGGAAAATCCGAACGCTTCGGCTTCTTCTCACAGCAGCCTCGCACCCGCCATAGCAACGGAGTCCGGTGCTGCCCGAGCGGCTACGGGACGTCTGTCACGAAAGTACCCTGACGGGTTTCGGGCAGACGCGGCGTACCGAGCCTCGCTTCCCGATCCGCAGAACAGCCCGCAGTCCATCGTTATGGGCGCAAGGCGGAAAATCCAGCATGTCGGGATTTCCGGTTTTCGCCTGCCGATCCGCTATCGGACAAGGGACAACGGAGTCCAGGAACTGGAGACGTCGGTGACCGGCACGGTGTCGCTGGACGCTGCGAAAAAGGGCATCAACATGTCCCGCATCATGCGGACATTCTACAGGTATGCCGCGCAGACATTCAGTTTCGAGGTGATTGAGCGGGCGCTCGACGATTACAAGACCGACCTGGATAGCCTCGATGCCCGAATTCAGATGCGGTTCTCGTTCCCGATGAGGGTCAAAAGCCTCCGGTCCGGCCTTGAAGGCTTTCAGTATTACGACATTGCTCTGGAACTGTTTGAGCAGTCGGGAACGCGGCAGAGGATCATGCATCTCGATTATGTCTATTCCTCCACCTGCCCGTGCTCCCTGGAGCTTTCCGAACACGCTCGTCTCGCTCGGAGCCAGTTCGCCACACCGCATTCACAGCGTTCGGTAGCCCGGATTTCGGTTGAGCTTGCCGACGGAACTGGCTGTCTGTGGTTTGAGGATCTGGTCGATGCCTGCAGAATCGCGGTGCCAACCGAAACCCAGGTGATGGTAAAGCGCGAGGACGAGCAGGCATTCGCCGAACTGAATGCTGCGAACCCCGTGTTTGTCGAAGACGCGGCACGGCTGTTCTGCCAGCAGCTGGAGGGTGACAGCCGCATCGGTGATTTTCGCGTGATCGCAATCCACCGTGAAAGCCTCCACAGCCACGATGCAGTAAGCGTCCTCAGCGAAGGCAGGACTTTTTCCGTCAGGAGTCTTGATCCGCTGCTGTTCGATTCGCTGTAGTGTCCGCCCGGGCCTGCGGCTACGCATCCGGCATGACCGAAGCACCGGCGGTATCAGTGCCCGAAGCCTGCCGATTTGATGCTGCACTTGACTTGCTCCTTAGGCGCAGCCAATCCGTGACGCCATGTTCGACCTGCGTCCTGTAGGATATGTCACCGGTCTGCTCGTCGCTGCCTTGGGTGCGGCGATGCTCCTTCCGATGGCCGTGGACTTTCTTTACGGCAATGACCACTGGGTGATTTTTCTCCAATCTGCGGTTGTGACGGCGGTTTTTGGGGTGATTACCGCACTTTCCTGCGCCAATGGCGTCAGGTCACGGCTAAAGATCCAGCAGATCTTCCTCATGACGACCGGAGTGTGGCTTGCGCTGCCCTTCTTTGGCGCCGTGCCGTTTCTGCTGGGAAGTCCCAACGCACGCGTGGTGGATGCCTTCTTTGAGGCTATGTCCGGACTTACGACCACAGGCGCTACGGTGTTCATGGATCTTGAGACGCTGCCCGAGGGCGTACTGATCTGGCGCTCGATGCTGCAATGGATCGGGGGGGTCGGAATCATTGTGGTCGCGATGGTGTTCCTGCCCGAACTCCGCGTTGGCGGAATGCAGATTTTCCGCAGCGAGAGTTTCGGCGGCGAGGGCAAGGTCCTTCCGCGCGCCGCACAGATCGCCTCCAGCATTTCCGGCGCATACATCGCTCTGACAGTTGCCTGCTATTTCGCATATTTCGCTGTGGGAATGCCGAGTTTCCATGCGGCCAACCATGCGCTCACCACAGTAGCGACCGGAGGATTCTCTACCTTTGACAGTTCTTTCGGGGCATTCAAGGGATGGCCGGAATATGTCGCTGCCGTCTTTATGGCCCTCGCCAGCCTGCCATTCGTGCGCTACGTGCAGCTCATGGGGGGCAGCGCGAAACCGCTGGTAAAGGATCCACAGATCCGGGGATTCTTCCTGATTGCCGTGGTTCTCGTCGCGGTCGTATGCGCTTTCCGGCTCGCGGGCGGGGCCAGCTTTGAGTCCTCGCTTCGCGAAACGCTGTTCAACATTACCTCGATCCTGACGGGAACCGGCTATTCCAGCGCGGACTATCAGGCATGGGGCCCGTTTGTCGTCGTGCTGATCTTCTTTGCAGGTCTGGTCGGTGGCTGTGCCGGCTCGACAAGCTGCTCGATCAAGGTCTTCCGCTACCAACTGCTCATCGCCACGATCCGCGCCCGAATACACGGAATTCACACGCCCCGCGGCGTCTTCACGCCTCGTTACGACGGCCGTCCTGTAAGTGACGATGTGCTGAACTCGGTCATGGTGTTTTTTGTGGCATTTGTGGTTACGCTTGGCGTTCTTTCGGTTTTGCTCAGCACGACAGGCCTGGATCTGATCACCTCCGTATCCGGGGCGGCGGCCGCGCTTGCAAACATTGGCCCGGGACTGGGTGACCTGATCGGGCCGACCGGCAGCTTCGCGGGGCTCAACGACGCGGCGAAATGGCTGCTCGCGGCCGCAATGCTGATCGGGCGCCTCGAACTGATGGCGGTGTTCGCCATCCTGACCTTTAATTTCTGGAGAGCCTGAATGGTGGAACGGTCACTGGGAGCAAGGATATCGGCAATGTTGGCGGAACGCGGGTTCGACACGGTCTTCGGCGTTCCGGGCGTCCACAACATCGAGCTTTATCGTGGCCTCGAAGGCACCGGACTACGGCATGTGCTTGCGCGCCATGAGCAGGGAGCGGGCTTCATGGCTGACGGATATGCCCGTGCAACGGGCAAGCCTGGCGTAGCCTACGTCATTACGGGGCCTGGACTGACGAACATCATGACGCCTATGGGGCAGGCCTATTCGGACAGCGTTCCGCTGCTGGTCATTTCGTCATGCCTCAACAGGGCGGATCTTGGGACGGCACGCGGGCGGCTGCACGAAATGAAAGACCAGGAAGCCGCTGGCGGCACGGTCTGCGAATGGTCGCGCACTGCAATGGATGCCGAAAGTGCGTATGCGCTGGTGGACCGCGCCCTTATCGAGTTCGTCGGGGAACGCCCGCGGCCAAGACACATTCAGATTCCTGTTGAGGTGCTGCAGGCGCCCGCAGCGCCCCCGCCGCCATTCATCGCTCCGAGTGTGGCCGGATTCAGATCGTCCCGCGTTCCCAAAACCGTCTTGGACGGAATATTCGCAGCCAGGCGCCCTCTGTTCATATTCGGAGGGGGTACCCGGCATGTTCCTGACCTGGCGCGAAGGGCAGTTGAGAGATTGAGAGCGGCTTGCTTCATGACCTACGGCGGGCGCGGCGTCGTTCCTCCGGAAACTCCCTTGAGTTTTGGCAGCTACCTCGCAAGGCCCGACAGCGTGGAGTTCATCGCTTCTGCGGATGTCGTGATCGCGGTCGGAACCGAACTCTCGGAGACCGACTTCTGGCGTGAACGGCTCGGTCATGCCGGGGATCTGATCCATGTCGATGTCGACCCGGCTGAACTGTCCGAACCCGGCGCATGGAATGTCCTGTGCGAGGCGGAGGCGTTTCTGGAAAGGCTGCTTGAGGCATCGGCTGGGCATCAGCCTTTCACCGAGTGGAGCGAAGTCGAAGTAGCTTCAGCCCGTGCGCGCTGGCGCGCTGCAATAGATGCGGAACGGCCAGGCATTCTTCCAGTCGCGGAAGCTATTCGGAAGGTCTTGCCCGAAGACTGCCTCATCTACTCCGACATGACACAATTCGCCTATGCCGCGAAAGAGGTCTGGGACATGCCGGTACCGAACCTCTGGCATCATCCCTTCGGGTTTGGCGCTCTCGGATTCGCTTTGCCCGCCGCAATCGGCGGCAAGGTCGGGGTCGGCAGTGGGCCGGTTGTCGCGATCGCCGGAGATTATGGGTTTCAGTATACTGTTCAGGAGCTTGGAACAGCGGCGGAGCTGGGTCGAAGCCTGCCCGTCCTGATTTGGGACAATGGGTCATTGGGGGAAATTGAAGCCAGCATGGTTCGGTCGCAGATCGCACCCGTGGGGGTTCAGGCATTCAATCCGGATTTCGGCAAGCTGGCCGCCGCTTACGGAATCGGGTACTCAAGGCCGGAAAACCTGTCCGCCCTAGCTGCCGACCTGAGCTCCGCGTTCGATGTGGAATGCCCGACTCTCATCCATATGACTCCGGCACTGGCGGGATGACGGGAACCGCCACGAAAGACCGCTCCGGCCTGTCCTATAACGCCATCAACCCGCTTCGGACTTACACACCGCTGGAGTTCAGTGGTGAGAGGCTCATTTCGTGAATGCCTTCGTTGGGCCTGTTTGCTCCGAGCCGATCGTGAAGCGTCACTACGGATCCAGCAATGATCATTGCTGGCCCCTTAAGCCCCGCGGCTCCGGATTTCGCCACGATATCGGATAGCTGGCCGGTGACGATGATCTGGTTGGGCCGTGTTCCGTTCTCGACCACCGCAACCGGGGTGCCCATGTCGACGCCATGTCGCCGGAATCCATCCACGAGCTGCTTTAGGTTCGCCAGCCCCATATAGACCGCGACCGTTTGGAACGGGCGGATCAGCACTTCCCAGTCAAGGTCAAGAACCCCATCCTTCCCGTGGGCGGTCACAAACAGGCAGGTCTGGGCATGGTCCCGATGTGTCAACGGAATTCCCGCGTATGCACCGCACCCCGAGGCGGCGGTGATTCCCGGCACGACCTGAAAATCGATTCCCGCCTCAGACAGGGATTCGATCTCCTCGCCGCCGCGACCGAACATGAACGGGTCGCCTCCCTTCAGCCTCAGAACCCTTTTGCCTTCGCTTGCAAGCCGTACGAGAAGCCGCGAAATATCTTCCTGCGCCATTGAGTGGGCTTTTGGAAGCTTTCCAACATTGATGCGCTCTGCGTCCCGCCGTACCAGCGACAGTATGCCATCGCCGACAAGCCGGTCGTAGAGAACTACATCGGCGCGCTGCATCAGGCGAAGCGCGCGGAAAGTAAGCAGGTCAGGGTCGCCGGGTCCGGCCCCCACGAGATAGACCTCTCCCGTGGGCGCCTGCCGTCCGGTGGCGGCAGACGAAATGTCAGCCTCTATCTGGCTCTTGGCGCGGTCGGTATTGCCGGCAAGGAAGAAATCACCTGCTGGGCCGTCGATCATTCTTTCCCAAAATCGGCGCCGTTCGATACCGTTGGAAACTGCGGCAGCAATGCGCTGGCGGAATGCGCCTACGAACGCAGCCAGCTTACCGTAGGATGCGGGAAGCGTCGCCTCGATTCGCGCCCGCAGGATCCGGGCGATGACAGGTGCGGCGCTGCCGCTTGAAATCGCGACGACCACGGGGGAGCGGTCAACGATCGACGGAGTGATGAAGTCGCATTTGTCGGTAACGTCGGCGATGTTGCAAAGGGCTCCGGTCTCTCGCGACCAGGCATGCAGCGCAGCGTCTCGCACGGTATCCTCGGATGCGCCATAGACCACAGCGCAGCCCTTGATGTCCTCACGCGCAGGCAAACGGGCATGGTGCTCTAGATGATCCGAAACGCCGAACAGCAGCCGCATTTCTTCGGATGGCTCGGGGTCGAAAACCGTTACGTGCGCACCGGCGGAAAGCGCACGCTCCACCCGTCGTGCAGCGACCGTGCCGCCGCCATCGACCAGCACCTTGCGTTCGCGGATGTCGAGAAAGACGGGAAGGTAATCCATGGGGATGTCCGAATCGAAGCCTGGGAATCCAGGCAGGTAACAGGCAAGTCGTTCACGTCGCGTAACTGAAAGCGGCACACCGGTAAAGCTGGATTGAGCAGCGCTTGCCTCGTCGGCCGTACCGGTTGCGAATGCGATTCATCCCGAATGGTTTCGCGTCGGGAACCCGGTGTCAAGCTCCAGGCCGGCTGGCTCTGTAACTCAGTCGAATTCAGGTTCTGCTTGTGTGTGTCGCCCGGATGATCCGTTCCTGCCCAAGAGTGGCGCTTTTGGATCTGATCCGCTCACGCTGCTGAAAATCCCGTTGTCCCAAAAGTTTGGGAGCACAGTGGTTGCCTGGAGAGTTCTAGCCAAGGATGGCAAGGGCGGGGACGTTTTCCAGGAGCCAGAGCGAGAGCGCACTGAACTGACCGGTCAGCATCATTATGCCCACCGTCCAAAGGAGCAGTCCAGTGACCCGCTCGATCTGGTCCATGTGACGCTTCATCCAATTCATGAAACCGGCCAGCCTCGGAAAGAAAGCGGCGACCAGAAGGAAAGGGATTCCGAGACCCAGTGCGTAGACTCCGAGCAGCGCTGTTCCGCGTACAAGGCTCGTTTCATTGGCCGCCAATGTCAGGATAGCGCCGAGCTGTGGGCCGATGCATGGTGTCCAGCCAAAGGCAAAGGCAAGGCCGAGTACATACGCGCCGAGCGCTGAACCGCCTCGGTCGCCCGCGTCGAGGCGCAGTTCCCGGTCCATGAATCCTATCCGGAAGATACCGAGAAAGTGGGTGCCGAATACCATGATTGCGAGTCCCGCGATAACGACAAACCACTGTTGGTTCTGGAGAAATATCCTTCCGAATGCGGAAGCGGTGAAGCCCAGAAACAGAAAGACGGTCGACAGGCCCAAAACGAAAAAGAGCGCAGAGAGCAGGACTCGTCTTCGCGCTTCGGTATCATCCGCCATGCTGCCGACGGAAATTCCGCTCATATAGGCGAGATAGGGGGGGACGATCGGTAGTACGCAGGGGCTTAGGAACGAAAGTGATCCCGCTGTCGCCGCAACAACTATGGCTGGGATCAGGCTGGCGTCGATTATGTCAATGCCGAACATTCGATTGCCTTCCGAAATGCGGTGACTTGAGGATCCCGACTATTCGCAGGCTGCCGCCACGCGAACTTCTTTGGGTATCTTTGATCCACCCGTTGGCAAGCCGTCGGTCGCAGGAAGCTGGATCTGTTTCGACAGCCGATTCCTTCCTAGCGCAGTTGTTGCCCGGGGCGTCACTTACCCCTGACAGCGCCGTACGGCAATGTCGTGCGATACCTCCAGATGGCAGTGCAGCCAATTGAGACCAGCGGCCAGCCGAAAAAGGATTGCGCAAGGCTTTTCGGCAGCGATGGCTGGAAAAGGTCGGAATATGGAGGCGCACGGAGTTTTTCTTCTGTAACGTCATGGGTCGGGCCCGCCTTGAGTGCGATGCTGATGCCGAAAATTTGCCCAACATCCTGCCGCAAGCCGCATGCCTGTCTTGCCGCTGATGCCGACGCTTTGGAGTCGCGCAATGCCATCCAAGGAAGTGTCCATGAATGATGCTGGGTATAGGAGTTTGCAGTGATTGTCGGTTCAATTTCTATCGACAAGCGGTAACGATTTGCTTAACTCGGGCCGAAATGCGGTTTGACGTTGATCTCGATACACGCGGATTTCTGTGCCCGTTGCCTGTCCTGAAGGCGCGAAAGCGGCTTCAGGGAATGCCTGAGGGCTCCGTGCTGCGGCTTGTCGCGGATGATCCGGCGGCTGTTGTGGACGTGCCTCATTTCTGTGGCGAGAGCGGACACGAGCTTCTGGTTGCAGAACCGGACGGCGATGCGACAGTTTATCTGATTCGGAAGTGTGCGCCAGTCAAGTTCACCTGAGGTGGCTCAGGTTGAGTCAGTTTGATCGTCATGACCCGAGAACGCTACGGTGCCATTGCTATGCGCCAGGCGACCGTGGATGGTGCCGGTTGGCGGCACGCACCACTGTCGCACATTATTCTGACTGAACGCAGATTTTCGTGGATGATGCACGAACTGGCGTGGCCTGTCCGGGCGACTGTTTTTTTGGGCCGGGCCAACTTCCGGCGGTGTAGGTAACCCCTCGGCCCCATAATTTGGGAGCGGGATAGTCCAGATCGGCCGCTGATGCGTGAAATGGCAGACGCGGAGTTCGGAACGGACAAGACGAGGCTATGCGGCCAATCGCTACGGAGAGGCATGACCGTCCCTAGTCATGCAGCACGGTCGAGCGTTCTGCTCACTCCGTCAAGAGTTCATGGCATATTTGGCTCCACCAGAGTGATGGAATTGCCAGAGTCCGGGGAAATCAAGCGATCTCCGGATTGGCTTTGTGCCCGGAATCGGTGGACGGACGTGACGGAAGCTGTTCGGTAGAAAGGTTCCTTTCAGCTCCCTTCACAGGCGTCTTAGAGCCTCCAATTGATTGCGAAGGAAACCATTGTTGAAGACAGCCGGTATGTCGGCAGCATAGAAAAGATGATGTTTCGACTGAAACTGAGATTGTCTCCGCGTCAGCCGGGCTGCAGCCGCTGACTGTGTTTGGCGGCATGCGCAGTGCTGGCTCCGGAAGCAGTTCGGTGACGCATATCGCGCCTGCAGCACGTTTCGCGACCGGAACATAAATGGATCAAAAAGTGAACGATATGGGAATTTCATACTGCGCAGCGTTGTATGTTGCGCTTAACTGTAGCATTAGGTGAGCCAAGAGAGATAGCCTTGAATGAATATGAAGGAGGAAGTCCAATGGCAGAAAGGAAATCGGCGTTCAAGCGAGCACCCGAACGTCCTGAATTGGATGCATTGTACGAAGCTTCCAAGCAGTATGAGATATCCGACAGTGAGTTGACAGCCCAGCAGGCAAGCTTTGTCTATGGCAACGCCCCTGTCGGATCTGGAATCACAAGAAAGTCGGCGGAAGCGTCCGTCGTCCGGATGCGGCTCAAGCCGCCCGCAGCATAGGGTCTGTGGACGATTGTTCGTGCTTGAGAACGAAGACCAGCGGCTCTTTGACAGCGTGCAGGAGCAGAATCTGAACCGCCAGTATTGGCTGCTGGCCAACTGCATCGAGATTGGTCTCGCAAAAGGCCCCGTCTCGTTCGACAAGTACCTCCTGTGGGCACTGAACCATGTGGCGGTGGCAAACATTTCCCAGTTTGGCGGCAGATTCCGAAAGGAGCCGATTTACGTTGGCAGACATGTTCCACCTCATTTCAATGATGTGGACGACTGGATGGATCGGTTCATTTCGACGGTTCAGGAAAATTGGTTCATTTGGTCGCCGACGGAACTAGCAGCTTATGGTCTTTGGCGTATGAACTGGATTCATCCGTTTGTGGAAGGCAATGGCCGAACAGCGAGAGCCATCTGCTACTTTCTGCTGTGTGTCCGGGTCGGTCTGCTGTTGCCCGGCAGAAGGATACTTCCAGAACGGATCCGCGAGAACCGAAAAGGATACGAAGCGGCGCTGGCGGCGGCAGATCGGGCATGGAGCGATGGGCATTTGGATTTTTCGGAGATGGAGAACTATCTCGCTGAGTTGGTAATGGCGCAGTTGGCGGATTCGGTGCCTATGAAGGGTTAAGGCCGCATATCGAATTTACAGGTCTGTCTTGAACCGAGTCAGGGAAAAGACTGGGCATGCCAATCCAGGCTGGCGTTTTGGCTGGAGAGCGGAAATACCGTTTTAGTGCATGGCCGTCAGGTGGGTGGAACCACCATATCTTAAGTGGAAGGCTGCCGCAGTTAAGACTGTGCCCGCCGTTACAGATGTCCGGTGGACACAGTCTGCGTCTTCCCGGGTGCAGCGCTCGCCTTTCGTCTTCCAGTCCCTATTTCCGCCGCAGAACCGAAATTCGAAGCCGTCGCGCCAGCTAATGTCGGCTAAGGTTCAGGCCGAAATGTCCAGCGGATGTGCCGGGGCAACGATGGGCGCATGCTTCGTCGCCCGGGACGCTTACTGCACTACGCGCGGAAGACTTTGCAATCGGATTTCCTTCGGCCGAGCGTGACGAAACCACAATCGCAACTGCATGGCTGATCAACACCATTCCGGCATAGAATGTGTGCCCGCTTGCGCAAAAAGGGATAAGCCTTTCCAACGAATTGCCGCTGTGCAACCATCTTGTGGCCGCACCATACCCGCCTAAGTTGGGTTCCATAGGTGCAATTTACGGAAGCAGTTTGCCGAAGTGAATTCTGATTCTTCTGCATGACCCCGCTCCCCCGCTCCAAAGGAGTCGACTCTGGCCGCTTCCGCAAATAAGATCGTGCTGCGTGAACTTCTGGAGATTGCTATCCATTGCTGACGCTGCCTTCATTCGCGCTCTTGAAGAGAGTGGCCTCACCCGTTCTGCGGCCGAAGCAATAGCGGAAACCGTCGGTCGGCAGTGGAGTCTGCGTGACGATCCGTGAATGCTGGCTTACGCGGCTTTGCTGACAGCCCTTCTTGTCGACGGTTTCGGATGGACCGCAGTCCAGTTCAACGCGCTTGACAGCAGGATCCATGCCCTTGACAGCAAGATTGATGTGCACAGCGAACGGTTAGCCCGGATGGAGACCCTTCTGTCTGAGCGCCTTCCTGCGCCAAAGTAACTCACATTTCCGATACTGGCTGAATTTCGGCGATGTCATCATGGGCGGAAAAAGGTTCGCTGACTCGTATCGGATCAATCAAATGCTATCTCAGGAATCGCGGGTTGCACCCCGAATGGACCATGTGACGCGTCACGAGATTGAGGTTTTTTCCGGCACTGAATAGGTCGTGGCGTGGACCGTCGTCACCTGAAATTTAAGGGATACTCGGTGTCCTGAATTCGACCTTACGAACCTGAGATGACTCGCAGTCTGAATCACAGGGCGGGAAAACGAGCGTAAAAAACGAGGCATGTCCGGGGCAGGCAGCATCCTGACCTCCCGAGGTCATGAACGAGCGCGGGGCCGCAGCGCTTAGGGTTCGGCGGGCGAACGCGCCCGTCGTGAGTGATGACGGCAACTGCGCCGGCTTGGTCTCCCGGCTTCTCTATCTGGACCCCGGCTCGGCGCCCGGCTGGCTGCGTGAGTTCCGGCGGACGGGGCCGTCCTTAGTGGATCCCGCGGACTGTCCGCAGCGCGAGGGAAAGCTGACACAGGGCCAGGAATCCGCACCCAGGGCGCTGCTGCGGAACAGCCCTCCAAGGGACACCGACGAGGTCCGGGCCGCTGCCCTCGGCCCTGCGGCGCCAAATACAGCCGAGGGGCACCATCAGGCTCATGCACAGGCTGGGGTTCGAATACGTGAAGCCGCCGCCGCTCCCCGGCGGGCGGACGAAATGGGGCGGCAGGGGTCCGTCCGGAAGCACCAACGGTTGATGCGGGACATGCATACGGACGAGACGCTGGTTTTCGCGGTCGCCGTCCACCCTGAGTACCAGACCGGTTTCGCCCAGGGCCTGGTCGCTCTTGCCATCAGAACGGCTGCCAGCCGGCGGAGGCCGGACCTGCAGAACCTGCACGCGGCGCTCGACCTGGAGAGGATGAAGGTCTCAATGGCGGTGTCGGGCGCATCGACGCCGGAACCACCCTGAGGCAGCTGCGAAAGCTGGAGCGGGAATTCAGCGGCAGCCAGGTGGGTGGGTGGTCCACGCCTTCCTCGACAGCGCCCGGTACCACCACGCGAAAGCGCTGAAGCCGTTCCTAGAGCGTCCGCAGTGCCGCATCCGGCTGCATTTCCTGCCGCCTCGCATCTCAATCTGATCGAGCATCTGTGGGACGCCGTGCACCGCCACGTGACGCACAGCCGACTGCGTGCGGTCTTCAGCTTCTTCACGGAGACGCTGCCTCGGGAACGGAAGGCAATCCCGGATTCCGTGACCGACATTTCAGGGTTATCACGCATGACCGATACCGGATGTTCGGATAGGGGGAGGTACGCCTTTCCCTTCCGCAGGGCACTGCCGCGGCGGGCGAATCAGGCCCGAAAACAGGGCGAATTCAGTTCACCGAGTAGAATTGTATTCGAAAGTGCCATGAGGCCGCTTCTGCATTGATTTCACTGGTCACAGGGGTGGCCGACGCCAACGCCCCTCGCCGTGCAGACGCGCCAGTCCCGGGCGCCGGAATGTTCCTCGCCGCGTTGACGTCGGCGCTGGCCGCATGGCCGCAGGCCACGCAGATGAATTCCGCCTGAGATCTGCGGCTCGCGGCGTCCGCCGCCCCGCACTCATGGCATGTCTGCGATGTGTAGGCCACGGGAAGGTGGATGACGTTCGCCGCCCTGTATTCCAGCATCGCGGCGAAGGCTGTCCAGCCCGTATCGGCGACCGCGCGGTTCAGGCCGGCCTTCTCCGCAACGTTCTGTCCCGGTTCCTCAGCCGCTTCTTTCGCCGAGCGGGTCATGCCCCTGACATTCAGCCTTTCAAGCACGACCGTTCCGGCCCTTCCGGCTATCCTGCGGCTCACCTGGTGATGTCAGTCGCGTCGCCGGTTCGCGGCCTTGCGCCGGGCCTTCGCAAGCCGGCGCCTCGCCCGCTCCCGGCGCCTGCTGCCCTTCCGGCGGCGTTCAGTCCTTGCCGTCTATGGGAATGGCAAGAGAGCGTGACGGATTTCGACTTGTTCCTCGCTGGTGTTGCAACAGTGACGGCTGGAAAACCGCAGAATCGAGAAAATCGGAGTTTCTTTCGATGGTCTCGCAACGAGTCCAATTTGGTTCTTATGAGCATTCATAGCATTCGTGACTTTCACCTGAGCAGCCACAGCATTGCCATTCATAACGTAGCCTAGCATGCAGCCGACTGGCAGACCTTCCGAATACTGTTCAGTGACGAAACGGCGAATTCCTTCCAGCACATACTTCGATGCCAGAGATCGGGTCACACCGTCCCGGACTTCATTCAGCCGCTTGCATTCATAGGCGAGGTAGCGATCACGGTTCTGGTCCAGCAGCACCGCCATGTCGATTTCTCCCAAGATATATGCCGCCCCTTGATCTGTGTAACCAAACGGTTTGAAGTGAAGTTCTATGTAGTGAAACAGGCGGCGGGCTTTGGCGTCCCTCAACAGGAAGTCAACCAAGTTAGCCGTTATCGTGTCCTCTTCTGGATCTGGAGGAAGTACTTCCACGCACCGTTCCCACACCGCCCATATCCGTTCCAGAAACCTTTTATCCAGGCTCCTGAACCGTTTGATCCAGTCCTTGGGATCGCCCAGCAGCATCAGGCGTGATCACCAATACTGAGCGCATCATTCAATTCCATCGCCAACGCGTCGGCATCTGCGATAGCTGCGGATCTCAGCCAAAAGCGCCGCTGAAGCGGTTTGACGAGCAGGAGGCTCCTGCCAGTGAACATCCGGAAATCAGGAACCAACTGGAAATTGCCGGGAAGCGAAACCCGGAGTTGCGCACCAAGCTGGCCAATCGCAGCGCCTAAAGCACAACTGTCCTCCTCCCTGTATGGTGCGGCGGACTCAAGGTCTGCCAGCCTGAGATGGAGAAGCGCCAAGTCATCGTTGCGCGCTTCCAAAACGACGTTGATCGCAACATTACTGTCGAACCATTCCGATATGCTGGCGACCAGCATGCTTGCATACACATCGCGATCCGCTCGGCTGGCTGGCCGACACAGATCGAGTGAGGCGCCTGGATTGGGCTGGATGCTCGGAATCACATGTTCGACGGCATCCTCCACCAAAGCGATCTCATCATCGCCGAGGCCGAAATATGCGTAACAGTAGCTGTCAAGCTTGTCGAAACCCGTCTCTTCGTTTGATCCAAGAGAAAGAATCTCGGTTGAGGACGTCATCGCTTGATCAACGAGTTCAATTAGGGAAGAAGCGGCCTCCTCCGATCGACTGTTGATAGCGACATCCTCCGGCATCGGAAATGGAAGCCGCAACAATTCGGCCTGTTTGATTTCCGGTCTGTCGGAACCGAAAGATGCCGTGCCGTGAAATGTGAACCAGAACAGTAGCTTGCTATTCAACAATGCAGTCAGCAGCTTTGCACGCTTGGCATCATTTGCCGGTGTCGAAATAGCAAGCATGATATCTTCGAACACCAGCGGCGCATCAAGATATGATGCGCGGAGCCTCTGGCTACCGGCGCGGATTCCACGAGGGACAAGGACACGAGGGCCCGCGAAACCACGCTCAAAGCCTTTTCGGTGCACTCTGCCTCTGTGGCCGTCGTCAAACGGCTGCAGATGCACTGTGCCCTGGGCTAATGCCCGAAATTTCTCTATCGGCAGGTACGGCACATTCGGCACAACCTCGCTCCGGTAATATATGTAATTCCCTTCGCCAATCCGCTCCTCGTTCACCGGCTTGAATCCGTTGCCCATTACCCAATGCTCGTCAAATGACTCTCCTCCGCGATAGATCCTGCCGTACTCCAAGACCATGTCCCCGAGTTTCGGGAACGTGGAGAGGTAGCCAAACAGTTTCGCCTCAGGCTCGCTCATCCACAGACGCCGTTTGAATACGAATGGATCGTCTTCGACCTGCCGCGAGTTCATGGTGCGCTTGTCCGCGCTACTCAGCGTGATAACTCTGCCCATTTTGAGGTTCAGATCCGTCTTCGGCACCCAATAGTCGAAGCGATACCCAAGAGAATCTGCATCTCTCTGGGAAAATATCATCAAGGCTGCAGGCCGGACGGCGCCGTCAAACAACTGAAAGCGCAGATCCGCGAAATTTACGACTCGAAGAATCCGTGCATCGCTCATCAACCGCTGGCGAGCTTCGACGGCAGCGTTTGAATGGTTGTGCAGAAAGCCCATCGCCGGCAACAGGAGGCCTATCACACCACGGTTTTGCAGGTGCTGCAGCGACTTCCAGACAAAACCCCACGCGTCTTCCATTCCCGGCGCTGGCAGATTCTGCTCCATGCACCATTTCACTGAGCTACGGTCAGGTTCGCGCCGACTGGACCAAGGCGGGTTGCCGACGACGACGTCGACCCGGAGTTCCTCCGGGGAAACCTTGAAGAAATCCTGTGCGCGGAGGGTTCGATTCCAGAGATCGGGCAGCAGCTTCCCGCGTTTGATGAGCAGATGTATCTCGGGCGGCTGAACTTCCTGCAGCAGCGCCACGTAGAGCGAAAAGACCGCTACGCGGACGGCACTTCTGTCGATATCGCGACCATGCAGCCTCGCCAGAATGGCGAGCAGACTGTCCCATCGGATCGTGCGCGCCTTGTGTGTCTCCCGCCAGTGCTCGCACATTCGCTGAAACGACCTGACAAGGAACACGCCGGAGCCGCAGGCCGGGTCGAGAAACTGTCCCTTTGCCCGCGTGTTTTCCGGTAAAGTGTCCCATAGGGACGAGATTACCGTGTCGGCAAGGAACATCGGTGTGTAATACGCGCCCCGATTGCGGCGCTCTTTCTCACGGGTGCCGAGGAACCGGTCATACACTGCACTGACGAGTTCAATAGGGATGTATTTGAAGTCGTAGCCCCAAAAGCGCAGCTGGCCACCTCCATTTCGCATTTCCTCGTGCCCACTGCGGAATCTCGCAAGGATCCCAAGGTGGGCGGACGTCACTTGTGAACTCGGCTCGTTCGGATCAAATGCGCAAGGCGCTACGAACAGGTCGCCATTGAAATGCTGGCGCAGTCTTTGAAACAGCCCGTAGAACGCGTTCGTGTCTTTCGCTTCCAGAATTTCAAGAAACGTGTCTTTCGACTCATCGGAAACCGCCTGGAAGTATTCGGGGAGCACGATCTCACGGTCTTCCAGATAAGCTATGAACATCGCCTGAATCAGAAGCGCCTGCGCTGCGTCACTCGGCAAGCCCTGTTCGCACAGCGCTCCATGGGACGTCATCAGGTTGTCAAGAAGCACGCGGTCGACCCGCTCGCCCCGACTGAAGTATTCCGGGCAATCACTCCACAGCCGGCCGGACTCGGCCCCATAGATGAGGTTTTTGACGGCAAGGCCGTGCGCCACGGCGTCGAGTTCTTGAACAAGGCACCTTTCGTCGAACTCAGCACCGTCACGGTACGGTTTCCGTGCGAGAGAGAATACCCGCACGATGTCGCCTGAAAGAACCAGCAGGAGCGTTGCAATGCCCTGGTTCCACAAGCTGGCGTGCAGTTCGACCACGCGCGTCTTGTCGTACTCGTCGAGTACAGCGATGACCACCGTCGGCACGCCTTGAACACAGAATACGGCTGACGCGCCGAGGTCGTTGAGCGCGGTTCTGATCGCGCTCCCGTAGGCGCTTTTTCCCGCATCTGTTGGATTTTCGCAGAGTTCGGATGTGTCTCGGCGCGACAGGTCGAGCCGGTCCTTCCATTCCGCAGCGAGAGGTTGGGCTTGCACGGAGCTCACCGGTCCGCAGCTGTACGGCACTCATGCGCGCACGTCCGTTTTCCTGACTGGTCCGTTGCCGATGGCAAGGACCGTCTCAAGCTATTGGGCAAATTCGTAATTGCCGGCACCATTAGGCAACGCGAAACTGCCCTGTCGTAAGTCTCGCGGCTGTGTTTGGCAACCGTCACACGTGCACCGCTGCCAAACTCCACAACGAGAACACGCTGCGAGAGCAGTTTCGCTACGGCATCGCCGCATAGACTGAAGATATTCCGCGACACCTCCGCCGAATTTCCGACGCCCTCACCGCAGTCCTTGGAAGTTCGGCATTTGATCACGGGGGTGGAAACGACTCCGGACAGGAAAAGTGCGCCGAATGAGGGAATGCGCAGCGTTCCGTCGCGCACCTTCACGCCGGATACGATGGAAACGCCGCTGAAGAAGCGCCTGCCCCTGAACTTCGGGAAGCCCGGCGCGCCGCCTGCCTTCGCCCGCCGGAAGAAGTGCCTGAACGCTTCGTCCAGCCGTTTGAGCGTGCCCCGCTGCACGGCCACGGGACACGCTGCCATTCTGGGGATGTCGCGGCGGCATTCCGTCAGCGCCCTGCACTGGTCGAAATACGACATGCCCTTTCCGGTCTTGCGATGGCAGTGGATCCGCTCCTCAAGGGCTGCGTTGCAGAGCTGCCGCTGCTGTTCGAGCATGGCCTCAAACCGCCGCCAAGCCGTGCGCCTCTGCGGCAGGAGCCGGCAGACGGTCTGCCTGTACGCGGTAGCGGGAGCCGTTCCGCCGCCTTCCCTGCATCGGATGGTCTTCATGGCCGTCTCCCTCACGGCTGCGCAGGACGCGGCCGGGGAGCCGCCAGGCTTCCTGCCGCGAATCAGTCGGACAACCGTCGGACAGCATGTGACAGAAGCGGACGCGGATTTTCCTCTGCGGCCTGCGGGTCTTTGCGGCGGCAGCCCCTGTGACCCGTGAAACCGGTGCGGAAACGGCCTGATGGCACTTTCGTACATAGTTCCCAAATTTAACAACGACTGCGACCGCCAATTAGCAACCCATTTCGTCTGATGCCTTTGCTGAGCACCAGAACTGCAGGTGTCGGCGCATTGTCCGAAGCGCCGCTTGACCCCGGGAGAACCGCAAGCGAATGTCAAACGAATGGACCGCTAAACGGAAATGAGCATGACTTACATTCTAGCCATTGACCAGGGAACGACCTCAAGTCGGGCCATCGTATTCGACCGAACGATGCGGGTGCAGGCAATCGACCAACGCGAATTTGCGCAGCACTTCCCGGAATCGGGATGGGTTGAGCATGACCCGGAGGATCTTTGGCGCACCACCGTGGAAACCTGCTTGGGGGCGGTCGCGAAAGCTGGCCTTGAGGTCGGCGAAATTGCGGGCATCGGAATTACGAATCAGCGCGAAACCACCCTTGTATGGGACCGGGTGACAGGGAAGCCTGTCCATAACGCCATCGTTTGGCAGGACAGACGGACATCGGATTACTGTCGAAAACTGAAGGAAGAAGGCCTCGAGCCACTGGTGACGGAGACCACCGGGCTGTTGCTGGATCCCTATTTTTCCGGAACGAAGCTGAAGTGGATACTCGACAGTGTCGATGGCGTGCGGGAACGGGCGGAGTGGGGCGACTTGCTGTTCGGGACCGTAGATACCTACCTTATCTGGAGGCTGACCGGCGGAGACGCCCATGTCACCGACGCGACAAATGCCGCCCGGACCTTGCTGTACGACATCAGGAATGGACAATGGAGTAGCCGGATCTGCGAAATTCTGGACGTTCCGATGAATATGCTGCCTGAAGTCAGAGACTGCGCGGCCGAGTTCGGGGTGACCAGGAAAGATGTGTTCGGAGCTGCGCTTCCGATCCTTGGGGTTGCGGGAGACCAGCAGGCGGCAACGGTCGGGCAGGCCTGTTTCCAGCCTGGAATGCTGAAGTCCACTTATGGAACCGGATGCTTCGCATTGCTGAACACTGGTGAACAGCCGGTGGAATCAAGGAACCGGTTACTGACGACGATCGGATATCAACTCGAGGGAAAGCCGACTTATGCGCTTGAGGGGTCGATCTTTATTGCAGGAGCGGTCGTGCAATGGCTGCGCGATGGTCTAGCGGTGGTCGATGTCGCAGAACGGACGCAGGAGATGGCCGAGGCTGCCGACCGCACCCAGAATCTGGTTCTGGTTCCGGCATTCACCGGACTAGGGGCGCCTTACTGGGACTCCGAGTGCCGGGGAGCGGTGTTTGGCCTTACCCGGAGTTCAGGTCCGAACGAATTCGCGCGGGCCGCGCTTGAGAGCGTAGGCTTCCAGACGCGTGACCTGATGGAGGCGATGCAGGCGGACATGGACGCTACCGGCAATTCGCTGCTCCGTGTTGACGGAGGAATGAGTGCTTCTGACTGGACCATGCAGTTTCTGGCGGACATTCTGAACGCACCGGTTGACCGGCCGCAACTCCTGGAGACGACTGCACTCGGCGCGGCCTGGTTAGCGGGAATGTACGCCGGCATATATCCCGGTAAGGCTGGTTTTGCGGCGCAATGGGCACTTGATCGACGATTCGAGCCGAACATGGATACGGAAACCCGAGAGAGACGCTACGCGGAATGGAAAGACGCTGTCCAACGGATTCTTCATGAGTGATTTGCACGATGGCATCCAATGCGACCGGTTGCGTCTGAGTTGCCGTCCATGACCGGGAACGATGTCAGTTGCCCAATTTTCCGAGTTCGGAATTTCTTCCATCCACCGGTTCTGAAGTCGGGCCTACGGGAATCCACCCATTCACTTCTGGACGCGGGAATGGCCAGTCGCATAGTACAGGATTCATGAGACGGAGTCTGGGACTTACTGTTATCTGGGCGACGGTGATGTGCCTCGTCGTGATCTATGGTCATGCCAGTGAGGAGCGCTATGAGAATCTAATGGCGAGGCTGGCCAATTCGCAGAGCCAGACAGAAGCCGATTCGCTTTCTTCCGAAATCTGGCGGATCTGGCTTGTGGCACCCGATCAAGCGGCGCAGGAAGTGCTTGATGCCGCGTTGGAACGGCGCGGAAGCGGGGATTATCTCGGCGCGATTCTTCACCTTAACCGCCTCGTTGAAGGCTGGCCGGACTACGCGGAGGGATGGAACCAACGGGCTACGATTCACTTCCTGCGCGGAGACTACGTTGCGTCGCTGGCTGATGTGGCCGAAGTTCTGGCACGTGAGCCGCGCCACTTCGGCGCACTGAGCGGCAAGTCAGTAATACTGTACCGACAGGGCAGAGTGGCGCTGGCCCTGATCACGCTCCGCGAAGCGCTCAAGCACCATCCGTTCCTGCGTGAGCGGGCGATCCTGGAAGCGATTGATGGAACCGAGCTCTGAATCCTGGCTGCCAAAACCGGTCATCCGCGTCAGAATTTTTAAGGATCACTCTACGAAAAGATTGCGAGTGCAATTGCTTGCAGGACACCTGGGATTCTGATTGGGTGCCGAGCGAAATGAAGGGATGGATGAACGTGATGCTTTTCGTCGGAATGCGTACTGACTTTGGTATCGGAATCGCGCCGCGCTAGAAAAGATCTTCAAATGCCAGGAACGCGGTGACTTGCAAATGCGAGTTCGGGGTATTGCGGCGGCGATCTCGGCACCAGGACTATGGTGCGGTCGGCGGAGCGAACGAAGAACGTGAATCAGGGTCGGGCAGTATCTGCTCGTTTCATTGTTGAGGAAAGACCATGCCCAAAGGTTATATCATCGCCCATATCAAGGTGACCGATGCTGACGGTTATCCTGAATACGTACGCAGGGACACGCCGATTCTCGAGCGGCTGGGAGCTAGGTTCCTGGTTCGAGGGGGAAGACACAGTGTTGTTGAGGGAAACAGTGGCGACAGGCATGTGGTGATCGAGTTTCCGAGTTACGAAGCGGCGC
>JAJEAY010000254.1 GCA_022824145.1 Rhodobacter sp. | reverse complement strand
TCCATGACCCGTGGATAGCGCCTGAACGCTATGCTGTCAAATGCGGATTCCGAACCGGGAAGGAGACGTCCAGCGGGCCGGAAGCCCGGCATTCAGGCCAAGGAAGCGCACGCGCCCGGACGGGGGGGGTGAGCAGTTACGAAAATTCTTCTTCACCCGCGCATCCAGATACCATAGGATTCCGGGCGTTGCGGTAACGACCGGACGGCCCGGTCAGACACACAAACACGTCACGCCGTCGGCAACGACGACGGGTAACAGGGAGAGAGCAATGAGAAAATTGATCAGGTTGGTGGCTTCGGCTGCGCTTGGGCTGGCTGCACTGACCGTCAGCGCCCAAGCGGAATATCCGGAACGCCCGGTGGAATTCGTGGTTCCATGGCCGCCAGGCGACATTGAGGACACGATCACCCGGTTGATCGCGAAGCGCTTCCAGGAGGAGACCGGCGTTCCGGCGTCAACTGTCAACATAAAGGGAGGCGCGGGCCTCATCGGGGCGACCCATGTATTCACCCAGCCAGCCGATGGCTACACCGTGGGCGCCTTCACTGCCAACATCATCTCGGCGCACATCATTCGCGGCAATGCGGAGTATGAGCGTGGCGAGTTCGAGCCGCTTGCGGTCATCATCGGCTATCCAATGATGCTTATGGCCCGCGGCGATGCTCCTTACAGCAACCTCGCTGAACTGGCCGAACATGCGAAGTCAGAAAATGTAACGCTTGGCGTTTTCGGGCTGAACGGACCGCCGGCCCTCCAGACCATGAAGATGGCCGAAATTCTTGGATTCGAATTCCAGAGTGTCACGGCATTTGACGAAACCACCTGTCTGATGCTGACCAATGGCGAAATCGACGTTACGCTGGGCGGCGGCAATTTCAAACCCTGCCTTACAGGCGGCGAGGTCAAGGGACTGGCCGCCTATACAACCGCGCGGATTCCGATCTATCCGGATGTGGCGACGTTGGAAGAGCAGCTGCCTGGCATCGCGACGCCGGGCTGGACCGGACTGTTCGTCCGAAAGGACACGCCACAGGAGGCACGCGACGTGATCTCGCGCATCGCCAAAGAAGTGGTTGAAGGTGACGAGGCTCAGGCCATCGCGGCGAATGTCGGGGCGGTCGTGCAATGGATGCCGGTTGAGGAAGCTGTTCCCTTCATGAACAGTTTCTACGACCGCTTCGTCGATCTGCTGGGTAACTGACCCTCGGGAATGTCGGACGAAACCGAAAAGGACCTGTCACCGTTCAGCGAAGAGCCGACCGGTGGCAGGTGGCTGCTGGCAGGGGTCAGCTTGGCGGCGATTGTTCTGCTGGCACTGCTGCCTTGGCAGACAGTTCCTGGTTCCGTCGGTCAGACGGCCATGTCCGGGGGCTGGTGGGCGGAGCCGGCTCTCGCGCCTGGCATAACCCTGGGCTTGACGGTTATCGCCGCCGCCGCGGCGTTTCTCGTGGCGGGTCGCGAGCCGCTGCAGTTCGGTAAGACAGCGAGAGTCTATGGACAGGTTCTGCTCATCGCGGCCTGCATGGTGGGGTCGGTGCTGTTGATGCGGGTTCTTGGATTCGCCCTTTCAATTCTTCTGTTTTCCACTTTGGTTACGGCAATCGGAGGCTTTCGGGGCATTCGCCTTCTGCTGATCCCGCTGGGAACGACAGTTGCGATGGTGCTGATGTTCCGGGTCGGGTTTTCGATCTGGTTTCCGCGGCCGATGCTGTTCAAGTGGATCGATCTGCCCAACTTCCTTCAGGGCATTCTCTAGCGGAACGCTTCCTGCGGGAATGCCGGACCATGCGTGAAGCCATGATATTCTTGACAGAGTGTTCATCGATGTTCCCAGCTTTCCGGGGTTCGGCCATGCCGGCCGAGGTGCCGAGCAAGACCGCGGATTCGCCATCAGGGAAGAGAGCTTGAATGCTTGAGACGCTGCAGCTTGGGTTCGCGCAACTGTCGCAGACGGAAGTCCTGATCTCACTGGTCGCAGGCAGTTTTCTGGGGATTGTCATCGGCGCCATTCCCGGTGTCGGTCCAGGTGTCGGCATCGTTCTCCTGTTGCCGCTGACCTATACGATGGATCCGCTGGCGGGCATTACGCTGTTGATGGGGCTCTATGCCGCCGGTTGGTATGGCGGAGCAATTCCGGCAATCACGATCAATACTCCTGGAACCGGGGTCAATGTGCTGACCACATATGACGGCCACCCGATGGCCAAATCCGGGGAGCCGCAGCGCGCGCTTTCGCTTGCCTATGCTTCGAGTTTCTTCGGAGGGATATTTGCGGTTGTGGTATTGATGGTCGCCGCCTGGCCACTGGCGTCGCTGGCAAAATACCTGACCTCCGCCGATCTCGGCATGGCCGCGCTCCTGGCCATGGTGCTGGTGGTCGTGGCACATCGCGGGAGTGAGCTTGCATCCTTTGCCATGCTCGGTGTCGGTCTGTTCGTTTCGACGATCGGGCTTGAGACCGCATACGGTTCGCCGCGCTATACATTCGGCTCCATCTGGATGATGGGCGGCGTGCCGCTGATTTCCATGATCCTGGGGCTGTTCGCGCTGAGTCAGGCGTTTACGCTGATCTTTTCGACCCGTGACATCGACCGAACCGACACCGAGGTGAACCGAAAGATCCTCGGTGGGTTCCTTGAAATCCTGCGCTACCCGAAGGTTCTGTTCCGATCGGCGGGATTTGGGGTCGGCATGGGGGTGCTTCCAGGGGTGGGCGAATTCCTGGCGCAGTTCTTTTCCTACACCACCGCCCGCGCGGGTTCCAAGGAACCCAAGTCCTTCGGGCGGGGGGCGCCCGAAGGCATCATTGCTTCTGAGACGGCAAACAATGCGGTTCCGCCAGCGGCGCTGGTTCCGCTGCTTGCGCTGGGCATCCCCGGCGAAGCGTTTACGGCGATGATGCTGACCGTGTTTATCGTACATGGCGTTGACCCGGGTCCGACACTTTTTGACGAACACCGTGGCTTTGTCGCCGGTCTCTATCTTTCGCTCTTCATAATGAATTTCATCATTGTCGGCATCCTTCTGGCTGGAACCCGCTGGATTGCGAAACTCGCCACGATAGACGACCGTCTGCTGGGCGTGATCATCATGTGCCTTGTCATGGTCGGCACGTTCAGCCGCAACTACCGTCTGACCGACACACTTATCGCGATCGCGTTCGGAGTGCTCGGCTTCGCGCTGCGAAGGGCGAACATTCCGATGGTGCCCTTGATCCTCGGTCTTGTCCTCGGGCCGATCATGGAACGGTACTTTCGACAGGGGATCGGCGGTGCGGCCGGAGATCTGACGATCTTCGTTACGCGGCCGGTAAGCCTGGTGTTCCTGATCGTCATCATCGCGTTGCTTGCGATGGCTGGACGCAATGTGGTTCGGCGACTGCGCGCGGCCTGAACACAGGGATCGCTGTTCTTCGGGTCATTCGAGCGAAATTGGCCTTCGCTCCGATGCCCTTCCTGTTGGGTGCAATTGTCCGGGATCAGCAGGAAGAATTACTGCTTCCGGTTGAAGTGCAAATCTTCGCCCGGCGCTTTTCAACCGGACACGGCTGGCTGGGCGTTTTTGACATCGTATTCCCAGTTCCATGAGAATCGGCCTCCGAAACTACGCCTTCAGAACGGTTGACTGGCTGTATGCGAGGCTTGCGACCGAGGACTGCACAAGCTCAGGGAAGGATACCTGATCCTGTCATTCTTCGTCGAAAACTACCCTGCCATGCGCGACTACGCCAAAGTCGAGTTTACAGTTGCCATTGAAAGTTCCCGCGCCCGAACGGTTCCTAGTCTTTCCGGGACTGCCTAAACGGGGGACGCGAGCCCTTCCGGGAGCGCAATCCCGTCGAGAGGCTCTTCGGCAAGTTCAAATTCCGCAGCGTCGCCACGCACTGCGAACAGACGGCCTGTAGCTTCCTGTCCGCAGTGCATCTTTCGGTCAGCCGCTTCCTTATCCGCAGGCCAGCAAGCCAGTCATTCGAGTCCATGGCGTAGGCGGAGGGGAATACGCGAACGAGGGCTCTTCTACTTTACAAAAAAATAAGTGCAATTATTTGCAATTTCTGTCAGAAACAGGGCACATAATTGGATCATCTCTCATGCTCGTTGAATTCTCAGTCAAAAACCACCGATCCTTCCGAGACAGGCAAAGCTTCCTTATGACCGCTTCGAACAGCGGAACACCGAACGCTGTGGCTACCGGCAACAACGGCGCTCCACATGTGCTGCAACAAGCATGCATCTTTGGGGCCAATGGGTCCGGAAAGTCTGGACTGGTTCGGAGCATGAAGGCGGTTCGTGCCCTCGTCCGTGACTCATTCAAGGACGAAAAAATTCTCATCGAAGAATACGAGCCACATCTATTTCACTCCAAGTGGTGCAGTGCGCCGACGGAATTCGAGGTGACCTTCCTGCATTACGACAGCCTGTTCCAGTACGGCTTCGCTTACGACGCCGACCGAATCTGGGAGGAATGGCTCTTCGAACGCCCGTCCGCAACGCGCAGGCAGCGCCAGATTTTCACCCGCGAATACGATCCGGAACGTGACACCTACCAATGGGAAACAAACGCGACCCACCTAAAGGGCGAACGTCAAAGTTGGATAGCGCAAACGCGTGAAAACGCCCTCTTTCTCAGCACCGCCAAACAGCTCAACGCCAAGCCGCTGGAGCGCCCCTTCGACTGGCTGAGCAGGGGGCTGCGAACGATTCTCGATGCGGAATCAATCGAGCAGAACACGGCCGGCCGCCTTGACGACGATGATTGGAAGGGCCGGGTGATGGCATTTCTGGCAGATGCTGACTTGCGGCTGGACGATGTAGAAGCGGAAGAACGGAGCGTTCCTGAAACAACCGACTTCAGGAACCTGCCCGAGAAGCAGCGGAAGCAGCTTAAGCCACTGCTTCCAGAGGGGACGAAGATACTGGAAGTTCA
Organism: Rhodobacter sp.; assembly: GCA_022824145.1. Taxonomy (GTDB): domain Bacteria; phylum Pseudomonadota; class Alphaproteobacteria; order Rhodobacterales; family Rhodobacteraceae; genus JAPOUP01. Next base: position 12,671 of record JAJEAY010000254.1, on the reverse strand, counting down.
TACCTATCGCAAAGACGAGACAGGTGCAAAAACGCGTCTGGATTTCGACGAAGAATCTACGGGCACCCGCGAACTGTTTGCGCTCATAGGTCCGATCATGGACTCTCTAGACAACGGCTGCACGCTTGTCGTCGACGGGATCAACACACACCTGCACCCCCTCGCATTCCGCTACATTACCCGCATGTTTCGCTCTTCCAAGAGCAACCCGCATAACGCGCAGATCATCTTCACCACCCATGATCCCACCGTCACAGAAGAGGATTGCATCGGACGCGATCAGATCTGGTTGGTCGAGAAAAGCGACGATCTTGCCTCCCGTCTGGTTCCCTTCTCGGACTATAGGACACGTGATGAGCGGCCTTTCCGAAGAGGCTATCTGCAGGGACGGTATGGGGCGGTACCGCGTTTGGCAGGATAGCAGACATGGGCAAGAGACGTGGCAAGTCACCCAAGGATACGCGGCGGCGCCCCGCGAGTCGCAAAGAGCGGGAACGCGCCATGATCGTTGCCGAAGGCAGCAAGACCGAACCCGAATACTTCCGCCGCCTGATCGGGGAACTGCGCCTCACCACGGCTAGTGTCACAATCACCGGAGACGGGGGATCGGCTCCAATCAGTGTCGTTGAATAAGCCGAAGATCTCCTGGCAGGCGATCCTGACTTCGAGCACTTGTTCCTCGTCTTCGACCGCGCCGAGCACCAAATGGGCAGGCTGTCGTGGCCATTCCATCCATTCCCTGCTTTGAAATCTGGTATTTTTTCACGTCTCTGGCGATCTCAAACCTTATTCAACTGGAGAGGGTGTCGGATCACCGGCAAAGGCTCTGATCCACGATCTAAAGCACTCCCACGTCTGTTTAGCTGACTACGATAAAGCGAAATGTGATGAGTGTTATGACAAGATCAAACCAATGCGTGACAAAGCATACACACGCGCAGAGAAGGCTTTGGATGAAGCGTCCAAGAACGGGCAGCTAATTCTTAAGGAAAACCCGTCCACGCGGGTGCATCTTGTTGTACAAAGGCTGCAGGATATGGCCAGAAGGCAAAGCGAAGAGAGTTGAGACTGCCCGACTTAGAAACCCTGCGATGACCCACTTTTGACCCAGCCGGAACCGTCGCGCACCGAGTTGGCGAGGGAGTCTCGATTTCTCCCAAGATGACGCTTCCAGTGTAGCACAGGGCACACGTCCATGCGTGGTTACGGGCGCGTTTTCGCTTCAATTCGAAGAGCAGCGATCCGTAGCGTTGAGCCGATGCCTCCAACTTCGCCTAGCCACACCGACAGCATAAGCGCACAGGCGAACAAAGACCCTTACTCCGCAAGAGCAACCGCTCTTGCAGGGCGGGCAATCAAACGTGATATTCTGCTGAGGATCTCGCCCGCGCAACATCGTTTCTACGTTTCCGTGACGGCGATTCCCTGATCGGACAGACCGTCAGCATCTGTGGCGGCAAGGCAGGACTTTGAGTGGAACCATGATCAAACTGGACGCATTCACACATATTTGGCCAACCGCTTTTTACAGGGCGATCAAAGACATTACCGGCCCGATGACCGACATCGTGAGGCGCTCGGAAGCTCAGAAGATGATGATCGATCTGGACGAACGGTTTGCGATCATGGACCTTTACGAGGGCTACGCCCAGATCCTCTCGCTGGGCTCCCCACCGCTGGAACTGGTCGCAAGCCCGGCTCAGGCGACGGACCTCGCGAAGATCGGCACCGACAGTCAGGCCGAGCTCTGCGCGCGCTATCCTGATCGCTTCAAAGGATTCATCGCAACACCGCCGATGGGTGCAGGCATCGATGCGATCCTGGAATCCTGCCGCTATGCGATTGAAGAGGCGAATGCCTGTGGCATCCAGATATACTCCAACGTCAGCAACCGCCCGCTGGATGCTCCGGAATTCGCGCCAATGTTCGACTACATGGCAGCGATGGATCTTCCCATCTGGATCCATCCGGCCCGGGGCGCGGATTTCCCCGACTACCGGACTGAAGAAAAATCCAGGTATGAACTCTGGTGGACCATCGGATGGCCCTATGAGACATCCGCGGCCATGGCTCGTCTGGTCTATTCCAGGACGTTGGACAGGCTGCCCGGCCTCAAGGTGATTACCCACCATGCGGGCGGCATGATTCCGTTTTTCGAGGGCCGCTTCGGCCCCGGAAACGATGTTCTTGGCGCAAGAAGCTCGGATGAGGACTATGGTGCGCTGCGGGCAGAACTAAAGCACCGCCCGCTCGACTACTTCCGCAGGTTCATCGCCGACACGGCTACATTCGGCGCAGGCGGCGCGATACGTATGGCAATGGATTTTTTTGGATCCGACCAAGTAGTCTTTGCGTCCGATGCACCTTTCGATCCCGAAGGCGGACGGATGTATATCCGCGAGACGATCAGGACGATCGACGAGATGGATATCGACGAGGAAACCCGCGCCGCCATCTATCATGGCAACCTGGAGCGGCTCTGCAATCGAAAATTCACTTAGCTTGGTGGATGGCAGCATACTCTTCATCAGCCGCGATCGGCTACGGTGCGGCGAAGCGAACACTATGGAGCCGCGAGTGGAGACGGTGGAGTCTGGGCGGGCTATCCGTTCCTCCCGGTTTCCGGTCCACAGATTCGACTCGCGTCACTGCCATCATTGACCGATGGCTGGACGGAACTGCGGACGAAGATGAACGGCACGATGGATTTCATGAATCCTGAGCGATTTGCATAGATCGATGTCTTCGACGGAATGGAATCCGCGACGGTTGCACCCACTTGGTCAGCGACCGCAGTCGAAGGTGTGACCGACCGGCGCTATAGTTGCCGCAGAACTGGCGCATGGATCAGGTTCGCAAAACCTGGGGTCTTCCGGAACTTAATGCGGCCGGTTTTCCGGCTTCCGCCCAGCCGATGGGAGTGCCGCGGCTGTATGCGTTTCTGCACAATTCCAACAAGACCCCGGGAGCGCAGTCTGCCGTCTTCGGGCAAAAACGTCGAAGTCAGGGTAGATTTGCATGCACGAAACCGAACTGCCCCCTCAGGCGCCTTCGACGATGCAGACGTCCTGACCGACCTGCGCCACCTCGCCTTCCGGAACCAGAATTTCAACGAGCGTCCCGTCGCCCGGAGCTTCGACTTCGTTGGTGACCTTTTCGGTTTCGATTTCGTAGAGAATGTCGCCGGTCTTGAATCGCTCTCCCGGTGTGACACGCCAGCACACGATGGTGGCTTCTTCCATAGTCATGCCAATCCTTGCTAGCTTGAGCCAAACCTTCATGAGGGAATCTCCTTTCCAAGCAATTTGCCGGCAGCTGCAAGCACACGGTCAGCGTTTGGCAACAATGGCTGTTCAGCTGATGGCGCATAGGGCAACGCCGTGTCCGGGACGGTAATCCGCCTTACAGGCGCCCGCAAGCTCGGGAATCCCCTTTCTGCCAGCACGGCCGATATGTGGCTTGCCGCCGAACATCTGTCGCGCGACTCATCGATGATCATTACCCTTCCGGTCTTTGCCGCGGTCGCAAGAACCGCGTCCTCGTCAAGCGGCACGAGTGACAACATATCCAGCACTTCGACCGACACTCCCGCCTGTTCCAGTTTCCTGGCGGCCTGCAGGGACATTCGCGTCATCGAACCCATCGTGATAAGGCTCAGGTCACGGCCTTCCTGGATCAATTCCGCTTTTCCTAGTGGAGTCACGTAGTCACCGTCGGGAACTTCGCCGCTGTCCCCGCCACGTCCGCCGGGTTCAAGAAAGAATGTCGGGTTGTCGGAACGGATTGCCGACTTCATAAGACCCTTGGCATTGGCAGGCGTTGAGGGAACCGCCACTTCGACCCCGGAGAGATTCATCAGCGGTGCGAAAGGGGTGTCCGAGTGCTGTGCCGCTGTGGACCGTCCGCCACCGTAATTTGCGATGACCGTGATCGGCAGGGTGATCTGGCCACCGGTCATCAGACGCAGCTTGGCCATCTGGTTCGCGATCACATCGAAGCCCGTATAGATGAAGTTTGAGAACATCATATGCAGAACAAGGCGATAGCCGCATGCTGCCGCGCCGACGGCCATTCCCGTCAGCGTGGCCTCGGAAATCGGGGTGTTGCGAACGCGGTCGGGGCCGAATCGGTCCAGCAGGCCACGGGTGTCGCCAAAAATGCTGGCCTCCACATCCTCACCGATCAGGATCACTTTCGGGTCGCGCTCCATCTCCTCGAAGAGTGCGCGGTTGACCGCCTGAATCAGTCGAATCCTGGCCATCATCCTGACCCTTCGGCGAACATGAGCGGTTCCGCGGTGCCCGGTTCCGGCGGTGTGCCGGCCAATCCGAAGGCAACGCTGTCGGCGATCTCGGAATCGATTTCGGTTTCCACCTGCGCAAGCGCGGTCGATCCATACTCATCGGACATTTCCAGGTACGAACGTACCCGCGAAATCGGATCCCGGTCACGCCAGGCTTCGATCTCCCGGTCCGAACGGTAGGAGGTCGCGAGCACATTCGCTTCCGCTGAGAAATGCCCCGAATAACGGTAGGTGCGCGCCTCGATGAATGCCGGGCCCTCACCCTCACGGGCATGTGCGGTCGCCTTGGCCCCGGTGCGCCAGACTTCGGTCAGGTCATTGCCGTCGATGGTCCATGTCGGGATGCCAAAAGGTTTGGCCCGGTCCGCGATCCCGCCCGCAGTCACGGTTTCGGTCGGCGAGAACTCGGAATACCCGTTGTTTTCGCAAACAAAGATGACCGGCAACCTCCAAAGCGACGCAATGTTCAGGCATTCCATCAATGTTCCCTGATTCGCCGCGCCGTCGCCAAAGAAGCAGAGCGACACATTTCCCTTCCTGTCGAGCTGGTTGGCAAAGGCGGCGCCCGCAGCTATGGCTAGTCCCGCGCCGACGATTCCGTTGGCGCCGACGATTCCCTTCGAGAAATCCGCTACATGCATCGATCCGCCCATGCCTCCGCATACGCCTTCCTTCTTGCCGTAGATCTCGGCAAACATGGTGCGCACGTCGCCGCCCTTGGCAAGAAAGTGTCCATGCCCGCGATGGGTCGAGGTGATCTGGTCAGCGTCTTCGAGGTGGGCGCAGAGCCCGACCGCAATGGCTTCCTGACCGTCGGAGGTATGGACCTGGCCCGGTGTTCGCCCGAGCCTGACATCCTTCAGGAGCTGCTCTTCGGCCTTCCTAATAAGCAGCATCCTGCGGTACATCGCGAGCAGGTCCGCAGCTTCAGGCATTGAATTCGGCCGGATCTCTTTCATTCCGTTCACTTTACAGGCGTCGGCAGTTACTGTCGTCAGCCTGAACCGTCTCACAACCGGAAACTCCGTGCATCTGAAAAAATCCGGAATTTCGGGCGATCTGCATCCGGCAACAACGTCACTTCTGACAGTTAAAAGCAATCCTGACTACCGGACCAACGCGTCGCCGCACTAAACAGGGAGGAATTCAGTGAAGGACTCGATCAATGTCTGAGCTTAGCTTTGCTGCAGAGCCCGAATTGGTTCATGGTCCGAAGGAAGCTCCGCTGGTTGCCGAACTGCGCGTCCCCAGTCGAGGCGCCTCAAGGATCCGCGTCCGGGTTGAGCAGCAGGACGATGTCTGGACGCTTACGTTTCCAGCACAGGATGGACCATACCTGATTCTGGGCTTTCATCCAACGGGGGATGCCCGACTGACCGTTCAGATCTGCGATGGCGAAGCGGCGCTGACCTGGGGCGACACATTGGTCCATGAACTGCGTGACGTGCCGTCCTCGCCTCTGGAGATGCCACCTCTCTTGACACATGAGGCCCGACCCGACCGTATGGCTGGGCGGTTCACATTCCTGACTGTTCGCCGACGGGCATCTGGGCGAATCCGTGACATGACTCCGGCGCAGCGCCGGTTTCTGACCGGATGGGGGATGCTCGTCGCCATCGACAATCTGGGCAGGATGCGGTGGATGCGGAAACTGTCGAAACGCGCCGCGGGAATCGAGCGGTTGGCCAACGGCAACATCTTTGTTCATGACACCGACTCCTGTTCCCGTGAAATCGACCTGGCCGGCAACACCGTGTGTGCCTGGTACGCTGCGGAACGGCCGCAGGGACGGCTTGAGGGCGGAATTCCGGTTCCGGTGCGCAGCCTGCACCACCAGCCGCACCAGATGCCGAACGGGAATTTCCTGGCGCTGTCCGCGCATTCCCGGCCCGTAAAAAACTGGCCTGCTTCCGTCCACGAACCGGAAAAGCATAAGGCGGACAGGGAAATTGTCGGTGACATGGTGGTCGAGTTCACGTCTGAGGGCGAAGTGGTCTGGAGTTGGGACAGCTTCAACCATCTCGATATCTACCGCATCGGCTACGACGCGCTTGATGCCTACTGGCATGTGCGAGGCTTCCCGAACGCGGGCGACTGGACACACGGCAACGGAGTGACTTACGACCCGCGGGATGACAGCGTGCTGGTTTCGCTCCGGCTGCAGGACTGTATCCTGAAGATCGACCGTCCTACAGGAGAGATCGTCTGGATCCTCGGTGACCACACGGACTGGCCGCCGCATCTCCGGTCGAAACTGCTCGCGCCCGTGGGCCAGCCCTTCCGCTGGCCGTGGCATATGCATAACCCGCGCATCACATCCGAAGGTACGATCGTTCTGTTTGACAACGGAATCTACGGCGCCCGTCCCGGACGGGAGCGCATCCCGTTCCACAAGAGCTTCTCGCGCGGAGTCGAATACCGGGTTGACCAGGAAAGGATGACTGTTGAACAGGTCTGGTCTTCAGCTCTGACCGACGACGATATCAAGGAACGGACCTGGGCAATGGGTGACGCGCACCGGTTCGAGGAGACGGATACGGCAATGGTGATCCACTCTATCTGCATGCCGCATGGTCGCGACGACATCGGTATGGACGAGGAAGACCGGACACAGCGCAATGTGGCGGAATTTCCTTCCTACGCTCGGATACTTGAATATGATCGCAGCGACATCACCGGGATACTGTTTGACCTGACCGTGCGCGACCCCAACGAAATAATCCAATGGGAGGTATTCTCTGGCGTTCGTGTGAAAAACCTCTATCCCGAGCATTTGGGCGTGGATTTCGACTTCGGAGATTCACTTGAGACCGCGCCGCGAACCGTTGAGACCACATCATGAATGATCTGACCCCAATCCCGGTACAGGAGATTGCGGCCAAGGCCGAAGAACACCGGCCGCTGATCCGGGATCCCGGCTGGGCCGAGGGAGCGGCCTTCATCATCGATCGTTTCGTTCCGCTCGGCCAGGCTGCCGTTCCCATCACCGATCTTGGCTTTTTGCGTGGTGACGCGGTCTATGACGTTGTGTCGGTCAGCCGCGGTCAGTTTTTTCGGCTGAGCGACCATCAGGCCCGCTTCGCCCGGTCGTGCAGCCGAATGCTGCTGAGGAATCCGTTCACTCCCGAGAAGGTGGCGAGGCTTCTGAATGCTCTGGTCGCCCGCACCGGGCTGAAGGACGCCTACATCTGGTGGGCTGTCACACGCGGATCCAACCCGGCGCTGCCTGCGGACAGGCTGCATTCCGACCGGTTCACAAACAGGTTCTACGCGTTCGCCATTCCCTATGTTTTCATCAAGGACGATGCGGACCGGCAGGCTGGCATTAACCTGCACATCGCCAAGGACTATATTCGCATCCCCGCAAACGCCGTTGATCCACGCGCAAAGAACTTCAACTCGCTTGATCTCAGCATGTCGCTGTTTGAGGCCGGACGGCATGGCGCGGGGTGGTCCGTGATGACCGACGGAAACGGCGCCCTCGCAGAGGCGCCCGGTTCAAATGTCTTTGTGGTTCGGGATGGTCGCGTGATGACGCCTGAACTGGGCTGTCTGGAAGGCATTACGCGTTTGACTGCTATTGAGCTCTGCAGGGAAACCGGTCTTGAAGCGGCGGTCGGCAGAGTCACGGTTGATGACCTTATGTCAGCAGAAGAAGTGTTCCTGACCTCAAGTGCCGGGGGAATTCTGCCGGTTTCCAGAGTGGACGGAGTGCCTGTGCGTCAAGGGGTGGGACCGGTTTCAGCCAAGATCCATAACCTTTACTGGGAACGGCGCTGGCAGGGATGGCACGGACTTGCCGTGGACTATGGAGCAGTCGAGTGAGTGTCAGCGGGGTGGCTGCTGGAGCACTTCCACGACGTTGCCGTCGGGATCGCGGCCATATGCAAAAATGCCGCCTGTCGGCATCGTCAACGGAGAGGCATGGAACACCATTCCAGCGCTCTGAAGTCTGTCATATTCCTTCAGGCATTCGTCGACTTCAAAGCAGATGTGGCTCAGGCCCGGCTTGGCAACGCAGCGCAGGTCCGGTGCCTCTGCGATGTCTGGATGGTCAAACTGGAAAATCTCAATCCCCGCGCCGGGAAATGCGACGAACACGAGCTTTCCCGCACTCGTCTCGAGTCCTAAACGGGCTGATAGCGCTGTGTCGCCGCGGTCCCATGAAAACTCGCGAACGGGATCGCCGTGAAACAGGTCGGAATAGAACGCAACCAGTCGGGAGAGGTCGTTCGTCGCGACACCGACGTGGTGGAACCCTTTGATCATGCCGCCGGTCTAGCAGGGCTGCGCCGCAGAGACGACAGGAAACTGGTCATGACGGACAAAGTCATCCTTCTAGGCACAAAGGGCGGGCCGCGCCTGACAACGGGATCCGCGTGGCCTTCTTCCTCTGTCGTCGAGGTTTCCGGGCGCCCTTACATCGTTGACTGCGGTCTGGGTGTGACGCGACAGTTCGTTGAAGCGGGATACACTCTTGCGGATGTCCATACGGTTCTCCTGACGCACCTGCATTCGGACCATTGCCTGGAACTCGGACCTCTTCTGCACACAGTCTGGTGTTCTTCACAGAAACGGACCATCAAGATCTATGGCCCGAACCGAACCCGGGCGCTGGTCGAGACTTTCTTCGAAGCCATGTCCTACGACGTCGGGGTCCGTATGGCTGACGAGAAACAGATGGATCCGCACGACATGTTCGAGGTAACTGAATACTCAGAAGGCTTTGTCTTTCAGGACGATCTCGTCGAGGTTGCCGCGCTTCAGGTTGTCCATCCTCCAGTGGAGACATATGCGCTGAAACTGCGCTTCGCGGAAAAGACAGTTGTCTTTTCGGGCGATACGTCCTGCTTCCCGCCGCTTTCGGAGTTCTCCAAAGGCGCTGATGTACTTGTGCATGAGGTCATGCACCGTGAGGGTGCGGAACGGATGTGCGATCGCCTGAAAGACATAAAGCCGGACCTGTTGGCCCACATGGTTGCTGCCCACACGCCCGGCGACGATGTGGGGCGCATTGCGACCGATGCCGGAGTAAAGCGGCTTGTGCTGCAGCACTTCACCCCAAGCGATGACCCCCTGACCGGCCCGGAAGAATTCGAGGCGCTGGTCAGGCAGACCTGGGACGGACCTCTCACGGTGGGCGCCGACCTGACGGCTGTTCCGCTGTGAGGGGCAGGCACAATACCTGCCTTCGGCATGGCGTCAGTGGTTGGGTGGAGGATTCCCTCCGTAGGGCAGCCTGCTGTCACGGTGCTGAATCAACAGGGGAACACGCGCTATCCACAATCCCCGAGCGAGAGTTTCCCGGCGTGAGTGTCCGATGACGCAGGTAGCTATCGTGGGCGGTGGCCCGGTCGGGCTTGGATTGGCGATAGACCTGGGACAGCGCGGGATCGAGACGGTCGTCCTTGAACGTCACAAGGATCTGCATACGATTCCCAAAGGTCAGAATCTGACCCAGCGCACGGCCGAACACTTCAGGGCCTGGGGTGTCCTCGACGCCGTCGAAGCCGCAAGGCCCATTCCGGCGTCCTTCGGGACCGCTGGCGTGACAGCCTATCGCAATCTCCTCAGCGACTATTCTTACGAATGGCTGGCCAGATCGGACGTTCAGCAATACTACTCGGAGCGCAATATCCGCATTCCTCAATACGATGTGGAACGCATTCTGCGCGCGCGGGTGGACGGTCTTCAAACAGTTGAGCTCCGCTGTTCGAGTCGGGTTGAAGACGTCTCGGCGCTGGATGAGCGCCCCGAACTGCTGATCAGGCCCGAACATGGCGATCCCTACCGTCTCCGCGCGGATTTTGTCGTTGGCTGTGACGGCGCCCGTTCGCTGACGCGTGAGAAGGCAGGCATTCACCAGTCTTTCCGGTCGCATCGACGGCGCATGATCCTGGCCGTATTCCATTCCGAAGAGCTTGACGATCTAATGAGCCGCTTTCCCGGAAAGAGCTATTTCAACGCGCTCCATCCGGAATTTGGCGGCTACTGGCAGTTCCTTGGTCGCGTCGACATGAAAAACTGGTTCTTTCACGCGCCCGTTCCTGTCGAGTCTACACCGGAAACCGTCAATCTCGGTGCTCGGCTGGCCAAGGCTGTCGGCAGGGAGATTGCCTTCGAACAGCACTATCTCGGCTTTTGGGATCTCAGGATCGCAATCGCGGACACCTACCGGCGCGGCAGTGTCTTCATTGCCGGAGATGCGGCTCACAGCCACCCGCCATACGGAGGATACGGCGTGAATACCGGTTTCGAGGATGCGCGCAATCTGAGCTGGAAGCTGGAAGCGGTGCTCAAAGGCTGGGGTACGAATGGGCTTCTTGACAGCTACACGGCGGAACGGCTTCCTGTGTTCCGCTCGACAGCTGATGACTTCATTGCCCGGATGATCGAGGAGGACAGGACGTTTCTGGAAGCCTTTGACCCGGACAGGGATCTCTCGGCATTCGAGACGGCATGGAACAGCCGCGCTGTCTCCACCAAGCGGGATGTCGACGGGTACTTTCCGAACTACAGAGGATCTCCGATAGTGCTGGGAAATGGTGGAACGCCAAGTGCGGTGGGCAGGCATTGCCACAAGGCGCGGCCGGGCTGCTATCTGCCTCCCAAGGAAGATGTCATCGCTCGGCTGGGCGCGAATTTTGCGTTGGTAACAGTTGGCGATGCGGAATCCGTTGGTGTGCGCTTCAGTGAAGCCGCTTCACGCCTCGGAGTGCCGCTTGATTTGGTGAACATGACTGACACACCAGCGACGCGGGAATGGGAAAGTTCTTTTCTTCTGGTGCGGCCGGATCGGTTTGTGGCTTATGCTGGGTGCGATTCGCGACTTGATGCGGCTTCCGTCCTCTCGGTCGCTGTTGGACGTTAGCGCCTGCTGATATTTGGGCTGCGAGTCGGAAGAATAGATGCTGTTTGCTGCACAAATGACTGCCAGAACAGCGGCGCAGGCTGAGCGACCGTCTCCATGTTTCAAGACCTGGGCTATGTCGGCAACGAACAGACCGTTGCCTTGGTGGTCGATGAGCTTGTGAGCGAATTGAATGGCGGGTCCGAATTCAGTTCAGCGTTCCAAGCGGAGCAGGCACGCGCTGGCTTCGTGGATGCATTCCATTGAGCGGCAGATCGTCGTGCGCCTGAGTGTGGACCAATTCACCGACGACACACCTTAGAACTGAGATGGAGCTATCAGCATGCAGCAGCGCAGCTTGGAATTTGGAAAGCAAATTTTTTAAGGAGTTCCGGTTCTGATAGTTCCTCAAGCTGATCTTCGCTCTGCCCTCCATTGGCGGTCGCACGATACTAAAGGGAGGCAACTTCTGTTCCAAAGCCTATGATGTCCTCCATCGCTTTTTGAAAGCCCTCAAACTCTCATTTAACCGAACGCAGTTTAGACGGAACTTTCCACATGGAACTTTCACGTATGTCACTGACATTGGATGGAGATATCCCCGTTCAGGGTCGCCGAAACTGGATTTATGTTCTCGTAGGAGATTTATGTTCTCGTAGGATCTGCGCAGGTTTTTTTTCCGGACGGCACTTAATAATATAGAGAATTACCCTATTCCTGAGGCCGGAGTGTTCCCATAAGGCTGCCAGCCCGGCGGCCGTCTCCCGGACGGAAAAGCATCTGAAAATCAATGCATTGGACCCGGAATCCGTTGCCGGTTCTCTGTCAAGTTCCGTTTGGAATTGAAGGAGATCGGGATTCAGAGAATCCGGATTCATCTGGCGGAAACAAAAATCCTTGCCTCATGAGTTGCAGGATGCCGTCGAATTTTTTTGGGACCGTTCTTGGCGGAGCTTAAGGATATTTTTAGGCTGATTCGCGTCAACGCACTTGCCATGCCGGCATCAGATGATATCTTATAAGATATCATAAAACGAAATAGTACTTTCATGAAATTTGCAATTGATACCAATGTCGTCGCCTCTGGCTTGCGCAGTCCCGCGGGTGCGTCGGCATTATTGCTCAGACTGGCCGTGAACGAGGCGTTTACGCTGCTGATATCAGTGCCATTGGTGCTGGAATATGAATCCGTATGCTGCAGGCCGAAGCATCTGTCAGCTTCGGGCCTAAGTGAGAGAGAGGTTCGTGTCGTGATTGATACGCTGTGTGAAGTCGGAAAAGAAGTCAATCCGCATTTCCTGTGGCGTCCGCAGTTGCGGGATCCGAATGACGAAATGATCCTTGAGACCGCAGTGGCAGGCCGTGCTGATGGAATCGTAACCTTCAACTTGGGGCACTTCAAGGGCGTCGCCGACCAGAAATTCGGATTGGAACTGATGAAGCCTGTAGATGCATTGAAAAGGATTGGACCATGAAACAAAGTGCCTTCTAAAGGCTCCGACTGCCGGTTTCTCTGAA
>JAJEAY010000170.1 GCA_022824145.1 Rhodobacter sp. | reverse complement strand
GCGCTTTTCTTTTCGCAGAGTTTTTGCGCCAGATCGGCTATATTCCACCAAATGTCCGAAACGGTTTTTGCCTTGTTTTCAACTGTTTCGTGCTGAAATGACTGTCTGCTGGGTAGGATCAGACTTAGCGGGAATTGCTGGGGCAGGGCAATCCTCGCTGGACATCCCTACAGGAAAATGCATCTTGGTTTGTTCAAATGGAGCATGTGATGAAGCGGCGCCTGATGATCCATATTGTTGCTTTCGCAGTCGGACTGACGGCCAACGCCGCCTCAGCCGACAGTCTTTTTTCCAAGTCCGGGAGCCTTCGGGAGCGGTCATACGATGCTGGATTATATATGGCCAAGCGGGGTGTGTCATTCCAACGATCAGGCGACCGAAACCTGCCGTCCTTCCGTGGAGCGTACAAGGGACCGTATCTGGAGATGGCTCGCGAGGCGGCGCGCAGACATCGAGTCCCGGAGGATCTCTTCCTACGGTTAATCCAGCAGGAGAGCGGTTGGCGTGCGGACGCACAATCGCCTGATGGAGCCTATGGCCTGACGCAGCTAATGCCTGCGACCGCACGTGAACTGCGGGTTGACCGCACAGACCCGCACGACAACCTCGAAGGCGGAGCCAGATACCTCCGTCAGCAGTATGACCGATTCGGCAACAACTGGAGGCTGGCACTGGCTGCGTACAACGCCGGCCCTGGGGCGGTGCAGAAATACAACGGAGTCCCGCCTTTTGCCGAGACACAGAACTATGTGCAGGTAATCTTGGGACACTAGCGGACAGTTCCGGTGCCTCACTAACTCCCCGACCTAAACGGACCGGCAGTAGCAACTGGCCCTTATCGGAACTTCAGCGCGCGCCAGAGCCAGATCAAGCTGGCTGCGGATGTAGGGGAGTTCGGTCCGTTCTCCCCGCCGCTCCAGACATTCATGCAATCCATGGAGCGCCCAGACGTTGCGTGGATGCTGCAATGCACGGGGCAAAGTGGGGTCCAGACCGAGATCCGCACGATAAACCTGCTCGGCCTCTTCCCAATATCCGGCGTCCAGCAGGAGCGCGCCCAAGGCATGGCGTGTGGGCTGTGGTCAGGACCATGGCTCCTCATACATAAGGCCGTCGTCAAGCCGCACCGCCTCCCGAAGGTGTTCCAGCCCCTCTTCGATGCGGCCCGCCTTGTAGGCCAGTTCCCCCAGCATCATTTCCCGGGCTACGCCAAGAACGTCGCGGGCATAGTTCTGGAACAGCATGCGGGTGTCCGGAATCTCGTCAAATGCGGCGTTGAACCGTTCGCTCTCCTCTTGAGCCCGTTCCAATTCACCGAGATTCGCGAGCGCTACTGCGCGGGCATAAAGGATAAGCGCATGGGTAAAGGCATAGAGTTCCCTGCACTCAGGAATCGGTTCTTCCAGAATTTCCTTCCACATGCCAAAGCGCACCAGCACATGTGCCCGGGTTGCAACGAAGGCTTCAAACAGATCCGGATAGACGCGGACCACATCGTCAGGTACCTCCCTGCGAAGCTGCTCGGCATAATGCAACGCGATCTTCGGTCTGGCACTGAGCATTCCGCCATATACGGCAAAGTGCAGGTTGTGGATGCGATACAGCGCGTAAAAGTTCTCTCCGCCCGCGTATTCCGTGTATTTCCGGTCCACCCGAGCGGCAGCGGCATTGCGCTCGATCACGTTGTGGTAGTCGCCGCAGAGCACGTCAATATGGGTCGCCATGTGCATCAGATGACCGCTGTCTGGAACCAGTCCGGTCAATCGGTCACCGTGCCGCAGTGCGGCTTCGGGCGTTGGCGACATCTCCATTAAGTGGATGAAGAGGTGAAGCAGGCCAGGATGATCCCAGGCGCCTGGCATCTCGGCGAATGCACCGTTCAGAAGAGTGCAGGCCTCCATCGTCGACGCTTCCTCGGCTGGCTGGCCAGAGTGGAGATCCCATAGCTGCCATGGCGTTCGGGTAATCAATGCTTCGGAAGTGACGTAGAGGACATCCAAGTCACCCGGGAACGCCGCATGCACCCCACGCATGGCTTCCGCGAAAGCATCCGTATAGGGGGTATAATCCTCGAGTCCTGGGTCAGTCGGAAACCGTGTGGCAAGCGCCTCGATCAATGCGGTCTCAACAGGCGCCAGGCCCTTTGCCTTCCGGGCGGCGGCGATAGCTGAGTGGGCATGATCAAGGGTCAGGGTCCTTTCGGATTCACTGAATACCCGCCAGGGTTTGTTATAATTCGGTCCAATTGCGTAAGCGATGCCCCACTGCGCCATGCCGCATCCGGGATCTTCGGAAACCGCACGCTCGAAACAGGTGATCGCCTCTTCATGATTGTAGCCGAAAAGCCACGCAAACCCTTGGTCGAACCAGTCCTGTGCCTTGGCTGAACCGGTGGTTACCCTGCGTGAATAGGCACCAAGGTCGAATTTCATGCAATTCCCTGTCGCTCCGAAATTATGTCAGCATATCAAGAGCATAGACCAAAAATGCCACCTTCCCGGCAATTCCGGGCTCAATGCTCAGGACAGCGGCGTCGGTATGCCGATTGCCATTCACGGTGGAGCGACTCCATTGCCGCCCCAGCCGGAAAGGGCAGAACCCGGCCGTGGTTTCAGACTCTTGCCGCGTCACCGATGTTGTCCACACCCCGCTCTTCGAGCAGTGTGGTAAGCCAGCTGGAATCCATTTCCGGCACTGACGATAGCAGAAGATCGGTGTATGGATGATGCGGAGGTGTGAACATTTTGTCTTTTGGACCTTCCTCCACAACCTGGCCATTCTGCATGACAACAACTTCATCCGCGATCGACCGAACCGTAGCAAGGTCATGTGTGATGAACATGTAGGAGAGGTTCAGGTCATTCTGAAGCCGGTCAAGAAGCTTGAGAATTCCTTCCGCAACAAGCTGGTCAAGCGCACTGGTGACCTCGTCGCAGATTATGAATGTCGGGTCTGCGGCAAGCGCTCGTGCGATTCCGACCCGCTGCTTCTGGCCTCCGGAAAGCTCCGGCGGATACCGGTCGTAGAACTGTGAAGGATCCAGCTCGATGAGATCCAGCAGTTCGTCGACTCGATGTTTCAGTTCCGCTCCATGCAGGCCGGAATAGAACTGTGCGGGCCGTCCGATGATTTCGCTGATCCGGACCTTTGGATTGAGCGCGGTATCGGCCATCTGGTAGATCATCTGTGCCTGGCGAAGCTGGTCCTTGTTCCTGTTCAGGTAGCTTGGCGGCAGCGGATCGCCCTTGAACAGCACTTCACCCTTCATCGGAGGCAGAAGGCCAGTGATCACCCGGGCAGTGGTTGACTTCCCGGAACCGGACTCACCGACAACCGCAACCGTCATTCCTTCATGTATGTCAAAGGAAACATCGTCCAGAACCTTCACGCCACCCGTGTAGGCTGCGTCGACATTCCGGATCGAAATGAGCGGTTCGGATCCCTTCGGGCGGGATTTCTGCGCCCGCTGGAAACTACGCACGGCCCACAGGGACTTCGTGTAGTCTTCCTTGGGCTTGTCCAGCATTTCCTGGGTTGGCGCCTCCTCGACCTCGTGCCCGCGCAGCAGAACCTTGATGGTGTCCGCCATCTGGGCAACCACAGCGAGGTCATGCGTGATGTAGATCGCTGCAGTGTCGAACTGGTCGACGATGTCACGAATCGCCGCCAACACCTCAATCTGTGTGGTCACGTCAAGCGCAGTGGTAGGTTCGTCGAATATGATCAGATCAGGCCGGCATGCCATTGCCATCGCTGTCATGGCCCTTTGCAGCTGTCCACCCGAGACCTGATGCGGATAGCGGAAACCGATCTCACGAGGGTTGGGAAGGCGCAGGCGCTCATAGAGATCCATCGCATCTTCCTGCGCTTCCAGGCGCTTCTTGATGCGGTAGTGGAGCGGGGCTTCCGTATGCTGGTCGATGATCTTGTGCGCCGGGTTGAATGACGCCGCCGCTGACTGGGCGACATATGCGATCCTCGACCCCCTCAGAGCGCGCTTCTCCGCTTCCGAAGCAGTCGTCAGCTCCATGCCGTCGAATTCAATGGAACCGCCCGAAACGCGTGTTCCGTCACGGGCATAACCCATGGCTGCGGCGCCGATGGTTGATTTACCGGCGCCGGACTCGCCGATCAGTCCCATGACCTCGCCGCGGCGCAGTGTCAGGTCCACACCCTTGATGATGTCAACCCACTGTTCCCCGGTATAGCCTTGGATCTTCAGTCCATTGATTTCAAGAAGCGCTTTCTCATTCTTTTGCA
The DNA here is from genome assembly GCA_022824145.1 of Rhodobacter sp. GTDB lineage: Bacteria > Pseudomonadota > Alphaproteobacteria > Rhodobacterales > Rhodobacteraceae > JAPOUP01. The sequence continues at coordinate 4,520 of JAJEAY010000170.1, read as the reverse complement.
TCTGCATCACTCCTTCAGCCCGGAGGACCGGAACAGCATCCAGTCGACCACGAAGTTCACTGCCACCGTTAGCAGCGCGATTGCGGCTGCGGGGATGAGGGGAGTCAGGTCACCAAAGGAAATCAGTGTCGCATTCTCCCGCACCATGGATCCCCAGTCGGCGGTTGGCGGCTGGATTCCGAGACCCAGGAACGAAAGGCCTGCAACGAGCAGGAACACGAAGCAGAATTCCAGGCCGAATTCGGCGACCAGCGGCGCAGTTGAGTTCGGCAGGATTTCCTTTCTGATCAGATACCAGGTTCGTTCACCCCGGAGCTTCGCCGCTTCGATATAGTCCATGACGACGACATTGCCGGCCACGGCCCGGGTAAGCCGGAATACGCGCGGCGCGTAGATGATCGCCACCGCAATGATGATGACGATGACCTTGGGGCCGAAAATGGACAGCATCAGGAGCGCGAAAATCAGCGACGGAATCGACATGATCACATCGGCCGCACGCCCGAGGAACTGATCGAACCAGCCACCCTTGGTTGCCGCGAGCAGTCCGCCAAAGGCTCCCAGAACGAAGGCGGAGATCGTCGCGGCCAGCGCCAGTCCCACTGAATTGCGGGCTCCATAAACGATTCTGCTGAACATATCGCGTCCGAGCTGGTCCGCGCCCAGCAGCATAGTGTCGTCCGCGGGCGCGAAGGCTGAAGAGATGATCTCTGATTCTCCGAATGGCGCGATCCAAGGCGCGAATATGCCGGCTACGGCATAGGTGAAGATCACGAAGAGCCCGAAGGCCGCTGTCAGCGGCGCGGTCTTCAGCTCTTTCGCAATTCCCGTTGGCATGATGATGACGAGGAACTCGCGGAAGCAGTAGGCGACGCCCGCGGAGAACGCGAGCAGCCCGGCGCCAATGGCGACGAATCTCAGAGCTGCCGTTCCGCCGACTATGCCCAGCACGAAAGATGCCAGCGTCAGCGAGAACAGGATCAGGAAGGGTCCGCGCTTCTGGTAGAATGCCGCAGCACTCGAAGCGATGATCAGAAACGCGAAGTAGATGATTACGAAAACGCTCACGTCCTGTTCCTCCTATTTCGGGTGCCGCAGTCGCGGATTTGTCAGAATGGCGCCGACATCCGCTGCGAGGTTAAGAAGGATGAACGTGGCCGCGAAAATCAGGCAGCAGGCCTGAACGATCGGGAAGTCACGTTTGGCCACCGCATCGACAAGAAGCTGGCCGATTCCCGGATAGACGAACACGACCTCAACCAGAACAACGCCTGTAATCAGGTAGGCGAGGTTCAGGGCGACGACGTTGATGATCGGCGCCCAGGCGTTCGGAAGGGCATGCTTGGCGATGACTTTCCATGGAGGTGCGCCCTTCAGCCGAGCCATCTCGATATAGGGCGACGCCAGAAGGTTGATGATCGCCGCTCGTGTCATCCGCATCATGTGCGCTGTCACCACCAGCACCAGTGTCAATGCCGGAAGGAAGGTCCGTTCGAGAAGTTCGCCGAATGACATGTCGCTGCTCAGGCTGGCGATCGCCGGAAACAGCCCGGTTTTCACTGCCAGATACAGGATCAGGATGTAGCCAAGAAAGAACTCCGGGCTGGAGATCGACGTCAGCGTCAGCACGTTGGCGACGCGGTCGAACAGGGAATTGCGCAGCAGCGCCACGAGAATGCCGAGAAGGATCGCGAACGGAACCGCGATCACAGCAGCATAGGCGGCGAGAAACAGTGTGTTCAGGAAGCGGCCCGAGATTGCCTCTCCGACCTTGTCGCCTGAAATCAGGGAATTGCCGAAATCCCCAACGACCGCGCCCGAGAGCCAGTCAAGATAGCGGATGACGGCCGGTCGGTCGAGGCCGAGCTCCTGTCTCAAGGCCGCGACCGTTTCCTGGGTGGCGCCCTGTCCAAGGACCGCCTCAGCCAGGTCTCCCGGAAGCAGTTCGACCATGAAGAAGATGATTATCGAAATCACTAGCAGCGTTACGAGCCCGAGCCCGAGGCGCTTGAGGACTAGCCTGAGAATGTCTCTCACCGGTTCCTCCCTGTGGCCGCGCATTAGGTTTGGGTTTGTTGAGCTGCGCGGCTGAGTTCATTGACCGCTTTCCACGGCACTGGCCCGGGCGCTGTGCGCCCGGGCCCGATTGCTGATCAGGTGAACCACCAGCGGCTTGCGCTCCGTCCGCCGTCCGCCTCCCAGGACGCGGCCACGCTCGGGCCGTGCTGGACGTTCTTCCGACGCGCATAGACGAAGTTGACGAACATCGGGATGATGGTGCCGCCGTCGTCGCGGGCTATCATGCACATCTCGTGGTACATTTCGGCGCGACGGGTCTCGTCGAGTTCGGCCTTGGCCTGCAGCAGCAGCTCATTGAAGCGGTCGTGCTTCCAGTGCGCTTCGTTCCAGGCCGCATCCGCCTTGTAGGCAAGCGTGAACATGTTGTCCGGCGTTGGCCGGGCGCCCCACTTGACGAAGACGAAGGGTTTCTTCAGCCAGACATCGGCCCAATAGCTGTCGGACGGCTCGCGAACCGGCGTGATGTTGATTCCGGCGGCTTTTGCCTGTTCGGAATAGAGAACCACCATGTCGACCGCGCCCGGAAGGACCGAGTCGGTGGCCGAAAGATCGACACTGAGCGAATCGAGGCCGGCCTCCTTGAGGTGGAACTTCGCTTTGTCGGGATCGTATGTCCGCTGCGGGATTTCCGACGGGAAGTACGGCATGTTCGGCGACACGTGGAAGTCGTTGCCCGGGAAGCCCGTTCCGAACACGATCTTTTCGATGATCTCTTCCCGGTCGATCGCGTGCTTGAGCGCAAGCCGGACATTGTTGTCATCGAAAGGAGCGACGTCCGTGAACATCGGCAGGGTGATCGCCGAGCCGGAAGGAATGTTGTCGACTTCGACGTCCGGGTGGCGCTGCAGCAGCGACAGGGTCTTGAGGTCAACCGATGTGACAGCATCCACGTCGCCGGATACGAGCGCGGCCTGACGGGCGTTCGGATCGTTGAGTACAGACATCTCGACTCGGTCGAACCATGCGCCTTCGCCATGCCAGCCGTCATGTCTTTCGAGCAGCGTTCCCACACCTGGGTCATGCTCCACGATGCGGTAGGGACCGGCCCCTGTCTGGCTCTGCCAGTCGATGGTTCCATCATCGTTGGCTGGAAGCATGACGAGATGGTAATCGGTCATGATCCATGGAAGGTCGGCAAAGCCCTGGTCGAGTTCCAGGACGATCGCGTGGTCGCCGTCCGCCCTGATGTCTACGACGCTCTGGAGCAGCGGTTTCGCCGCCGAGGTCGTGTCTTCGCCACGGTGATGGTTAAGCGACGCGATCGCATCAGCGGAGGTGAACGGCCGGCCGTTGTGGAACGATGCGTTCGTGTTGAGTTCGAACGTCCAGGTCTTTGCGTCCGGCGTAGCGCTCCAGCTGGTCGCCATGTCGGGGCCGAGGCCGTTGTCCGAAGTGATCATGGTGAGGTAGCTGCGATGCGTATGCGCGAGCTGAATTTCGCCGACCGATTGGTATTTTCCGGGATCCATCTGATCGGCGGTGTTGCCGTCATGGACTCCGAGACGGTACGTTCCGCCGCGGCTCGGCGTCTGCGCCGCAACCTTGGACGTCCATAGTCCGGTGGCAGTGGTCGCCGTGAGTCCGGCGGCAGCGGCGTGGAACATGAATGACCGCCGTGAGAGCCGTCCCCGACGGGCTTCCCTTGCGATTCGATCGATAAGGATCTGCTTTTCTTTAGTCATGACATCTCCGTGATTTTGGCCAACTGCGGCCGCACCCAGCGTTGCGACCTGTGCTCCTGCGTTGTGGCCATGGCGCGCCGAGCAGGTGTAGGCATGGGATATTTTCATGCGATATTTTTCAAACAAATCACGAACTCAAACGCATATCAACCACGAACAGGCAATATTTTGACTAACGCCCTCCGGCATCGGATGGCATTTGCGTCTTCACACTTCGGGATTGCGCTGCACTGCCAGCCGTTTCCCCTGTTTAGGTGCCGCTTGGTACGCAGGAAACGAACCGGAGTTGGGAGTTTGGATCTCTTGGTTATCTCTTGGTTAATTCTTGGTTGGGCATTGTCCGCTGGAATTTGGACAAAACGATTTGACCCGGAATGGAAAGCGCGAAAATGACATTGTAGATGCATTGCATGACAGACGTACCGTTCGACACCATGGCTACCGCTCGGTTTCTTCGGGAAAGCGGAATTGAGGAGCGTCAGGCCGCGGCGATCACCGCTGCGACTAAGGACGGCGTGACTGGTGGGGTTGCGACCAAAGCCGGCTTTGCGAGACTAGAAGTCAAGATCAAGGCCGAGCTTAATTGGATCAAGGTGATCGGTGGTGCAATCCTTGCGGTGCCCATGCTGTCGTGGCTGGCGGAATTAATCCTGGCAGCCCTTCCAGCCTAGGGCCGTTCGTTACGCCAAACCGAGGTCCGTTGGCAATCGGGAGGATCCATGCCATCAGGTGCCCTAATGACCGCAGGAACGGCGGTCG